>JAEWMZ010000096.1 GCA_023392995.1 Bacillota bacterium
TTAACGACAATTCATGTTCCTATGGAAGAAATCGGTATGGTTGCAGCTGATATGCTAATTTCAAGAATACAAGGCTACAGTCTGTTACCTCAAAAGATAATTCTGCCAACCTCTATGGTTATGAGAAACTCAACCTGAAGTTAGAGCCAGCTCCTTCGGAATATGATTAAGATAGGGTTCGAAAAATATATGATAACGTACTAAAAATGTGATAATGTACTAAAAATGTAAATGTACTAAAAATGTGGTACTAAAAAATGCCCCAGAAGCTGCGGGCATTTTTTTAGTACAATTTCAAGTTACAGGCCATGTGGACATTACACTATCCGGGTAATGCATACCTGGGTAATCCGATCTCTGGGTATTTCCCAGATAGGAGTGGTTGGTTCTATGGAGACCTGTCTTATAAGAATTCTTGCTAATTATTTTTTCGAAGCAAGAAATGCATCCAATTGCTTCTGCACTTCTGCGATATATTGATCGATTCCGGCATCCTTTAGGTGCTGCAAAGCCTCTGGATACGCTGTGTCATAATCTGAAAAACCATAGAGAATCGGAGCCATCTCTTTTCCTGCTACCTCGTTAATTGCGGTTTCAATTTCCTTAACATTCTCATTATTAAAGCGGAAACCAAGCATTTTGGAAGCACTTGCATTATCATCCCAATGCTCATAAGTATCGATATAAGTTTGATCTACTTCTGGCGCAAACAACTGGTAATTCATATTACGGAACATCCACTCATAGAAAAATTCATCTGTAGTGATTTTCTGAATTCTGTCATCAACGATTTTATAATCCTTATCTTTCACACCGTAGAGAGCCATCAGATAATTATCCTGAGATTTATAAAGCCAGTTGAGGAATTTCATAGCTCCTTCGGGATTGGGCGCTGTCTGCGGAATGCAGAGCACTTCTCCACCGGTAGCGATGACATAGCGTGGTTCATCAGGCTTTAAGATATAAGACTTCAATCTGGCATCCGGTGCATTCACTTTTACACTGTCTATAATCTCGTTCTCTTTTCCTAAAGAGCCCTCTACCCAAAGATACAGACCGGTCTGCATACGTGAGTCACGCTCGTTATATTTGATGGTAAGATCATCCGAATACAGCCCCTCTTTATACATTTCACTATTATACTTTGCTATTTTTTTGAAAGCATCCGTTTCATAATAACTGAAGACTTTACCCGTATCCTCTCCATACACGGCAACATCACCATACGCTACCCAGGAAAGCTGCTCATCAGCAAAATATCTGGTTAAGGGCTTGAAGATTGGATCAGCGGGTCCCTTCATCTGAGGAAATTGTTCTTTTGCCTTTTCGGCAAATTCTTTCAGATCCTCTGCTGTCTTAATTTCCTGCATTCCGACAGCTTCCAGGATATCCTGGCGCACGCATACTAACTGGAACATACCGGACGATGGAGCATATGCGGTTGGAATACCGTAGATGTTCCCGTCAATGGTAGCTCCCTCCAGCTGCTGCTTCGGAAGCACCTTGAGCATATCCTGCCCATATTTGTCAATCAGATCATTCAGTACCGAGGCCTGTTTCTTATTCACAAAGGTGGAAAGATCCGGAAGTCCGTCCCAGTATAAATCAATGGGTTCATTTGCCGCAAGCATAATGTCTTTTTGTGACCAATACTGATCCCAGGGTACATAGATCATTTTCACCTTTAATCCAAGGTCTTCCTGCATCTTCTGCGCAAATTCATTCTTCATGAATTCTGACATTCTGTCACCTTCATCGCCAGGGTACAGGATGGTAATCGTGTCCTTAGAACCCGATGATTTACCACAGCCGCTTAAGAGCCCGACTGTCATAACAATTGCTAGCATTAGACTAAATAATTTTCTCATAACATCCTCCTTTTTTATATTAAGCCGATATCTGCGGCTTATTATCCATACAACTAAGATCTTCGTAAGTAAACTACCTGCTCTTTTCCATGTATCACCTAAGTAAACTATCTACTCTTTTCCAGGTTCACTTAAGCAAACCTCCTGCTCTTTTCCAGGTTCATCTAAGCATACCTCCTGCCCTTTTCCAGGCTCACTTAAGCAAACCTCCTGCCCTTTTCCAGGCTCACTTAAGCATACCTCCTGCCCTTTTCCAGGCTCACTTAAGCAAACCTCCTACTCTTTTCCAGGTTTTTTTAAGCAAACCTCCTGCTCTTTTCCAAGCTCACTTAGCCAAATTACATGACTTTTCCCAAGTCAGCTTGAGCAAACCGCCCGCACTTCTTTCAGGTGCAATTATTCCTTTACCGCTCCTGTCATAATACCATTTACAAAATACTTCTGAACTAGGGGATACAGGAAGATAATCGGTCCGATTGTAATAACGGTAACCGCCATTTTCACCGTTTCTGCCGGCAAAGTAATTCCGGCACTGGCACCGGCTGGAATACGACCGGAACTGATGGCACTAACATTGGATAAAATGGAATATAAGTAATACTGCAGCGGAAACAGATTTTTATCGTTGATAAAGATCAAGGCATTCCACCAGTCATTCCAATACTGCAAGGCATACATCATTCCAACAGTCAGTATCGCTGTTTTACTGAGGGGTATCGCTATTTTCCAATATACCCCGAAGTAACTTGCCCCGTCGATTTTCGCTGCCTCATATAAGGAGGGCGATATACTGGAGAAATAGGTTCTCATCAAAAACATATTCCATACGCTAAATATGGAAGGTAAGATCAATGCCAGGATATTATTTCTCAACCCGTAATAGTTGACACAGACAACATACCAGGGGATCAGACCCGCTGAAAATACAATAGTAAAATTACAGATAAATGCAATGACATTCCGATATTTTAAGGATTTGATGGAGATGGAAAAGGCCATCATGCTGGTAATCAGCATCGCACTTAGGGTTCCTGCCACTGTAATAAAAATTGTAACAGCGTAAGACTTTAGTATCTGTAATCCGCTATTGGAAAAGATATAGCGATAGGTGTCAAAGGTGAAGTTTTGCGGCAAGATATTATATCCATTGAGTGCCACTTCATGTTCCGAGGATAAGGATACACTTAAGGTAAGCAGTAAAGGGTAAAAACAGATAATTCCAAAGACTCCTACAAACAGATATGCCACAAAGGTAACTGCCCGGTCTGCCATTGATTTATTTTTTTTCATCAGAATAATCCCTCCCCTTCATTCATTCTTTTCGCTGCCTTATTTGCCAGGGTTACCAGAATAAGTCCCATTAAAGACTGGAACAGGCCAATCGCGGTGGAATAAGAAAAGCCCATTGTTCTCATTGTCTGGTAAACATAGGTATCAATAACGGTTACGGCATCCATAAGAACCGGATTGTTACCAACGATTCCATAAATCATTCCAAAATCTCCATAGAAGATACGGCCGATACTCATCAGAGTAAGAACCACTGCTGTCGGCTTTAACATCGGAATTGTGAGTTTCAGAATTCTTTGTAATTTATTCGCTCCGTCTACTTCAGCAGCTTCATAAAGAGAAGCATCGAAGTTGGCAATGGAGGCCATATAGATGATTGAACTATATCCGCTCCACTTCCACATACTGGAGAATATAATAATCGCTTTCCAGTACTTTGGCTCTGCATACCATTTCACCGGCTGCAGACCGAACTGGCGAAGCATGTGATTCACCACGCCGACATCCGAGGAGAAAAAGCCATATATAATTGCTCCAACTACCACCCAGGATAAAAAATACGGAAAAAACATAAAGCTTTGTGTTAACTTCTTAAAAATCTTACTTCGTATTTCATTAAAAAAGATTGCTATACTAATCGGTACGATCAACCCCAAAATAATACCAAAGAAGTTGATAAAAAGGGTATTATAGATCACCTTCCATCCCATGCTGTGACTGGAAAAGAAGAACTTAAAATTATCGAGCCCCACAAATTTACTTCCAAAGATACCGTCCACCACATTAAAATCCGTAAATGCCATCCAGGTACCTGCAAAGGGGATATAGCAGAACATGATGAGTACCACCAGGCCCGGAACGCACATGAGATAGAGTTCTCGATTCCTTTTTAATTCATGGAGGAAGCCACTCTTGTTCCGGAGATTATTATTTGCATCTATACTTTTTTTCAATTTCATATCTTCTCACCGCATTTTCCTTCCTTCTTCGTTAGGTTGTGTCCGAAAACTCATTGCACCGTTGGAAACGCCCGGCATAAGCACTTTTCAGACTCACCTTAGGAATGATATAACTGCTGTTTCAATTCATCCATATCAATGATCAATCCTGATGTTCTTGCAAGCTCAGCAGCATAGGCCATGATATGACTTTCTACTGATTGTTTTATAGAGGATTTGCTGGTATTCTCATTCTCTCCCAGCAATTTCAGAAAGTCCTCCATCAATAAAGCATCTCCGCCTCCATGTGCCCCAGCAACCACTTCCGGGTGAATCACTTGCTGTCTGTACTCTTCCACCTGATTGGATGCAAATCTTGTAATCTCAATCACATTGGCAGCATCATCTCCGCGAATTTCTCCATCTTCACACATTACCTTAATGGTACGATTCATCTTATTTGTAAATGCACTCAAGTTAAAGCTTACCGTAACTCCGTTTTTAAACTCAATTAACGCAACCTGATGATCACAAACATCATTATCGCACCGATAAACACAACGTCCATAAGGACTCTCCATTAAGGCACTCCTGATTCCCTCTTCCGATTGATCCTCTGATACCAGCGTTGCCGGCCAGCTTCCGCAGACAGGGAGGTAAACCTTTAAGGCATTAAACCTGCAATTGTCCGCCACCTTACAGGTCATACAGCGATCCGAGCTATGTTCCGGTGCATTTTCCTCCTTAAAATAAGCTAAACTTCCGTAGGAAGCGATACGCTTCGCCTCACTTCCAACCAGCCAGGTCAAAATATCCATATCATGACAGGATTTTTGCATAATCAACGGACTTGATAAATCACTCCGTCTCCAATTTCCTCTAACAAAGGAATGCGCCATATGGAAATTCCCGATGTTTTCATTATGCTGTATGCTAATCACCTTACCCAGCTCACCACTGTCAATAATCTCTTTTATCGTACTAAAGAAATTAGTATACCGCAGTACATGGCAAACAATCACTTTACACCCTTTCTGCTCGGCTTTTTCACTGATTTCCAGAGTTTCTCTTGGATTTGGAGATATGGGTTTTTCAAGAAGAATGTCATATCCCAGCTCCAAGGCTTCCATTGTCTGCTGATAGTGATCCTGATCCATTGAGGCTATAATAATCGCATCACATATCTTTCCCTGAGAAAAGAATTCCTCTGTTGACTCATATTGCATCTCCTGCGGAAGCTGAAACATTTCCGCGGCGATCTGTCTCCGTATCTCGTTGGGTTCTACCACTGCTACTATTTCTGCTTTATTTGACAAAAGGGCATATTCTGAATAAATCATTCCTCGCTGTCCTGCACCAATTAATGCTAATTTCAAGTTCCTTACCTCCTGTGTTTTTTATATTTTAAAATGTTGTTGTTTTCTCACAAAAGCAAAGGCAGTGATCAACAACAACCCTGTGAAAAGAAAAATAACTTGTATATTGGTAATTTGAAAAAGAAAGATATTAATTTTAAAATTCTTAAGCTGTTTGTACAATACAGAACCCATCATTGCTCCTGCAAAGCTGATCACGCAGGCAATCGCAGACGTCACTCCCAGATAAGCTGTTTTTCCCAGCTCCGGAGATAAATTAAACTGCAAATTGCTGGAGGCCATTTGAAACGCACCATTGCAGCAGATCAGCGCTATCTGCAGTATAAAAACCAATAGCGGTGCATTCTTACGCGTAACAAAAGCCCAGCCAAAATAACATAATACAATGATGAAAGCACTTATTTTCAATAGATAAAACCAAGTGGTTTTGTCTGCGAGGCGTCCCCACAGAAAAATCGATATCATTCCTACAATATTCCCGGCAACTGCTACCCCTGAGATATAGGTATAGCTGAGGTTCAGTACTGATAGCATGTATACAGGAATAAAAGACGCTGATAGCTGTATTGCAAAACTCCATACACTTAAAAATAGTATCATCTTTCGAAATGGTTTATCTTCAATCGGCAGCCGTATGAGCTTTAAAAGACTCTGCTTTATGGGATCTCTTGGAATCAACGGCTCATCAATTTGTGAAATAAGGATAAAATCAATGACTGATAGGATCAAGGCAAGCCCAAACATAATCGTAAATCCCGTCAAAGCTTTATCAACGGCTTTATAATGATCTATCATACGCCCGACCCCAACGGATAAAACCG
Source organism: Bacillota bacterium (assembly GCA_023392995.1). Taxonomy (GTDB): domain Bacteria; phylum Bacillota; class Clostridia; order Lachnospirales; family Lachnospiraceae; genus Mobilitalea. The sequence continues at coordinate 6,294 of JAEWMZ010000096.1, forward strand.
ATACGCAGAACATCGTAGCAATGTCTTTAACTGCAAGGAATCTGCCTCGATTGGATTGTGGTGCTACGCTGAGATACCACTGACTTAATCCCGGCGTAACAAACCCTGCCACCAGAAATGCCAACGTATAGATCACCAGAATGAATCCTAATCTCATACTTTTTTCACTGACCAGATAAGGAACCAGGATTACCGTTCCCACCGAAAACCGAAATAAAAAGCAGCTAAGGCAGATCAATAGTTTCCGATGCTTCAGCCGTTCAAAGATGTAGGGGGATATCATCTGCAGGATACAGCCAAGCTGTGGGATGGCCCCAATGATTGCGCAATATTGAACCGACGCTCCCAGATACACCAGAAAGCCGATGAAAAAGGGACCTGCGATCAAAGTGTTAATCATCCCTGCCGTCGGACCGGACAGAATCAGTAAAATCCGGCTTAATCTGTATTCACGTTCCGATAACTCCTCGTGATAGAAGAATAATCGGTAAAATATATTTTTTATTTTTTGTGCCATATTTAATTCGGTACTTGGGGATCTTCCAGCGGGTAATAGCCTTCCGGATAAAAATCGTCCCAGATATGAAATAATTCCTTCCTGTCTTGCAGATCTGCTTCGATTTCGCCTAACTCATAGTAACCCTGGTCAGCTTCGCCTTCGATACATAATTTCATCGGAACCTCATGATCAAAGAAGATACCAAAATGGATGGTATAGTTTCCCGGCTCCATATCAGGTAATTGCACTATTTCATTATGAGTGATATCTCCCAGCTGCCATGACTTTCTATCTCTATGTAAGTGAATCACATATTCTTTTTTTTCTTTAATCAATTTGATTCTAAGCTCAAAATCCCTGTAGCAGGGGGCACTTCCGCCATTTACAAACCAGAAGCGTAGCGGCAGTGCACCACCGGAGGAAATCTGCTTCGGATAGGTAACCCGGCGCAGGAAGAACTGATAGCCTACATCCATCCGAGTATCAGAAAATCCCACGTGCCATCTTCCGCTCTCTCTGGTTATATGCTTACCGACCACACCTTCCGAGGATTGCAGCAGCACCGGAGCCTTCTCCCAGGTACTTTGAACCTTTAACCTTGCAAAAGCTTCACAGCAATCCAGCCAGTTATCTTCATTACACGCCACTACCAACCCAAAGTTCACACCTTTTTCCTTCAGATAGCAAATCAGATCTTTGTTGTGCAGCTCTGCCAAAAGCGGTATCTGATCAAAGGCAGCAATGTAGGCATCCCATACGATGGGTGCTTGATCCAGGGATGTAATAATGACACCTACCAGATTTTTCTCATCTTGCAGATAACTTCCAACCCTGCGTATCAGGGAGGAAAATGCCTCACTAGGGAAAGCTTTTAACCAGGCAGGAGCTTTTGTATCTATGCTCAAAACCGGGTTCCGGGCTGTTCTTATCCCTTCCCTTACCACCTCGATATGATATACCCCTCGTTCTTCCTCCAGCTCCTCCCAGGAATAGTTCAGATAATTCACTTGACCCCGCCCTATATTATCCGGGGACTCTTTCCCGGGCTTCGGCCGAAGGGTATACGAATCATAGGGGCTGTAATTTTCCAATGCATATTTTCCCAAGCTCAGCCCTCCTTACTTCCTATGACTGTCAACCAGTATCATAAATTTATCGATATCTTCTTTCGTTATATAAGGCATCTGGATTACGCGATCTACATCCTCCTTTAGGACGACCATGCTCATGGTATTAAAGCGTCCTCCTGTCCTCATATATTCAGCCGCTGACTTCTGAAGGGAGGTTTTAATCTCCACCTTTTCCGGATCTGCCTTCCAATTGCCGTAAAGCTCATATCGAAGCATCCCATCTCCTTCTTTGATCGGATAAAGGAAAAATTGCCTTTGAACCTTGATGATATTACTGGTTTCACTATCCAGTACCAGGGACAATCTCGGATCATATAACCAGCTTTCGCTCCAAAAACCCTTCACAGCTAATTCCGGAAAATATCTTTGATAGTAATCCAGTGCCAGCTCCATGGAATTTTTTAACCGCTCCGGATTATATCCGGCTCCGGCCGGAATATGCAGTGCCAAAAGGGTGTCTCCCTTTTTCAGTGCAACCTTCCACTCCTGCTTCTCCAGGGTTATCGGTTCCCGTTCCACAAAACCCATGGGATTGATGGAATTGGCGGTAATGCTGCTTTCATCTTCCTCCCATATGGTACTGAACTTACCTGCTTCGTCAAATACGTCATTAATTCCATTTACCTGACCGTCTCTACGGAATTCTTCGCCTGCTTCCCGCAAAGCAATCACTTTATTGCTGCTGCTATTTCTGAACATTTGAAGGGCATCCCCGAATTTATAGGGTATAAACAAGAAGCGATCCAACAACACGATGGCACAGGTATAAAAATTCATATCCCAGGGAAAGTCACTTACCTTCATATCATTGTCTTTAATCAATTTCTCAAATTGCTTTTCCATAGGCTGATAAGGTATCTTCTGATAATATTCCTCGGGCACTCCCCGTTCCTGCATTTTCTTTATGGAAGGAACTACGCAGGCAAGGAGCAGCAGGAAGGAATAAAGCTCAGGGTAAGTTGTCAAACCAGTAGGTGTCAGGTTTTTATAATCATCATTATCGCAGCGGTTTCTTGCCGAGCACATATCCCAGACAAGAAATTTGGTAAAATGAAATAATTTTTCATCCTTTTCAATTTCAGCTGCTCCGTCTAACATCAGCTTCTGTTTGTCGGAGGGAACCTCAAATCTTTGAAATACCTCTGTTAGAAAGTCTCGATCCAAAAAATGCTGCTCCTCCGATTCCTGATAGAGCTCATAATAAGCTTCGAGGCCTTCCGGTAGATTATCAAAACCACAATATTTCACGATGTCATCAAATTGATACTGTTTCATGTTACTCTAGTCCTCCTTCACCAATTTCAATCCTACCCATAGGATAGTAACCATCTTTTTCTCCTGCAATTGCAAGTTTTATATTCCCGATTGCTTCCATACCGGTTTCAATTCCTATACTAAGCTCATACTGACCGGCCGGAAGTTCCTTGGGAATGATGAATTCCTCATCCCATAGGATATCCTCATCCGGCAGCCAATTTCTGATATCTGTGGTACTTTGCAGCGTGTGGCAGTATCCGCTTTTAACCAATCTGACTACCAGGGGATATCTATGGTAACCTGGCGCCACACCAACATTAGCCCATAATGCGCTGATATGAAGTATTCCTCCTCTTCGGACAGTAGCATCGCACTCAAACTTTCTAAGTTCATATCGATATCCCATCTTCATTAGCCATCGTTTTACATTATCCTTCCAGGGCTCCGGTACCGTCGTCCCTTTGCTATTAAAGGAAGATATATGCCACTTTAGCGATTCGTTAATAATATAATCAATATCCCAACCCTGCAGGAACCAATCATTCATATGCCAGCAGGCTTCAAAAACCACCGGCGCTTTCTTCCATGCTTGATTCATCTGGAAATTGGTGATATTCTCAGGATAAAAATCCAGCATATGGGACCATTCCTCTCCATGGAAGCCGCCCATATCACCAAGACAGTCAATGCGAAAGCCTATGTTTTCCTTTCTTGACCGTATGATCTTAACAGATCTTGGATCATGCAGCAGCGCTTGCAGCGGTGTTATTTTAAAATTGTCTATGTAAGCGTCAGATATGCATCTTATCTTTGCTTCCTCTAAGAACTCAGTTCCTCCGCCTTCTCCCCAGGCGCCGACAATTGCCATATCCACCGAGCTGATCACCGGATGTCCGTCAAAGGCTTCTGCGAATTTTTGTACGAACTTCGACCAGTATTCAACATAGGGGGACTCCGTCGGGTCTACACGCCAGAACGGAAACTCCGGCTCCTTAGGACATTCCCTTCGAAACCAGCCAGGGATATCTTCCTCCTTGGCAAGGGCATAGGGCGAGCAGCGTACGATCGCTTTACAGCCCAAGGTTCTGGCGTAATCAAGCTTTCGTTCCAGCACCTCCCAATGATAAACGCCCTTTTCCGGCTCCAGGTCCTTCCATCTGACTCCGCAATAATAGATCCCACTGTCCGGATGATTCCAGGTCTTACTGTCCTGGGTAAATTGATATCTCTCCACACAGTTTCCCCGGTTATCGCACACCACTGTCTCTTCTCCCATTAGTCCCGGAGCAGCGATAAATCCAATGTCTGGGTTTGTTAGAAGATCATCAATGATAACCGGATATGTAACGAATTTATGGGACATAATTCCTCTCCTCAATCTGTATATAATGTTTGAAATAAGGTACAACCACTGTTCTTAAAATACGCGATCATTTTACTCATCTTTTCCAGCTCACAGCCAAGGGCTGCTGACAAGCAATGTTTGCAGCGAAAGGTTCCAATATATTTTCCTAACAGCTTAATATTTACCGCTACCTCATCATTTGTTAATTTACGATTACAGTCACAACAATGTATTACTTTCATATGCCTGCTTCTCTCCAGCTTCTTTCTTACATGTGGAAGCTTTATAACCTCGTTATTACATTCCCTACTTTGTTACACATAGAAGCTTATAAAACTCATCATTATATTTTCTATTTTGTTACAAATAAAAGCTTTGTAAATCTGTGCTTTTATTTTCTATTTTTGTTACGTTGTATGTTACGTTTGTTTACTAAATATTACGCTTTCATTGTAGCATCTTAAATTGAAAATGTAAATACGTTTTTATCTAATATTTCTAATAAAATATTAGATTAATATGATGTTTAACGTATTTTAACGAAACAACGCAACAACATCACTTCTTGTTTATTAATCCTGCCATATTGAACTTATATTTTTACCCTGTATTTTCCTTTCGCTTGCAAAATACACCAAGGAAGCTTTCTGGAGTTAGAGCCTGTACCAACTGACGGATGCGAACAAAAAGAATCCCACCATATTACATGATAGGATTCTAACAAGGTTCCTGCAGCCAGTCTATTGCTGTAAATTCAGCCATATGTTGATTATTGAAGAATTTCCGCCCGGTGGAATTGTTATTGACAGCCGGATATACTTGCTGAAGTTAATCGGCACCAATAAACTTGACTCTCCCGGGGGAATGACAATTGTTTGAATTTCTTTTGCATAATTCACATTATCCGGACTATTTTCAGCCGTTACCGTAATTGGAGCAATATTATTATTCTTTATAAAATACGCAACTTTATTCATTAAGGAAATATTAAAGCCCGCTGTGAAATATTGAGAAGCGCAGGACACCTTAATATCCTCCGTATATTCAAAAAACTTGGGTATATTATGGACATCTTTTTCAAGACAATATTCTACGGACAGAGACAAGTTCTCCTTTGAATTCTGCTCCGTATCTATTTGTATTTCATTTGAAATTGACATATCCAAGCCCATTAAAACCATTCCATAATTATCATTGGGGAATTCCAGCCAGTTTTTCACTTGATCTGTCAGGTCAATACAATATTTATCACAGCCGCAGATTGTTTTGTCAAATATCATATTGGTAAAATCAATGGCAGGCTGATTTATCCAGTTGATACTATAAATATCCCATCCTGATTTCAGACCATATCCATACAACTGGAAGGTTGACCCCCTTGTAACAAAAATTGTTAACGCTGCATTTAAAAGTTGGATATTGTCCGCCAGATGATCTAAATCAAACTTGATTAAAACCCTATATTCAATGCGGCGGCTATTCTTTCCAATATTCATGTGGTCGCAATGGGTTCTTGCATGCAATTTATCAAATGAATTTATTTCAGCAATTTCATAACTTATATTTCTTTTTTTATTATGATCAGACGGTAGCATGGTACAACCTCCTCAAATAATATAATGTAGTCAAACATTGTTTGGTTCTGATTCAGCAGCCATCCCAGAGAACTACCGTCAATTATTTTAATCCTTTCGGCTGAACAAGAATATTGTTTCAAATCCTATCCAATACAGCAAAGAAAAAACCATCTTCCCTTTGATATCAACTTTATTTTAAGATCTCCAAACCTTCTGCATCAAACACCTCAAACTCTTTTATTGATCTGATAATCTCCTTTTTTCCCATTTCTTTAAAGCCTAGCTTATAATATAGTTTTCCGAGTTGAAGCAGTACTGATTTATCGCTGATCAGATTTAATAAATTTAATGCTATTTGGAACTCATCAAACTTTTGATTCAGTAACAGAATTTCACACAGTTCAAAAATATACCCTGTATACTCCTTTTCACCCTCGTCCTCCGACAAGATCTGCGTTGATTCTTTTGTAAGAAGATGAATAAACTGGGTATATACATCAAACATTTTTTTATCTTTTTCTGTCAATTCATTTCGGTTGAAATGATCCATATAGGCCAATGCCTCTTGTGTTCTATCCGTTAAAAGGAAGCTAATCACCTGATACATAGACGCACTTACATAGAATGCACTGGTTTCCTTAATGGAATTCATCTGAATGCATTGTTCATATTCTCCGCTTCTTATGAGTGATTTTATTTTTAATATCCAGATATCCTCTGAGATCACTCCATTCTCTTCACACTTTGCTATATATTCCAGAGCCGTTTTGTAGTATTCCTCTGAATAGAAGATATCTGCAAGAACAGCATATGCACTTCCAATATTCTCAAAAAAGTTTTCCATAACATTCTTAAAATCTGTGATTGACGCCTTTTCTTCTTTTAATATATGCGCAATTCGATAAACGGGGAGCACAAAATCCGATTTCGCTTTTATCGCCTCGTTAAAATTACGAAAGGCCATGGGATAATCCTTAAGCTCCATATAAAGATTACCCATCTCATATTTTGCCTTAAAGCTTCCTGTTCCATATAAAAATTTCAATTCCGCAGGAGACTCTCCCATCTCACAACACTTTTCCAATGATTTTAATGCAAGTGTAGGCCTCCTCATCGCTTTGTAAATAATAGCTTGAAAAAAATACAAATCGGTGAATTTCGGATAATATCTTAACCCCATAGTAACAAATTCCAAAGCCTTATCATGCAAGCCCAAATAAAAATTAGCTATTACAATCCTAATCATAAGTATATATCCATAACCGATATTGGGATTAAAATCCTCATAGGACTTATAATAAAAATGAAGCGCCTTTTGTATATCCTCTAAGGCAAAATATTCGTTTGCCAAATTAAAGCAGGCATATTTATTATCTGGTTCATTTTTCAGCTGCTCCTCCAGCAAAGTAATGTTTCTTTCTCTTTTGTTTTTTGCCTTTATATTGTTGTCCAGATATCCATAATGATATATCCTGATAGGAAGATTGATGTCTTTCCTGCTATTTTTATAATTAACAAGCTGATTATGCACTTCGCCTTCATAATAAAAGCCATAATTATTTCGAAAAAGCCGAGGATTTAAATTGACACTGATATTGTTACTGTCAACAAAGCTGCCACAATAATTCAGTGTTTCAAAAAAATAAAGATTGTTTTCCTCTTTGTTATCATGAATTATTTGCTCCAGCTGCCCTTTGTCCTCCCTGCAAAACTCGTCGTCTGCATCCATGATTAGTATCCATTCCTTTGTCGCATGCTTTAAAGATTCATTTCTCGCCTCGCTAAAGCTATTTGTCCATGGAAAATGGTACACCTTTGCTCCAAACTTTTCTGATATCGCTACTGTTTGATCAGTTGAACCCGTATCGACGATGATCATTTCGTCTACAATATCCTTGATACTTGTAAGGCATCTCTCAAGATTAGCTTCTTCATTTTTTACGATCATGCATAAACTTACTCCACTATTCATAAAACACCACCTTTATTATCCGATCACATGTATATTCCAAAAAGCTGCTTTCAAAAAATGCTTAGGAGTTCCTAGGAAGAACTCCTAAGCATTCGGCTAATATTTTACATTAAATACCTTACATTAATATCTTCCATTAAAGACAACTACTACATTTTGAGCTATTGTAGCAGTATTATTGATTTGCGCTGAAATATAGTTTAATGAGTACTCATTCGTTAGTATTTGGGGACTGGCGTTAATTGTAGCTGATTGTGCAATTAATACCCGTGGATAAGTTGTCACATTTGTACTTGGGGTTGCTGCTAATTGTACTGATACTGCTCGGCTTGATGCCGATATATTTCTGACATACCAGGAAGTATCCGCATACTTCGAAATATTAATTAAGTTCGTATAGGTTATTGTCGACGCCGCTACCGTAATTGTCTGCGTTATCGCTGTAAATATCCTGTCGACAAAATTCATTTTTACGGTTCCTACTACATTCGTTAAGGTTCCTACTGATGTTACCTTACTTAAGGTTCCCAACAATCCAACCTTACTCAGGGTTCCTAATAATCCAACCTTGTTTAAGGTTCCAATGGCTGCCACCTTATTTAAAGTTCCTACACTTGTTACCTTATTGATGGTGCCCAAGGTTCCCAGCAAGCCTACTTTATTCAAGGTTCCCAACAGTCCGACCTTACTCAAGGTTCCCAGTAACCCTACCTTGTTTAAGGTCCCTATGGCTGCTACCTTATTTAAAGTTCCTACGCTGGTTAATTTATTGATGGTACCCAAGGTTCCGACAGCTGCTACTTTATTTAAGGTTCCAATAATTCCAACCTTACTTAAAGTTCCCAGTAATCCGACCTTGCTTAAGGTTCCTACGGCTGCTACCTTATTTAAAGTCCCTACGCTCGTTACCTTATTGACGGTTCCTAAGGTTCCGACAGCTGCTACTTTACTTAAAGTTCCAATGATTCCGACCTTGGTTAAAGTCCCCAACAGTCCAACCTTACTTAAGGTTCCCAGTAATCCAACCTTACTTAAGGTTCCGACAGCTGCTACCTTATTTAAAGTTCCAACACTCGTTACCTTATTGACGGTTCCCAAGGTCCCTACAGCCGCTACCTTGTTTAAGGTTCCGATTAGTCCAACCTTGCCTAAGGTTCCGACAGCTGCCACCTTACTTAAGGTTCCTAACAGCCCTACTTTGCTTACTGTTCCTAATACGGCTACCTTGTTAACCGTTCCGACTGTTGCGGCCTTATTTAAGGTTCCTACATTGACTACTTTCTTTATTGTACCTATACTACTGATTGTTCCAACCTGAACAGCAGCAGTTCCCAAAGTAACTTTCATCGCCCCATCACCACTCAACTGAATGGCTTGATAAGCGTTATCGGTACTGTTATATCCATAAATCGAGGTTCTTAATTGATCTGCACTATTTTGAAAAACTATACTATTTGCCAATGTTTCATACACCTTCTTCTATTATTAGAATAAGATAAGGTCATTGCTTTATACAAACAATACAATCTCAGCAAAATTTCCACGGAATATGCTTTTACCCATACTCCGCATAAACTTCCATTGCAAGGAATGGTATTAAGGAATTTCACTGATGCTTTAGCAATACCTAATACCTCATTAATAATGTATGAAGGTACTTTATTTTGGTTCCTAAAAAGTAACATATAACCCCTTTTTTCATCATGCCCTCCGCCCATATTCTCGTTATTTCGACATTGCATCACGCGCATCACTGGATGAGAAATCTACTTTGTAATTTATAAATATAAAAAGTATACCTGCAAAGATCGATTCCGGGATTCTATCACGATATCGATACTATAAAAGCCCTTATGTGAAAGCTCATTCATGAGTCTTAGCATAAGGGCTGTCATTTTATTTACAATATTCCGTTATCAGCTTACACACCTCATCCACTTCCTCCTCAGTCAGATACGGATGCATCGGCAGAGAAAGAACCATATTACATAATTCGTTCGTTACACTAAAATCTTCTTCCTCATAGTTTAAATCAGAAAAAGCACGCTGAATATGCATTGGCTTTCTATAATAAACCATGGTCGGAATCCCCTTTTCTGCCAGTTTCACTTTTAACCTATCACGCTGTTCTTTGTCCTTTAATAGAATGGTATACTGAGCAAAACTTGATGTAAAGCCTTCGGGTATCGCAGGTACTTTAACAATATTTTTTAATTGTTCCTGATATCTGTAACCCACTCTATTCACAGCTTCAAGCTCATGACTTAGGAACGCCTTCAGCTTGATCTTCAGGACAGCCGCCTGAATCGTGTCCAGTCTTGAGTTCATTCCAACTCGAATATTATCATACTTATCATCGCCTTGACCATGTACCTTGAGGGATCGAATCAGTCTAGCCAACGCCTCGCTGTTTGTGAATACAGCTCCTCCATCCCCATAACACCCCAGGGGCTTTGAAGGAAAAAAGGAGGTCGTTGCGGCGTTGCCAAAGCTTCCTGCTTTTCGACCATGGATGGAACCCCCAAAGCCTTGGGCACTGTCTTCTAAAACCAGCAAACTATGTTTCCCGGCAATTGCTTCGATTGCGGGATAATTTGCCGGCAGCCCAAATAAATCAACAGGAATGATTGCCCTTGGTATTAATTCTCCCTTACTTATCACTTTTTGTATCGCTTGTTCCAGTTTTTTGGCATCTATATTAAAACTATCTCTTTCCACATCAACAAATACAGGTGTCGCACCGGTCAGTGCAACGATCTCCCCCGTCGAAAAAAAGGTGAAATCAGGTAAGAAGACGGCATCTCCGGCCCCTACTCCCCATGCCATCATAACCAATGACATCGCATCTGTTCCATTGGCGCAGGTAATACAATTTTTTGCACCTACATATTCCGCAAGCTGCGCTTCAATCTCACCAACTTCCTTTCCTTCTATAAAGCTGGTGCTTAATACCACTTTCTGTATGGCAGCATCAATATCTTCCTTGTATTTATGATATTGTGCCTGCAAATCTCGAAACTGCATGCTTTCTTCCCTTCTACTGCTAATCAGTGTCCAGTCCTTTTATAGTTATTGTCTCTTATCTTTTATTATCTTTGTCTTTGTCTCACGTCTTTCACCTTATCTTTCCCAACTTTTCTTCTCAGACATTCCATTCTATTTGCTCTAGATTGAATTTTTCCCGAAGTTCATCCCTCTGTAAAACATATGTCCTGCTACATTCCTTACAAAACAACTCTTTGGACAAGGTATTTCCACATTCACAGATCCATCCAATCTGAATCGCCGGTACTCCAGCCATTAAGGCATAATTTGGCACATCCCTCGTTACGACTGCTCCGGCAGCGATCATTGCCCACCTGCCAATGGTAATACCACAGATTATGGTGGCATTCGCACCAATGGATGCACCATACTGAACCAGCGTTTTTTTATATCCTTCACTGTTCTTTGGATACTTACTTCTTGGTGTCAGATCATTTGTAAAAACCATGGAAGGTCCGCAGAATACATAGTCTTCCAGCTCTACTCCCTGGTATACAGAGACATTATTTTGCAGCTTAACTCCATTTCCGATCTTTACATTGTTTGATATATTCACATTTTGACCAAGAATGCAGTTTTCACCAATCCGTGAACCTCTTTGAATATGACTAAAATGCCAAATCTTAGTTCCAGCTCCTATGGAGACATCCTCCTCCACAAAACTGCTTTCATGAACAAAATAATTCATCTTAAAAACCTTCCTCTATACTCTAAGGTACTTCCACGTTCCAATGGAAGCTTCACGCTTATCCCGTCTTCGGCCGACTTATAAATCGCAAGTACAAGCTCAACCGCTCTTCTTCCGGCTTCCCCATTCACATAAGGTTCTCTATCATTTTCCAGGGCTTTGATTACATCTTCATAGAGCGGCTTATGTCCATAGCCATATACATTCGGGGGATTTTCATGGCATTCCTGCTTTACCAGGTCATCCTCCTGGGAATGATCAGCAAAGCACCACTCCGCTATAATATTTACCGACTTCCCCTCGGCCTTAACCGTTCCATACTCTCCAAAAAGATAGAGTGTCTCTTCCAAGTCCCTGGGATATACATTCGTGGTTCCTTCAATAATCCCATAGCTCCCATTCGAGAAACGAAGAAGGGCAATTCCAAAATCCTCCGCTTCAATGTAGCTATGATTTAAATTATCGGTGATAGCTATCACTTCATCTATCTCATCGCCCAGCATCCATCGTAGAAGATCTATATTGTGAATACATTGATTCATCAGCGCTCCGCCATCCTGTTCCCAGGTTCCGCGCCAGTCTGCCTGCTTATAATAATCTTCATTCCGGTTCCATCTGATATTGGCAGTTCCATGGAACAGCCTGCCAAAACGTCCTGCCTCCACTGCCTCTCTGATCTTAAGGATTGCCTTGTTAAATCGGTTTTGGTGACAGGTACAAACCTTACACCCTTTTTCTTTTGCTTTGTTTATGATAGCATCCGCATCCTCCAGCGAGAGGGCAATTGGTTTCTCTATAATAAGATTGCAGCCCTCCTCGATACAATTCAATGCAATGGCTGCATGCTTGCCGCTATCCGTTGCAATCGCCACCAGCTCTGGTCTTTCCTTCCTAAGCATCTCCTGATAATCCGTATAAGTATGAGTGGTTTCAGGAAGCTGGAACATATTTATTTTTTCTTCCATCTTTTCTGGTACAATATCGCATAGTGCTACGATTTCAAGACCATTATCTATGGCAGCCGCTATATGATTTGGTGAAATACGTCCGCACCCAATTAGTGCATAACGATAACCCATATTATTCGCCCCCAGTGTAACTTATTCTTTTACTTTCTATCTCCCTCTTGAGCTATATCCCTGAAGCAGAGGCAATATCATTTAAAAATGCTTCCAGCGAATTTTTTATTTGATCCAATTCCTCTTGATATAAATCCCCTTTCAACAATCCTTGTTTTGCATAGAATATACCCTCCTCGGCAAAGCAGCCGCAGCACATACCTATTTGTTCTTTGGTTAAAGTAATCTTTAAATATTCTGGAATCGCACTCCCGCTCTGATGATTTTGTATCTGCAAATAATAAAACTGTGCAAGACAGAGCATTTTTAACTGTTCCCTATTTGCTGCGGACTTCCATTCGATCTGTGGCAAATAGACCTCTTCACTGAAATTCTGTATAATATAATCATAAAGGGCTATGGAAGCCTTCATTCTTTTTTCCAAGTTATGAGAAGCATTCTTACTATGAATGCGATAATTGATCAACGCTTTATTTAACTTTCCATACTTCCAATTGTATTTCAGAAAGTGCAGAGAATTAAGCGTATCCGCCGAAAAATCATTTTCCTTATAAATGATCCAGCTTACCTGGTTGGTTTCAAAAAAGCTTTTCCGATAAAGGCAATTCATAGGGATCAGCCCTGAACCCGTATTAAAAATATGCTGTATGATTGCTGCTTTTTCTAAATTAATATATTCCCAGGCTCCAATCTGCTCATCCTCTTCATTTTTGATATTAAAATCACTATAGACATAGTCCTTCTCCGGTTCTTCTTCCAGATAATTCACAAATTCCTCAATGGCATCTGATTGGACGTAGTCGTCGCAGGCAATCCATTGAAAATAGCTCCCCTTTGCATTTTTAATAATTTCATTAATCCCTTTGGAGGCTCCGCCTGAATTGGTTTCGTGATAAATCCCCCTAATATTATCATGGGCTTTCTCATATTCCTGAATGATTTCTTTGGAGCCGTCTGTGGAGCAATCATCAACCAGTATGATCTCTAGGTTAGAATAAGTCTGATTTAAAAAGGACTCCACACACTGCTTTAAATATTGCTTACCGTTATAATTGGTAATTCCTATTGTAACTAAGGGCAGCTCCTTCTTCTTAGCAAAATCCCCCTCAACCTCCATTGCCAAATTCAATCCTTGCAGCAGCTTCTCAAGTTCCTCTATTTCTTTCTCTATGGTATATTTATTTTTAATAAAATTAAGATATTCCGTGGAGCGATAGGCATCCTCCTCCACCATATGAACCGCATCCTCTATCGTATTCCAGAGATATTTGCCGTCATAGATGGACTTGGCTCCGACAAAATTATGAATTACCGGCTTTATTCCCTTTGCCATCGCTTGCATCACACTTATATTCTGAGATTCCAGGATGCTGGTGCACAGAATATAATTCTTATCCTCCAGCCAAGCATCCAGATTATCCTGCCAGCCTTCAAAAAATACATTCTTTTCTATTCCAAATTCTTTTATCATGTGCCGATAATACAGAGCATCCCTATCGTCTTGAAATTGTCCGGCGATATGTAATTGATATCTCTGATCTTTATCATAAAGTGCTTTCATTGTATGCAGTAACAGCATCGGCCCCTTTTTATAATTAATATAGCCAACATAAGCAATGTGAAAACCCGGTTCTCTCTCCCGGAAGGTAAAGCTTCCTGTATTGATTCCGTTGGGGATAACGATGGTTTTCCCCTGTTCCAAATGCAGCTTTTCTGATACATATTCTCTGATCTGCTCTGATACAAAAATAAGCTTATCTACCTTTTTCCAATTCACCGCCAAAGGATAATCCGTAAATGCTTCATAGCTGTGAAGCCTGCAAATCACCTTTTTCCTCTTCGAAAGCTCTAATTTACTCCCATAAATTACAAGCTCGTCACACCATTCAAACCAGGCAAGATCAGCCCATTCCATTCCCTCGTCAATTTGCTTATACTGGGTCACTATTATTTTTCTGGTTTCAAATGTGCTAGAAAGGCCTTGCAGGATATCCCCTAAAAAGCTATCCAGACCTGGCTTAACAAAAAAGGCTATTTTCCTCCTGACACTTTTGCTCTTATCGTTTGCCTCTATATCATTAATCAATAAATCACGTCCCATTGTCCTGTTAAAGACTATATTTTTTATTGTCTTATGCGGCCGCTCCAATTACATTTTTCTCTTCTTAATGATAGATGAAAGCCTACTGTAACATATGATGATTTGATTGATTATGTGTCAAATTCCCATGCCAATTGTCGCCACCATGGATATAAAAGCCTCATGGGAATACGACAGCCTGCGGCGGATGCACACTCGCTTCGCTCGGCGCGTTTATATAATAAATAAGCTTATCTCATAAAAGTTAAAAACCATGCAGATCTGATTCACATAAATAAAGATACAAAAACGAAGACTCAACCTAAGCAGATGCAGATGGTTGCTTCTTCGTTTTCCATTCCTTTCATATTTAGCATGATATTGATATTAGCTTGCTACTTCTAAACCCTGTTCAAAGATATCTTGGTTTGAGCAAATAACCTCTACACGATTAATGTCCAAATTATGATAAATTCCTATTTATAGGCTCTCTTACTGAATTCTTCTCCCAGAAGGCTGCTGCCCTGTCCACCCAGCCTTCCGCTTCCGTTCCAACCCCCATAGAGATTCCATGCTGTGCCTTCTCATACAGATGGTATTCATAGGGGATGCCCTGCTGCTTCATTGCTGCCTCCAGCGCATCTCCATGCTGGCGGTAATTTAGCAGAAGATCATTCTTGCCTGCCCAGAAGAAGGTGGGGGGATAATCCGGCGTTATGTTCCTGTCGATACTAATTGCTCTTACTGCTTCCTCCTCCGGCTCCTGTCCTAAAAGCAGCTTATTACAATGAGGAAACTTCTCCGTTGATATGAGTCCATAGGCTATGAGAATCGCTGCAGGTCTCGGCAGATTATATTTTTTATAGCCTAGATGGTTTAGGCCATAGCATCCAACCAGATGACCTCCTGCTGAAAATCCCAGAACCGCATAGTCCTCCTGGACTACATTCAATTCCTCTGCGCGCTCAAGAACATACCGGACAGCCGCTGCCAGATCCTCCACTGGTGCCAGCTGACGTGCTTGTGCCCCTACGCGATAGGAAAGCACAAAAGCGGTATAGCCCAGAACATTGAGATGAAGTGCCAGCGGATATCCCTCCGACAAGGCTTCGCAATTAACATAGGCACCGCCCGGACATACTATAATAAACTTTGATTTCTTTCCGGCTGGAAAATAATGCAGACTGGCATTTGCCTTAGTAGAATCATTTTTTATCTCATCCTCAGAATAGATCTGCCTGTAAACCTTCACCTCATTATTATGATTCTTAATCATTGCATTCAACCCGTCCGCATAGCTCTGTCCGGTGGTCTTTGAAAATCCTGCAGTAAATTTTTCAAGAGTCTGTATTGTCTCAAGATCACTTTCCCTGGACGGTTGAAGGATTCTTGCCTTTTCAGCCACCAATGCCGGATGTTCTATGATACTGTCCATGGTGTCCTTGGGCGTAATAAAGGCTCCTACCGGCCTTTTTCTATGAAAGGGTCTCTTTAGCCTCAGTCCTGCTCTTTTTAACTTTATGCTGATCAAATAAAGAATTAAAATCGCCTTATTCATCGGCCTCTCCCTTCTGCTCCGGCTGATATCCAGACTTCTGATAGAAATCCTCGACTTCAAGCTTTAACTGTTCTCTGGATGCAAGTGGAGCGGAAAAATCAATAAACTCCATATCCTCCGGTCCGCTGCCGCATTTCACCTGGAAATACTTTCGTCCCAAGATCCGTATCGTAAGATTGCTGTGAAAGATACCATCTGATATAACATCAATCATATGCCGAATCTGAGTTTTTGGCAGAAGAAAGCGATCATGAGCCGAACACACACCTGTAAAGTCCAGCTGATCCACCTTCATTAGATCCTCAAAGAATCGGTTGATGGGATACTTATTCCCATCAATATAAAATACTCTTCTGCAAACGCTGTCACCGGATATCAGAGTCTTTGTTTTCTGATCGTAAAGAACAATACTTCCCCCAGTATGGCCTCGGATGCCATATACCTGAAGTGTTCTGTCCCCGAGGAGGATTTCATCTCCTTCACTCAAAAAATGGATTTTCGCGGTTATCTTCCTGGAGGGAAGGAATTTTATGAGGTTCTTCCCTAGAATGATTGCATCCTCCGGGTGTACCCATACATCGGCAAATTCATTCACGGCACCGGTATGATCAAAATGCCCGTGGCTTAAAACCAGCATAACCGGCACTCCTGCCAGCTGCTGTGCATATTCCCGGAGGCCTCTAACTCCAAGCCCCGCATCCACCAGTACTGCCTTTTTTTCTCCTCGAATCAGATATGTATTAATCGTCGCTGAATTCATTTCCCATTCCTTGCAGGAGATTAGGAAGACTCCATCCCGTAGCTCCTTATGAAAAAAATGCCCCTCTTTCATATTCCCCTCCTTTATGATACCTAATAATTAAACCTTATCTTGTTAGCAGGATGCCATTTATAATTTCTATTCCGTTTCTAATTATTTTTTTGTATCCAATTGCTTTTTCGTTTCTAATTGCTTTTTCGTTTCTAATTGCTTTTCCATTTCTAATTCTTTTTTTGATTATTACTGCTGTTCCTAATTGACGCTGCCGCTTCGCTGATATACTCTTTTCCAGCCCGAAGTCTTATAAATCTCCCCCTGCTCTTTAAAAATTTCTTCCGCGCCATTGTCCTTCATCAAGCGATACCGGAACCAGGCGGTCAATATACCCTTGTATTTCCCCCCATCCCCCTGGATCTCCGTATGGGAACAATAGCGGGCTTCCAAAAGCCAGCCTTCTACTCCCTTATCTAATCGATTGAGGGCAGCAAGACAGCTCCGATAGGGAGAGATAATATAATCCAAGGTACCGGTCAGTACCAGAAAAGGAACCTTCATTTTCTCCGGTACATATACATCCTCGGGATCACACCAACGCAGTGCAGGAAGCGCAATGGAAACAACGGTCTTAACAAAATGCCCTTCCTGAAAGTTCGTATGCAGATTGATTGCGCCTGTAGAACCCTGGGAATGCCCCGCGCAGCCAATCCGTTCGGTATCAATCTGCATATAGAGGAGACTGTCGGGGTTGCTATTCTGGGCAAGAAGATAGCATAGCGCCTCCTGCAGTGGCTTTCCGGTTCCGGTCTCACTGTTATACGTATTTACAACAAGAAAGCCCCAGGAGGCAAGATGCCGATGCAGTTTCTCATAATCTTTTGGCAGCGCTGCTGTTCCATTCCCCCAGAGAATGACCGGAAGCGATCCCTTACTGCCGACAGGAGTATATAGAATAAATCTCTCTTTATTCTCCTCATCGCTTATGATACGAGTCTCTATGCTATATTCTCCTTCTTTGGCAAAGAAGGCTTCCATACTATCTTTTGTAACCGGACTTTTCATTCGGCTGCCAAAGAACAGCGGCAGGAATACAACTGCACAGAACAGCAAAATTAATGCCAAAATAATTGCTATTACGAATAATAAAATCCACATGTGCGTCACCTTTTTCTTTCTATTCTTGTAATTGCATATGGCTTATCTTGGAAATCCCTGATAACGGGTCAGTGCTTTTGTTGCTTTCTTATGCTACATATTTTTTCGAAAGTTGTTTTTCTGCTTCTTCTCTCGTAATTTCACCGCAGTTTGCCTTTGCCATGATCGCTGCATCTTTATCGTTCAAATTATAGAAGAGGTAGCAGAGGTAGGCCAATACATTTCCGATAATAGGAACACCCGCTGTAATTACCCACAATCCATGAATCGCCTGCTCTGTCTGTGTAATATTAAGAGCTGCAATCTCCGCAAAGCTTTCCGCATGAATGCTTTGCCATCCATAAGTTCCTAAGATCCATAGCCCTAGTGAGCTTGCAATAGCGGAAGGAAATTTTGCCGCAAAGGTTCCAAAGGCAAAGGAAATTCCTGTGGCATCCTTGTTCGTTTTATATTTTCCGTATTCAATGCAATTAGGGATGAGGTATGCTCCCACTGCCCCAGCTACACAACTGGGGATCAGGTTGATGCCCATGACCAGTAGATAGGTTGATATATTTTGATATCCGACGAAATAGACTAATATGCTAGTAGCAATACCGAAGGTAAGCGCCACCATTCTTATTTTATTTTTATCAAATCTCATGGCCAGCTTAGGAATGAAAATATTCATAGCAAGCATTAAAAACAGGGACGGTATGGTAAGTATCATTGAGAACAACGATGATCCAAACAAATAATAAGAGGCGAACATACTTGCCGCAGAAGCAGTGGCAAAGCACCCGGCTAAAATACTTCCTCCATAATACGAAAGCAGATTCCGATTCGCAAGGAGACATTTTACAGCTTCCAGGAAGGATATTCCCGCCTTATTCTCATTTTCTTCAATTTCTGATACCATCCTAGTATGTTCTTTTACATTGAAAATCATCGGCAGCATGCATAGTAACATGCTTGCAGAAAAGATGGCAGCTGTTGTACTTATGCTCATACCAACCTGCTCGCTGATTAATATGGTAAATCCAAAATATACAGCGCCTAAAATCACCATCTGAAATAGACCTCTTGTCATTATGATGTGATCTCTTTCATGACCATCCTCCGTCATTGTCGTAAGGAGGGAGTTCATTGGCACATCAAGCAAGGTATATCCCAGATCCGCAATAAGATAAGTAACACAAAACCAAACAATCTTTAACCAGGTTGGTGCAAAAGACGGAATATGATAAAGCAGAATTACAGCCACCGGCATTACTGCAAAGAACAGTCTGAGCCACGGCAGATATCGTCCATTTCCGACCAGCTTTTTTAGTTTTTCATTCTTCTCCGGGTGAATTCTGTCTACAAGCCAGCCAAACAGCAAATCATCCACGGCATCAATTCCTTTAATAATAAATAATATCACAGCTGTTATACCTACATCGATCCCCGTCATCAGTAAGTATGTGGTTAAATATCCCTGTAGAATTAATGATTCACCGACTGCCCCATTAAAGCCGATCGCATAGCTAATTCGTTCCTTTAATGTTGTTTTCCACTCCGGGTGCTTTCTTGTTTTCCCCATTTTTTCTTCTCCTCGCTTATCGAATCCTTGCTCCTATCCCCTACCTGTTATTGAAATAATTTGTGAATCATTCTCCTTACCACATTTAATCGCTCATTCACATCAATTCCACCTTGATCAATGATCTCCTTGCGATGAGCCAGCTTTTGCAGATAAGCAAAAATAACACTCACATGGATGAGCGCTTCGGCATATTCTTCTTTGACCCTCTCCCCAGTCATATTGGCATTAATAATAGATTGTATCACCTTGCCATATTCCTGTGACAGGTTATCATTGGGATATTGATCCGAATATAGAAAATCGAACATACTAATATAACGATAGGCTTTTATATGATCTATAAATTTGTCCACCATGGTCAAAAGGATATCCTTCATGGCTTCGCCTCCACTTTTGCCCGCCATCTCAATGAGCTTAAGATCAGCGAAAATTTCCTGCAGCATTTCATACTCCACCTCAAAGGCAATGGGATCAATACTTTCATAGTAACGATACATGGTTGCTTTACTTAGCCCCGCCTCAAGCATGATGTCATTCATCGTTACATTGTTCAGTCCCTTTTCAAGAAAAAGCTTTTTTGCCGAATCAATCACCGCTTTTTTTCTTTCCTCCACAAGCAGCTTTCTCTGCTCCTGGTATTTCTCTTGTTTTGTTTTTGCCATTCTATTTCATGGATACCTTAATTCGTTACCCATATCCTCCTATCTTCCATTATCATATATGTTACCGGCCATACTGCCAGCAAAAACTCTGATCCTTATATTCTAAATATTACATCATACAATTCTGCAAAGAGGTTGTTAACTTCCACTGTATGTACAGCGCTTTATGATGTATTGAATAAAACTTAGTAATACTATGTGTATCATGATACTATAAGTTTCACTATATGTCAATGAGCAACTCCATCCAATCAAATAAATCCTTTCGTAATTCCTGATCATCCAACTACGAAAGTGTGCTTAGATACTTTAAATTAAAAAAGAACCAGTGCCTTCAAAATTTAAGCGCTGGTTCTTCCTTTCAAATATGAAATTTAGTTAATTGCGAAACACCACATAAACTTTGTATGAATGCAGCTGTAACAAACTCTTTATGCCTTTGTAGAAAGCTCTTTGAAAAAGGATTAATGTTAAGTGACTTTGCAATCAAATCCTTCTGCAAAAAAGGAAACCACGTAATCGATAGAGAATACATTAATATGCTCTCACTGTCTTGGCTGGCTATGATACCTCGATTACGTGCAAGCTCGATCAGTTCTTTCCCCTGTTCTACTACAGCCAGAAAGTTATGTGTGGATAAAAGGAAGCCGTTGTTGTCGAGGGCTTCCCTACAAATCAATTGAACATATGTCGGCCGTTGAGAAATGAAATCTATATGGGTGCAAAGCAACTCCTTTACACGACCCAGAATATCATCACTCTCTAATAAATCCGCGCGCTTAACAAATTCTCTTTCATCATCAATTAAACGCAGCAACACCGCTTTATATAACGTAGCTTTATTCTTAAAATAATAAGTAGGCGTCGCTCTTGATAATTTGGAATGCTCACCAATTTCTACAAGGCTCGTATTGTTAAATCCTTTCGTTGCAAATAACTGTTCTGCGGAGTCTAATATTTTGTTTTTTGAACGCTCGGCATCTCGCATGACCTCTTTCATCGTCTCTTATCCTCCCGCAAGAATAGATAGAAGGGTACCGAAAATGATAAACCGATACAAAAGTTGCCTACGAAAGGAATCCACCATAATTTAATGTCATCTTTCTTATGGTCAACAAAAATGAACACGAACCAAGACAACCAGGTAATAATAAAATCGGCAGCAAAAAATTTTGAGATTGGTGTGGAGAACCATTCACTAACAAAAAGTGAAAAATCCAGCCCATTCACAAGTAACCACGGTATAAAAATACAAAACGGAATGATCGTACCAAGTATAGAGAGTCCTATATATATTTTTTTCATAAAGCTCCATCCTTTACAATGTATTTAACTTGTCATACAACAAGTTAAATACATTGTATCTCTCCTAAAGCTTAAAGTCAATCTATACATTGAACAGCTAATAATTACTGGTACACCTTCTCGAATAGAAACAACACAAAAAAAGAACCAGCACCGTCAAAATATAAGAGCTGGTTCTTTCAAATACAGGTTTTTATTAGATATTTGCGAAACTCATTAATTGAAGCTATTGTACACACAACATATACTATTTCGAAGCGGAAGCTAATCCCGGAGGAAGCGATGGAGCGAAGAAATAGTATCTGTGTGTATATAATTACAAAAACTATATTGTTTCGCAATTATCTAACAGGGTTTATCGAAACAAAGTACAATTCCCTGATTCTCTGTAATATCTGATTCTTTCTTCAATTGCCTTACGTTCACACTTCAGTTTCACACTCAGACAGTCCATACATAAAAAGTCCCTGGCTGTTCTCGTCACTAATTTTAAGTAAATTGATATTTCATCACCTGTTAAAACCGCCTTGCATTCTCTGCATATTATTTTATTTATCATCTATTTCACCAGGGAAGCTCGAACCACCACACAATCATGTGCCGGTACCACAGGTGCATAGCGCTCTGAAAAAACACCGATCTCCCTGTGCTCCCAACAGTCATACAACTTTAACGATATCTTAGAGGCATAGGAAAGACCAATGTCCCAAAATTGTAAGGAGACCTCCCTCTGCGTATCACTTAGATTGAAAAAGCCCATAGCAATATCCCCATCACTCAGCACCTTGACCAGCATAAATACGTCCTCAGCCGGAAACCATTGAGGCTCCGGCTTGATGCGATATGCACCACGGCCTTCCATATCCTGATTCAGCTTGATGATATCTTGATTCAGCAAGATATCCTTTGTTGCCTGAAGAGTATCTCTGATATCACACCCGATCATAAGCGGTGATCCCATCATGCTCCAAAGGGAAAAATGTGTTTTATACTCATGATCACTGCAGCCGCCAATCTTGCCGATAAAATCATTATTACTTCCACCGTACATACCAACCACCAGCATATCCATATCATTGTGACAAAAGGCTCCGGTATAGCATTCTTTATCCAGCTGTGACAAGGTTAGATTCTTGATGGAATCCCAGTTATCTTGAATATCACCGGTGGAACGATACATATGTGCACCGGACTCGCGAATCCAATGGTAAACATTATCTTCCCCCCAATTGCAGGCAGAAAACAGGATATCGCGACCACAGTTTTTCAAAGCCAGGCTCATTCTTTTATAGAGTAATTCCCCTGAAATATGTCTGGGTTTAAAGCAGTAATCATACTTTAGCAAGTCTACTCCCCATTCTGCAAAGGTCTGCGCATCCTGAAACTCATGTTCAAAGCTGCCCGGATATCCGCCGCAGGTGTGGGTTCCAGCGCAGGAATACATTCCAAACTTTAATCCCTTCCCATGAATGTAATCACCAAGTGCCTTCATTCCGCTTGGAAACTTCTCGGGATCAGCGACAAGCCTTCCCTCTCCATCTCTTTGCTTCAGGCTCCAGCAGTCATCAATTACAACGTACTCATATCCCGCGGCTACATAACCATCCGTAACCAGGCAATCAGCCGTATCCCGAATTAACTTCTCATTGATATCCCAGGTAAAGGTGTTCCAGGAGTTCCATCCCATTGCAGGAGTTATACCAATTCGCATTTTACTCATCCTCGCCTCTATTCTTTCCACCTGCTGCCTCTGATTCGTTCCGCCTGATATCCGCGGTCACAGCAGGGAACAATTTTTTGGATCTCAAAATAGCATACTGCATTCGCCGATAAAGTAAGCTGTATCTCTTCTTTAGCATCTGTAACTTCAATTTGCCTTGTGCTGGTGCGAGGACTTGAACACTCCTGAAGCAGCTGTAATTCTGCTTTTGTCGGATATGCAGGAGACCCCATATCAATCCATGTTTTTAAGGGATTGCAACTTGCTTCATCTACCAACCGATGAACTAGAAGATAGTTCCCCGCCTCTAACTCTATATTCAGATTTAAAGAGATCTCATAGTCTCCCGGCTCTTCTACCGGATTCCAAGCAATCCCCTGAAGATTGCCCTTATCATCCTTTGTCAAAATAAAGTGCTCTGTACGGGCGATTGCCTTCGCTCCAAGCTTACTATAAAAAACAAAGGTCCAATAGGTTGGCTTTGGTATCTTTCCGTTGGTCAATAAGCCAAAGCAGCCGGAGAAGGGTGTATATGCAACCCCCGCCTCTTCAAATACATCCCCAAAGGTCCAATAGGAATAGGAAGCACTGGTATCTCCCATTTCACTTAATAACCTTGCCACATAGGCTGCGTTTAGATTGGTGTCGTGAATGGGATTTAAGGGCGTATA
Organism: Bacillota bacterium; assembly: GCA_023392995.1. Taxonomy (GTDB): domain Bacteria; phylum Bacillota; class Clostridia; order Lachnospirales; family Lachnospiraceae; genus Mobilitalea. Next base: position 30,358 of record JAEWMZ010000096.1, read on the forward strand.
AGAAGTATTGAACTCCGTAATGTGCATTTCCATTCCTTTATACTCCGGAAAAGCATCGATAATGCGGCGACTTTCCTTCAACTCTCCAAGGAACACCTCCGGTGTCCTTAGCTTTTGATATTGATAATGTCCCACTGTTTCCGGCATTTCCGTCGCATATGCATGTCTCGTTACAAAATCCAGCGGTGTCTTATTCTTCGAACAATACTCCAGAAAGCACCTTAACCAGCGCTCATCATCCACTCCACAGATGGCCGGTCCCCCCACCCGGATACGTGGATCACACCCCTTTACCGCAGTACTCGTAACCTCATAAAGCTTGAAGTACTCTTCCATATCGGCATCCTTCCAAAAGCCCGGAAGATTCGGTTCATTCCACACCTCAAACGGCCAGGTAATTACCTCATCCCTTCCGTACCGGTCAATCCAATGATTTACGGTTGCGATTACCAGCTTCGCCCATTTTTCATAATCCTTGGGCGGGGTAACATTTCCCTTCCAATAAAAAATCGTCTGACTTCCTGACGCTAATTCTTCCGGCATAAAGCCCAGTTCAACAAATGGCTTGATTCCCAGCGCCTGATAATCATCAAACACCAGGTCAACGTAGGTAAAATTATACTCTTCCTTAAGAACTCCGTCTTCTGTATAGCTATGATAGATTGCCATATCATCACAGAATAATCCATGTCCCCGGATATAAGAAAAGCCGATGTCCTCCTGAACCTTTTTAAGCTGATTGTGGTACTCGTGTCTTAATGCCAAATTCATACGACCTGTTCCAATGCAAAAAGTCGCATTGTTATGAAATGCTGCATTGTCATTGTACTTGATATTGTAATTATATTTTTCTGTCATTATTAACCTCCTCTGTTAACTTATCCTAATTTAAGGATATGCATCTAATGTCTTTTTCTATTTCTACAATTCATCTGTATCTTTATTTCATTTCTGCAAAATAGCAGAAATTTGAGTTCGCCATTGATGTAACTCCCTTCGCTCCACGCTGCTTTTGCAGGTTTTGCTCAGGAACAAATCAATTGTATGAAAACTGACATAGCTTCTGAGTTTCGCAATCAGCTATTTTAAGTCTGTACACTATATTACTTCTTTCTTAAATGAATCACATTCAATGAGAATGCGGGAGCAGAGTAGATGAAGGACTTCGAGGCACCGCATAGCTTAACTTGCGTATCCTGTATTTTCTCAGGATGCTCAATGGTATTCTCGTCGTACTTGCCTCCGGTTAATAAACCTACCCGGTATTCGCTCTCAACCTCACAGTCCAGTTGAATCTGGATGTCATCTGCATCCGGTGCCATATTAACAAGTTTAATGATGACTTCCTCGCCGGTATCACAAGCCACCGAAGCCATGGACGGGAAGTTCGGCACAACTGCCTCTTGCACAAGCTTGTCATTTACATAGAGACTGATTTGCTTGCCGGTAACAATATATTTAAATTTGTTATACTCCCCAATGTTAAGAGACACCTCAGCTTCCGAGGTCAGTAATATTTCTTCCCTGTTTTTCACCTCCATCAGCCGGCTGATGCCGTTCTTGATTCTCCACTGGAATGGACGAACGATACCTGCATTCCACTCTCTGGGAGGATTCGTTTCATCATTCATATAGACTTCTTTGGGAATACGTGAACTGTATATTCCAATTCCAACTTCCCTGCCCTCTTCTGCGAGGATCTCAATTTCAAATATGCCTTCCGTTGCTTCCTCCTGATCTCCAAATACCACCAGCACCTCGTCAAGGTTGACTCCCATGGTAGAACTCTCCTTCTTCTGCACTTCGTCGGGTTCTGTAATAAGGAAGACGTCCTCCAAAGCCACCTCGTGTCCCATCACCTCATGCACGGCGCCTACAACATTTCCATCCCATCTGGGGTTGCGATAGTGAACCCCGGCAGAACCAATCAGGGAAGCCATTCCTTTCACCGGGCGGTAGAGTACTTCTGCCTCGTCCTTTGACCAAACCACATAGTCCCCTCGGCTACCTCCGAATAATTTCCAGGCATAATAAGTCGGAATACAAAAGCTTCTTAAGTTATCAAATATAATTAAATTTGGATACCACGCATAATAATGATAATGATCAAGCAAAGGAGCGTAGGATGCCAGGGTTACAATGTCCTGATTTCGCTCCATACCCACTAAAAACATAGCCTCACCCAGGGCTGCATAAAGCTGGCCGACCGGTCCGCGAAGAACCGCCAGCTCTCCCAGAAAGATATTCGGCCCTTTTCTGTCATAATTATCATAAAAATGTATGTTTTCCGCAAAATATTCCACACTGTCATAATAATGCTCATCTACAATATCCACCGGAAGGCTCTTACTTTCAACATGAGAGTTAGCAACAATTTTAATCCAGGGATATCTCTCTTTCAATAAGTTATAGCATCTTAAATATCGTTCTTCATAGTCCTTTCCCCAGTTCTCATTTCCAATTTCCACATAATTCATCTGAAAGGGTTCCGGATGTCCCATAAGAGCACGTACTTTTCCCCATTTACTATCCGCAGGGGCAACTGCATATTCGATGGCATCCAGGGTATCCTGCAGCATCTCCTCCAGTTCATCGCCCTCCATAAGAACTGAATTCCGAGCCTGGCAGGTCATCCCGCAATTAAATACATACAGCGGCTCCAGATCAATATCTTCACATAATTGAAGATATTCATGAAATCCCAGTCCATTCGTTGTCCGATAATGCCACATCAGCAAATGGCTTGGTCTTTCCCAAACAGGGCCGATGGTATTCTTAAAGCGCATCGCTGTGGACGGTGTGAAGCCTTCCACGATACATCCCCCTGGAAAGCGCAAAAAGGTCGGATGCATATCACGCAGCTTCATTACCAGATCATTTCTTAAGCCATGCCCCTGATAAGTGCTTGCAGGCATTAAGGAGGTAAACCCAAGCCATATTCTGCCGCCAGAACTGCTGGTTATTACAAATCTTGCCTTTCCTGTAGTTCTGGAAGCAAGAAACGTAGCATCATACCGGCGATATCCCTCTCCGCTTATAACCATTTCACACCCACACAGACTCGTTTGCTCCTCCTCAAGGGATAGCCTAATCTCCACTGGCTCTTCCGTCTTAGCAAACATGTAAAAATGATAGGTTTCCCCCTCAACCTGAGGGACTCCAATAAAACCGGTATTGTAAATAAAGCCTCCTGGTTGAAACTCAACCTGTAGTGCTGCACTCCGTTTGTCATTTAACGTGTCTTTTAAGTCTAACTTCATAGATGCAGCTTCACCATACCAGGCAGGTATAGGCGTATATTCTATTTGATTGTCACGCACCCACCTGGTAAGCCCTTCCCCGTGATTAAATTCATCCCTCCAGCCTGCCGGTGTGACAATCGCATAATCATCCCCTTCGGTAGAGCATTCGACCGGCGGTAGGGAATCTTCAAAGGAACGGTTGCGGAGCATCTCCGGATATAGTCCGCCATCACCTGCTCTGTTAATGTCTTCAAAGAAGATACCGTATAAATTCTTTGCTGTTGGAAATCGTTTCACTTCTGTTTTAATATTGATACTGCTCATAATAACTTCCTGTCCCTTTCCTTTTGCGAAATATCCTCTTTACGTCTTCCACTCATGTAAAAAAGCTCCATATATGAGACCTTCGAATCATATATGGAACTTTTTACAAAGATATCAATATAAGAATTATTTTACTGCATTTCTATAAAGAAATCACCTTAAATTACTTCAATTAATATCCTTTAAATCATGAAGTATTTCATCACTATTTCGTTGCTGCTGCTCTTGCATCTACCCACTTCTGGAATTTAGCCTTATCAAAAGCTACCAGATCTGCCCAGCCAAGACCATCCAGCTGTGACTTCATATCTGTCCACATACTCTTGAATTCTTCTTCGCTGCTGGCATAAATCATTCTCCAGGAAGTATCACAGATTAACTGTGCGCACTGGCTGCGAGTTAAAGCGATATCTGTCGTGTCACTAGGAAGAATCATATTGATATAAGGTACAGGATTTAACTGGCCGCTTGCTGTAAGATATTTAACCTGATTCGGCGCACCATATTTTTCACTCCACTCATTTGTCATAGTGGTCTTGTTTGCTTCCAGGTAGGATGACCATAATTGGTATTGATATGGCTCACCTGTGTTAGGGTTAGTGGATACCGCATGTAAAGGCCATTGATTAATCTTGCTCATACCATCATTGTATCCACCGCCGCCCCACTCTGCTGGAACTTCACGATTCTCCATCAGAGCATATAAGCCATCATCGGTAAGGGTATATTTCCCGTCAGCTCCTACGGTATAACACCAATCCGGGATACCATCATGCAAATACTGAAGGCCTTCTGGACTGATCAGCCAATCCAAGAATTCAATCGCTCTGGCTCTATCATTACCTTCCATTTGAGCACCGATTGCTAAGGCTCTTCCATCTCCATAATAAGAATCAGATTGCTGATAGAAATTCATATCTGCAACTGGTGCATAGATATAAGCATTTCTCTGCTCTGCACGTTCTGGTGTATTCCAAAAGCCTCTCTGCCAGGAGTACCACATTAACAATACCTGTTTTGCTTTCATCTTGGTACAAGCAGTTTCCCAATCCTGTGTACCGGAGTCAGGATCAACGAGGCCTCTTTGATTCGCATCATAGAAGAACTTTAACATCTTATAGTAAGCTCCGTCTACATCGGTTACCTCTTTCATATCTCCCTTAGTACCAAGGAGGATCGCACCGTTTACTTCATAACCGTACCATTTTGTAAGCTGTGTTACGGTTTCAATTGTTATCTGAGTTCCGCCCTTATCCCAATCTGACCATAAGGACAGGCAATAGTTTGGATCACCAGCGTCATTGGTAGGATGAGCTTTCTGAATTTTTTCCATTACATCCAGTAAATCATCCAAGTTCTTCAACTCAGGAGCCCCAACTTCTGTAAAGTAATCCCATGGAAGCATCGGGCTGGAATATATTTCATTTTCAGAATAAGTAGTCGGAGAAGTATTTGTTATTTGGGTAGGCATACCATAGATCTTACCCTCTGTATTGCCTTCCAGACCAGAATTAAAAACTTTATACTGATCATAATATTGTTTTAAGTTCGGACTATTTTGTACATCCTCTGTTATATCTGCAATCAATCCGGCAGCAATACAATCCTGAAGAGGTGAATTATCCAGTAATATGATGTCACCCAAATTTCCCGACGACGTACGTGTCTGGTAAAGAGCGTCACTATCACCGGAGGCCTGAGGTGCAATAATATTCAGCTCAAGATTGAATTTATCCTTGATAAGCTTTCCAAACCATCCAGTCTGCATTCCCTGATAGTTAGCAGCAACATCATATACCTCCAGGGTAAGTGGCTGAGAGTGATCAATTCCTGTTGCTGTACCTGAATCAGAAGCACCCTGTGTTGCATTCACTGCAGCAGCTGTAGGCTCTGTTTCAACTGAAGTATCCGTTGTACCTTTTTTACATCCGGATAAGACAAAAGAGAGCATAAAGACTACTACTAGCATTAATGATACTATTTTCCTTCTTTCCATAACCTAATCCTCCATTCATAATAATATATAAAAAGATGATACCATCCTTTATATCTAACCTTTTACTGCGCCGATCATAATACCCTTTACAAAATATTTTTGGAACATGGGATAGATCATTAGGATTGGTGCGACAACAATAATTGTTACCGTCATTCGTATGGATGTGGCGGTCTGCGTGGTAGCCACTGCTTGCGCAAGACCTGTTCCTCCGGAAGAACCAACAAGAGCCTTTAAGGAGCTTGCCTGATTCAAATATTGATAAAGCACGAATTGCAAGCTGTACAGTTTATCATTTGTCATAAGCAGCAGAGTATCTTGAAAGGCATTCCAATGATTTACCGCAGAAAAGATAGCAACCGTTGCCATAATCGGCTTGATTACCGGAATAATAACCCGGAAGAACACCATTAGTGTCCCTGCGCCGTCTATCTCTGCTGCCTGCTGCAGCTCCTTGGGGATTGACTCCACAAAGGTCTTTGTCAGAATAATATAAAATGGCAATACAATGTTGGGTAAAATGTAGCCCAAGAAGTTATTCGTCAGGTTCAGATTTCTCATCGTTAAATACCAGGGAATGATACCTGCATTAAAGTACATTGTAACAATAACAAAACGATACCAGAATTTTCTGTGCCATAAACTGTCACGGGTGAACATATACCCTAAAAAGGAGGTTGCTCCAACCGTAAGAAAGGTACCGATCACGGTTCTGCCTACAGATACCATAGCCGCATTAAATAATCCGGGTATTTGTAATGTTTTAATATAGTTTGAAATATGAAGCTCCTTTGGCAGAAAAATAATCTGCCCTTTTTGACTTAACACATTGGAGCTGATGGTATTGATAAAAATGTAGTAAAACGGATAGATACAAATAAAGGCGAATGCGGCAAACAGTAAATATGTAATTACACTGATTAAAATATCTCCAAAGCTTCGCTTTTGACGTATTTTTCTTTTTTTGATTTTCATGCCGGATCCTCCCTATTATATAAAGCTTTCGCCTCTTACCAGTTTTGAAATACCATTGGCGATACAAAGCAGCACGACACTGATGATGCTTTTTAGCATGCTGAGTGCGGTAGAAACGGAATAGCTGCCGCTTCCCATAGCCAAATTAAAAACATATAAATCCAAAACCTGAATGGTCTCTTTGTTAAAGGAATTCTGGAATACATAATACTGTTCCATACCATTGGAAAGGAAGTTTCCGATTGAAAGCATCAATAATACAAAATAAGTAGGTAAGATACTGGGAATGGTTATGAATCGAATCCTCTGCATCCTGGTTGCACCATCTACTTTGGATGCTTCATATAACGATTCATCAATTCCAGTAATCGCGGCAATATACATAATAGCAGCCCATCCCAGATTCTTCCATGTAAGCCATAACCATTGAACTAGCCATACATGATCAGATGCCTGTAAAAACAAAATTGGTTTAGAGATAACTCCCATTGAAATCAGCAGCTGATTTATCATACCGGTGCTGTTAAATATATTGAATGCTACCGAATAAACCAACACCCAACTTATGAAATTAGGAATGGTAGTTACCGTCTGTACTATTTTTCGAAAAGGTACAAACTTAATCTCATTTAGAAAAACAGCAAAGATCATTGGCAACCAGGACATTCCAATGGTCAGGCCGCTCATTGCAAAGGTATTTGCTATTACACTTAATATCTGCTTCGTTTTAACCGGAGTTGCCACCATGGAGTAGAACCATTTAAAGCCAACAAAACTATCTATCGTCATCGGCTTCGGTGGTCTGTAATCAAAAAAAGCATAAATCCAACCATAAAGCGGATAATAGGCAAATACCGCTATCAAAATAATGAAAGGAGCAATATATAAGAATTCTCTATATGCTCTGCGTTTCCGTTTGTTTTGCAAAAAATTCATCAGCATTCTCCTTTTTCTGTAATGATCCACGCCTCATTGCGTTAAAGCTTTCTGGGGTCTATGGAAATCACTTTATTCTCCTCCAAAGTAACAAAAGGTCCTGGCAAACGAAGCTCTTCCCCAATTGAATTGCCATAAAAATCAGTGGGTACCATTGAACTTGCCTTCACCTGACGAAGTTCATTCAGGTCCCTGGTATACCGATTCTTTTTCCTCTCACGATGGAACGACATTGGAGCTTTCTCCAACTTCCTAATCTCCATAGTAAAGTTTTCCGTATCAATACTGATGTCGAACAAGCCCTCCTGTCCTTGCAGATCAAAGCTATAAAATTCCTGCCAGGCCTGCAGATCCAGACACACGGTCGGTGCCGGATATAGAATTCTCAGATAACCTCCCGGCATATTAAGGAAAAGATTTCCCTCAGACTCATTGTACTGGGTAGGCAGCTTAATCGCCGCTTCCCCGCATTGATAAAAAATATTATTCCATAGCTTTGCATCTCTTGAGGTACCGCCCCGGGTATCACCTACAATGCGGAACGCAACTGTTTTCGCATAATAGCCTGCGCTTTTGCATTTCCCAATGAAGTTATTCACGATATGGGTATGATCAGTTCCTTCTCCATAAATGGCATATCCATTCACCCCATCCGTTTCCTGCAACTTATACCAACCGGAAGAACCCGGTTCTTCTCGAATGGATGACGGATCAAACCGACCCTCTATGTTCCAGAAGATATTATTATCAATGAGATTCACACCATCCCGGCTGCATTCAAGAAAAATAGCTTCCCGCTGCTCAATACCATCCAGGAACAGATTCTGTGTAATACGATTGTTTTCATTGAACATATCCATCCATAAGTGATCCGCCCGGAGTGTCTTCGTAAAGATGTTGCGTCTGATCAGGCTGTTTGTACAGGCATGAACCTTGATACCTCCTGCTTCCCAGGAAAGCTCCATCTTCTGCCATCCTGTGCCCTGAATTAAATTATCTTCGATTAGTAAATCAGTAGCAAATAAACCAGCAATTGCACAAACTCCAACGTCATATATGCTGCAGCGACGGATGATCGCCGCTCCAATTACCTGCTCCTCCAGATGCGTATGATGCCAGCACTCATTCCCTACATCAATCCCTACTCCATTGGACCAGTCTATGGTACAATCTTCAATAATCCAATGATGTCCCCGATAACAGGAAATGGATCCCCGCTGAGGAACAGGGGCTCCCGTAGCCGCATGAGCACAGGTTAGACCCTTTACTTTAATATAGTTTAGAAAAGGCTTCTTTGGCGCAAAGCACTGCTCTCTACAGGTTAACTCAATCAGACAATTCTTTGGATCTTCGTCATTCTCTAATCGAAAGTGAACCGTCTGTCCATTCGCCTCCACCCAATAAGCACCTGAATGATCCGCCAGCTGATTATAAAGTGATACCTGCTGTAAGGGTTTGCCATTGCAAAAGACCATGCCGCGGCGGTTAAGATATGTAGTCATATCCGTTTTGTCATATTCAATAAATAAGCGGTCATGCAAAATATTAACCGCACAAAAGGGATTATAACCGCGAAATTCATCCTCTTTTAGTTGTACCTCCCAGATTCTGACCTTACTAAGCTCCCGCTCTTCCTCCGGTAAGATACGCCTTAAATTCCAGCCCTCACTCTTCTTAAATTCTGCTGCTACCACGGATGCCTTAATCATTACATTTTCATTATGATAAGCTTCGTAGCAAATCATCTGATCGGCACTCTCTCCGCCCTTTGCTGGCTGAACACATTCCCGGTATACTCCGCCATGAATCAACACATGAGTACCTGGCTCTGCCATTGCAGCTGCAGCATTAATTGTCTTTAAGGGAGATTCCAGCGTTCCGATATTGTCATCGGACGCAGCAGAATGATTACAATCCACGTGGAGCTCCCTGTCATAAATTTGTTCTTTTTCCCAAGATTTAAAACAATCCCCATTCGGAAGCTGCAACGTTTTATCTTGTTCCATACGCTCCTCCTTACTGTTCGGTGTTATATATACCGGTATACTTCCTCCATAGCGCAACGGAATTTGAATCAATCGTATGAAAAATTTAGCATATTACAGCTTATACAATCAACCCGCGTTCTACCTGCAATAAAGTGTTATATTCAGCTTCCTGAATATAAAAAATCTCTCATACCATATGCTAATTTTTTAAAAAATGACCCCTGTTATGTATTTGTACATTTTGTTTAATAAATAAATTATATATGAATAATTCTTATGAAACAATGACATATACTCAGCACAAAATGAACTATTTTAATCAATAAATGATATTTTATCATGTCAAAATGAACTATATTCATATTCCAATTACTTACATTCCAAATTATGCTATGATTACATAAAAAAAGTGCAAAATCCCGTAAGATTTCACACTTTTTTAAATAGAAAACTATCTTATTATAGATCATTTTTTTACATCACTTTTTATCTCATTTGGTTGCACTTCCATGCCATAGGTTTGATATGTCCTATTCCTAAAGCGATTCGGCGTAATTCCAGTGATTTTTTTAAACTGTCGGAAGAAATGCTCGATATTTCGGTATCCGCACAGAGGCACTATTTCAGCTATTGTATAGTTATCATACAATAAATATTTTTTTGCCAGATTAATCCGACTGTTAATAACATCATCCATACAGGTAACTCCAAAGGCATTTTTATAGATATCCTCCAAATAGCCCGTGCTTATATTTAATTTTTCAGCCATTTTCGCAACCGTCCAAATCTTCTCCGGGCTACGGTAAATCTCCATTTTTAAATCATTCAGATTCTTGTATAGAGGTGATACATGTTTATAATTATAGGATTCCAGCAGCTTATTAAACAAGATTCTTAATAGGTTATCAATGGTTATGTCTTTATAATTATTGTTCAATATATGTTCTGTAACTAATAATTGATATAATTTGTGGCAGTAATCCGGATCATGGATCATAAATGGTACGCCGCCGACAATGGGCGTAGTCGTTACATAAGCTTCATCCGTATGAAACCTTATCCAATCATTCCCATATGTCTTGGTACAGGCTCTATAGTATATCTTCTGGTGCGGCCGATACAATACGGCACTATTCGAAGGGTACTCCTTGTATTCACCGTTAACATAAAACACTGCCGGAGTATTCGTTAGTAATAGCAGCCAGCAATCATGACCTTCCGGAATATCAAATACAAAGTCCTCAGGATGGGAAACATCATATTCAACATATTCAATGTAATTCATTTTCATCCTCCATACTAATTAGTCGTAGTAAAATTAATCTCGCAAAGATCATCTTTTACTGCTAAAGCAATTCTCTACAAAGTTTGTAATAAATTGCCTTATGGTAATTATAGTATAGCATAAAATGATGTATTTTCAAATTAATACCTAAAAAAATTTATTGCATTTATTTGTTCTGAATTCAATGAATACGACCATTATTGTTGCTTTACTCCTTCCGAATGAGCTAATAAAATTGATGGATTCAATGCACAAAAAAAGAAACTCATTCACTGAATTTCCTTTTTTGTGCCAGGTCTCTCAGATTGATCAACAAACTGATTTACCTAGCCATATGACACCCCAGTTATACGTAGTAAAGTCAGGAAGCAAAACCAAAAAATAAATTCCCTCTACTCCAGCGTAAAGGAGGCAAGACTTGCACTTCCCTGACCTACATAGGTAAGATACAAAGCCTGAATACCATCTGGAATTACTATATCAGCAGAATATTCTTTCCATACATTCGAAAATACAACCGATATTGTACCAAGTACCGGCCCATTCCAGGCAGTTTTCACTTCAAAATCACCCCTGCAATAGCCTCTAACTTTAATTTTAATTCTTTTAATTCCCTGACAATCAAAATATTTAAAACCAGCCGTAGCAGAAGCCTTCATATTCGCGATATAACCGATTTCCTCATCGCCATCTCTTCCATCCTGGGTTATCTTAGGAAATTGATTGTTCATCCAGGATCCTGTAAAATCAGTATAAACGGATTTCTCCTTACAAAATAGATTACAGGCCAGATAAGCAGGATATTCACCCCTTCCCTTCAAGGGGCCACCATTTGAGCCGCAGGAGGTCATCTCTACCTGTGGAATTGACCCGTCCTCCAGAAACCTGATCTGCTCAATACAGCCCTGGCGGCTGAAATTCGTTCCATTGGTGTGTCTATGATAAAAGATATACCAGGTTCCATTAATATCAACGATACTCCCATGGTTATTACCGCCATAATACATCGGTTTGTTTACAGGCTTGTAAGAGTCAATACCAATATCATTGTTACTGACAATCACACCTCCATATACGAAATCCCTGGTTGGATATTTGCTGGTGGCATAGCATAACTCATGCATAACGATGGAGGAATATACAAAATAATAGGTATCCCCTTTTTTCCGTATAGAGGGTGCCTCGAAAAATTCATGTCCTTCAAATCCACTGCCCTTGCTGTAAGGCTCACTCGGTGCTATAAACACCGGCTCCTCTATAATGGTCAGCATATCGGGTCCAAGCACGGTTGCCATTGCTCCGTATCTTGATTTATCGCCTCTTGCGCAAAACCCTGTATACAGATAGGTTCTGTCCCCTTCCGTTAAAACCCCCGGATCAAATTGAGGCTGATCGCCTTCTCTTTGGCCCAAAATAGTCCCATCCGGATAATGTACATAACCATAGAATTCATATTTACCTGCCGGGGTATCACAGACAGCCACCGATACGATTGAACGATTGCTATCAACATAATACAAATAATATCTGCCGTCCGTGCCGTGGGAAACATCAGGAGCAAAAAGGCAGCTGTCACAATCTTCATTGTTTTGTACATCGGTTCTGTTATAGATAACCCCTTCATAACGCCAATCAGATAAATCCTCCGCCGGAGCAGACCAGCATACATAATCATTTAAGCAATAAACATATCCGTTAAAACGATCATGAGAGCCATAGACATAGACTCGGTTCTCAAAAACATAAGGCTCACCATCCGGGATATACTCCCAGGAAGGCAGATATGGATTCAAACCTTGCTTTTTCAATTCATACACTCCCTTTTTATATTTTTTCATACCTAGGTAAATGCGAAACTCATTAACTGAAGCTATTGTATACACAACAGATACTGTATCGCAATTGCCTTTTCAATCTTGTAAATCTCCAAAATATGTACTTTTTTATCAAATTAACTGAACAATTTAGGATTAATTATAATAGATTCACAGGTACGAAACAATGATATATGCTAAGGATAAGATGAACTATTCTTGCTATTTGATGATTTTTCCCCAGATGTTATTGATCTATTTTCATTTTCTGTGGTCAAACCCGGATACCTGCAAACTTCTATCTATTTTCAGAATCTATATTCTTTCATCAAGGCGCTATCGCTAAATACAGCTATGAAAATTGGGGCTGTTTTTTAAGACAGCCCCATGCATCAAAAGGTAGTATTTTATTAAATTAATACTTTTTATTTAGATATCGGAATATAACAATCCCCGAAACATACTGAAAAATCAAATATCCATACAAATATAAAATCACGGTTTTCGTATGGTGAATTATTTCCAGGGATTCCAGAATCGATAAAACTACGATTGATATGCAGATAATGATTAAACCCAATATATAAGCATATCTCCCTGATTGATTCCTGAATTTTTCTTTCCGTTCATCCTGCAGTTCAATTGTCTCTCTTTCTAATCGTTCCTGATATCTGATTTTATTTCTAGGCTGAGACCAATAAAAATACTTCCATAATACGTAACCGCTCCCAGCGACTCCAGCACTGGATAAACTCCAAAGCATGCTATCCAATTTCGTGTTGCTAAACCCTGCAATCATTCCAAGGGTAAGGCTAATGAACAGATAAGTAATTCCTATCCATAAGTTATTCTTTTTCACACTAACTTCCTCCTATCAAATATAAATATTTCTTCTATTGTTCTTTCGAAGTAGTCTGCTATTATGAAAGCCAACTCCAGAGATGGATTGTATTTTCCATTCTCAATAGAACTAATTGTCTGCCTGGAAACACGAATTGCCTTTGCAAAATCATCTTGATTTAATCCGCGCTCCTTCCGTAGTTGTTCTACCTTGTTTTCCAATAAGTCACCTCCTTACCATAGTATTGACAATGTTCCTTTACATTTATATCTTATTCGATAGATTCGTTTTTGTCAAGTTTCTTTTACATTTTTCAATATTTTATTTATTCGGTGATATTGAGATCGATTTCAAGCGAAAGGAAAACCCCTAAACTGCATGTTCCTACATCAGTTTAGGGGTTCGCACAAACTATGGGTTGCTCTTATACTCTGATCCAGCATAGATTTCAGGCTTGATTCTCTGTATCCCATCCTAGCGATAGCCATTCTTTTTGTTATAGTAATTACTAATTTCTAAAACTCTATCATCCCATTAAAATATTGTAAACGGTAAGCATATCTGTTCTTTAAGATATAACTCTACCTGCACTTAGCGGCCTCCGGTAGTTGATATCCTGAACGACTACACCATCGTGTGCATTCTTTGCATGGATAATCTTATCCTCACCAAGATAGATACCAACATGATTTACCTTATCCTCTTCTCCACCTTCATAGAAAATCAAATCACCTGGTTGCAGACAATCCATTGGAACTTCCTGGTACGTACCCGCCTGTTCACTAGCCGTCCTGGGAAGGTCATAACCAATTTTTTTATAAACTGCCTGTGTGAATCCACTAGAGTCTACACCTTTCGTAAGGTCATCTCCGCCCCATAGATACGGAGTACCCTCTGCTTCCATTGCATATTCGATTATCGTATTCCCTAGTGCCGCTGTAGATGGCAACGTATTATTAGAGTTTGAATCAGTGATGTTAATGTCCTTCTCTAAAGATTTACCATCCGCCAAATTACTATCTTTTCTTAATGAGTTCTTTTCATTACTACCCACATAATCATTTTTTTCTTCTTCTAATTGCACTAATGACTCCTCTGGTGATGCCATCGTATCACCAGAAGACAACGCCTCCGTGGGACTTTTTGAAGACACAATTACCGTTGTCAATACAATACATAACAATAGTACAACCGGCACCATGCCAGAATATTTTTTTCTTTGCTCAATTATTGATTTTAATCTCTTTTTCATATTATTTCCCCCCATCCTATTAACAATAGACAATGTATGTTTTTTAACCTTGGTGCATTTTAAAAGCAGCCTGCTATATGAAAAGCAATCAGACCGAGTAGCGTTAAGAAGAACCTGTTCATCACAGGAAGCTTCGCACCACTCCTCCAAATGTCTGGATAGTACATAGACAAGTGGATTATACCAATTAAGTGATAATACGATAAGTCGAATTAGTTTAACGTAAGAATCTCTTCTAAGAATATGGATAAGCTCATGTTTAATAATAAAATACATATCTTTATCCGCGTATGATTCATTCGGTATTAAAATGACAGGTTTTAAAATGCCAATTGAGATAGGACATGTAATAATAGAACATTTATAAAGTATAACTTCATTAAAAAGTGCAACCCTTTCTCTATCTTTATCCTTTAGTTCCCGAATGCAATGGTTATATTCCTTCATTATATCCTCATTATCAACAGGTATGATGAACCTTTTTAACCGTTTCACATATGTAACATACTCAAAGCCTTCTACAGCTAGCAGAAGTATTGCTCCAATGCCCCAAACCAAGATCAAAAGCAAGTATTTATTATGAACTATTTTGGAAAGCGCAGCTGTTACTATTTGTTTCATAGAATAATACCAGCTTTCTTGCCTTCCTCTACTACTTGATATCATGTCTTGGGTAAGTTGATTTTGCAACACTTGGTTTCTATCTATTTTATTTTGTAATTTGCTACTTGAGTGAGTATCAAAATCCACTTTATCTTCAACCGATATCTGTGGTAATCCGATATAAATCAATGCTTTATTGGTATCAACACGTATTGGTAATAATAACCCGACTAACAATATGATCCAAAGCCAGTATAGGCACCCTGCAGATAAAGACCTTTTTAATAATGGCTCCATAAGAACCAATAATAAAATTAAAAAGGCCATATTAAGTGAGTTTATAAACAATGTATAGATAATAGTTACCATACTATTCTTCCTCTTGCTTTTTAAGCCAGGATTCCAATTCATATAATTCATCTTTACTGAGTTTGTTATTGCCAGAGAATGCATTCACTAACTGAGATAATGAGTTTTCGTGATACCGTTTAACAAAAAGTGTAGTCTCATATTGAATATAGTCCTCCTGCTTTATACATGGATAATAAGTGCGTTCTTTCCCTAACTTTTCACTACGTAAAAATCCACGTTCTGTTAATCGATTTAAAAGAGTGACTAATGTTTGCAACTTCCAACCTTTTTCCTTGCCAAGTTGATTCATAAGTAATACAGTCGTTAGTGGCGGTGTATTTTTCCAGACCACAGACATAACTTCAAACTCTGTTTCCGGTAACCTAGTTAAGAAGTTAACTGGTACCTGCATAGCCTCTTTCGATGCTTGATCACTAAAATCAATTCTACTATCTTCCTTCATGAGTCTTCTTTCCTCCTTTTCATCCAGAAAATCACAATCTACATTTGTCTATATTTATAATATACACTTGTCTATAACAATAGTCAATCATTATTTTCATTTTAAGATATAACACGAATGACCTTGTGTGGATTAAGTACCCTCCGTTTTATAATGAGCATATGCCAGAAATAAAAATATTAGATGCATTTTCATTCAAATATAATCGGAAGCCCTTCGTCTGCTATTCTAATGAAAGAATCACATGGATTATCTTTTTGGTGTTGAATATGTAAATGAGGCTCGGACGTTGTGCCCGAATTTCCAACTTGTGCCATCGTAGTTCCTACCTCAACAAGTTCACCTTTTTCTACCTTGATACTATTATTTTTTAAATGTGCAAATATTAGGTAAGTACCGGTTTTATCAATTCTCATAAAAATATAATTACCAAGTGAAGATGAAAATTTATCTGAGTTAGGGACAATATCTTCCTCTCCATTATGTATCTCTATGATTTCGCCTTTCATTGGGGCATATACCTTCTTACCATAAATACCATAGGACTGTAAATCAGGGCTGTCTGTATCATATGGTTTTTCTAAAATATCATATGCGTATCTCTCTGATGGCCACACAGCATGTGTGCGATAACCCTCTCCGCCAAATAGTGCTGCATCCCCTTCTACTGGCGCACTTAAAGTAACAGCATCTTCCCAATTTGCATTATCAGGATATGGGATGAATATTACACCCATCAAGATACTGAGAGGAAAAGCCAGGATCAATGATGCTGCCATATGAATCACACTTGTCTTCTTTTTCTTAAGACGTCGAAGGATTAGAAGTAATACTTGCACCAGGAAAAGTAACATTCCTAATGGGCCTATTATGAAAATAGCAACCGTCCATGCTAATCCTCCTATCCTTCCTTTCACGAAATAAACCATAATTATTATAATCATAGCTAATGCAAGTACCGTAAATTCATATAAATATTTCTTAAAAGTATTTTTCATTCACTTCACCTTTTCTGTATTTTCACTTTTTATTAAACCTATATAAACTATGTAACGAATCATTTCATGAGTTTACTTCGAAATTTTGCAATCTAAGCCTGTATTAGATACTTTTTTATAAAAGATAAGCGACGAGATCTTTCGATGACGAAAGCCCCATACCAACAATCTCTCAACTGCTGGTATGAGGCTCCATGATTACGGAATATTCCATTTACACTATCTGGTGGTTAATATCGTCATTGATTAAATATAAACTCTCATAAATTGAGATAGCAACTTTTCTATAATCAGCTCTCTCATAGAAATGAGTCCGATAAATACTATATTTCATATTTTTTTATTCATACATAATTTCAAATACTACGACAGAACCCGTTTGATTTGACTTATTATAATAAGCTATACTGCCCTTGTATTTTTCTGCTACACTATTGGCAAAATACATACCTATCCCGTAATGTTCCTCGCTACGTTCATACTTGTCCGTATATAGTTGTTCTTTCGCGTACTTTAGCGCTTCAAGGGTAAAGCCTTCTCCAAAGTCTTCTATTTTTACAGTAAACTTATTATCCTTACACTCAAACTCTAACTTGATTCTCTTATCCACAGCCGTATGTTCTATTGCATTCTTCATCAGATTGATTATCGCTCTCACAATTAGCTCCTTATCCACAATAACCTCTTCATCCCATCCCCCGTTGGATACGATCAATTCGATGCCTTTTGTTTTACAAAGAGCTTCGCTTTCATCAATGATATCCGCCACAATTTCAGCTAACTTAATCTTTTCTTCTCCCTTTGCTGTGAAAGAATTTTTAGTTTCATCAATCAATAATTTTATATATCTTTCAATTTTATCAGCACTATGATTGATAATATCTGCTAGTTGATATATTTCAGCAATATTATCTTCTTCCATAATAAGCTCTGAATTACCTTTCATAATGGTTAGTGGTGTTTTTATGTCATGTGCCAATGCTGAGATATTACTTTTTCTTTTCTGCTCCGTCTCCCACTCCTTTTTCAATGACTCAGATAAGGCCAGTTCCATATTGTAAAGGGATAATAAGATATCATTGAACTCTTTTATTTTAGACTGTTTCCGCTCCAAATTCAGGTCTCTGCTTTGAATTTGTTTTATTTCGTCAAACAGCGGTTTCAGTTCCTTTTTTAAGGTTCGATCAAAGCTGAAGGCACTGTTGATCACAATGAAAAGAAAGATGATAACAAACAGAATCAGCAATAACAGCTCCAGCTTTGGGAAGATTTTATTCAAGGTGCTTGAGGCAAAATGTGCAGAGATATCATATTGAATAACAATAGATTCCTCTGCGTTTTCAATTAAAAAAAATCTGCGTTTTTCCGACTTGGAATCTTTGATAAATAGTTTCGCATCAGCCACAACAGAATCACCAAAGTCACCGAATAAATAGTTTCCCTCTAAGTCAAATACTCCATAGGTGCAGGCATTCGGAATAAGGCTCTTGTCAAATGGTTCGCTCTTAGCTATGATAGCTTTATTTTCCTTAAGATATTGTTCGGAATAATCAGCTGGTAAAATGAAATTCGTGCTAATTCCAAAATACAATATTAATATGAACAATAGAATTTCAATAAAAAAACCAGCCGTCAACCGCAATAACTGCTTTAAAAACAGGGAGAATAACGTTTTGGATTTCACTTTCTTCAGTTCCATTTATAACCAATCCCCCAGACTGTTTCAATTATATTTTCACCGCCTTGCTTTAGCTTAGCACGTATATTTTTTACATGCTCTCTTATAGCACTGCTATCGCTTTCCGAATCAAATCCAAATACTTTTTCTAATATTTGCTCTAGAGAGAATACCTGTCCTTTATTTCTAGCTAAAAATTCGCATATTTCGTATTCGGTTTTTGTTAGTTTAATCTGCTCATCATACAAATATAAGATTTTTTCCGATATATCAAAGGTAAAATGGTTACTTATGATCCGGGTATGATACTTTCTTTTATCACGTCTTATATGGGCATTTACTCTAGCTCTGATTTCAGATAAACTGAAGGGTTTCTTTATATAATCATCTGCACCAGCTGCAAATCCTTCCGTTAAATCCTGATCCATAGTCTTAGCGGTGATAAAAATAATAGGGCAATCAACGCTGTTACGAATTTCTTTACATAAAGTAAAACCATCTTTCTCCGGCATCATTACATCCAGCAAGATCAGATCATATTTTGTGAGAATATCTTTATTCAATTTTTCAGCGCTATCCAATAGATCCACTGAATGCTGCTCGCTTTCAAGTGCTTTTTTAATAATTGACAAGATTTGAATATCATCATCAATTGCAAGTATCTTAGACAAGATTCCACCAACTTCCCTGCTCCTGTAACTTAAAAGCATAATTTTGTCCTTATTCTAAATAAAAGCGCTATATGAAAACACTAATTTTAAGACGCCTATGCCATTATACTCTTAAGTATATTCATGTATAAAATCCTCTATTTATTAAGGATAAAGTAAAGAGCATATGACAGCCCATACAAAAGATAAATATGTCCCGGATAGAACCAGTAGAATAATTTCTTGCTGCCTTTGCCCCTTTCTCCATTATACATTAACATAGGAATTGCTGCAAATACACCCATCCACTCAAAATAATCAGTGAATAAAAGCTTTACTGTAATATCCGGCATCATAATGAACGGAAGAACTGCATAAAAAAGCATTGTAAAAACAATAAAAATGCATGCTTGCCATTTCCGGTGCTTACGAAGAACATATAGCAGTACACCCTGCAGAATAAAAAATGTACCACCATCCATAATCCAGCTATGTAAAGGAAAGATTGAAAAATGCAACACTTGAATATAAAACCAAGCCGCTGGTACCTTACTGCCGAGGAATACCGCTAAATAAGGCAGTCCCACCGGTACGATAATTGCAGCAAGCCCTTTGACCCACTTCTTATTTGCACACCAGTCAATGCCCTGTAATATGACTAATAGAATCGAAAAGGTAGCAAGCATCTGATTCTGCGGGTAAAATTCATCCGGTCTGTTCCATTTCAATATAATAATTAGGAATTGAATCAGTCCCATCGCAATGGCAATACCATAAATTTGCAGAAAGTATTTTTTGCGATTACGTGTATGAGTAAACCCTTCTATAATACAAAATAAAAATAACGGTGCAGATAGCCGCCCCAACATAGAAAACCATATTGGTATTTTTCCAGTAAAATCAAAGAAATAGTGTATATGATCCAGTACCATAAGAATCATAGCAATATACTTTAATTGAAAGCCGGTAAGTCCTCTTTGTTTTATTCGTTGCTCCATATAATAGTCCCCTTTCATCTTTGCAGATAG
>JAEWMZ010000098.1 GCA_023392995.1 Bacillota bacterium
TTATCTGCAAAAGGAATTGCCCAGGATTTTTCGAGAAATTTTCGTTCTCTTTCTGTCAGGGAAAATGTACTATCGTCTATGGAAAACTGGTTATAGTCGTTTGGGGAAAAAGCCATTGTTAATACCTCATCTTTGGTTATTTGATAATACAATTATACCAGATAATCGCGATGATTTGTGTTTGTGTTAAATTTTCAAGGTACAAATATCAATTTATTTTAGGGGATGACCTTTTGACACCCTAATCATAATAAATTAAGAATATAAAAGGAGTATAGGAAACTATGAATGAAACATTAAACGTAATAGCAAAACGATATGCCTGCCGCGATTATAAGAGTGAGCTGCCCTCGGATGAAATACTTCAGGCGATTGCAGAGGCTGCAATTCAGGCACCGAGTGGTATGAATCGTCAGGGATGGCGCATTATTGTGGTAAAAGACAAAGAACTGATCAAAGACATGGAATCGGAGGGAATGTCCTATCTTTCCGGTTTAGACGATAAGTCTGCATATCATCGGATTATGGATCGTGGTGGAAAATTGTTCTATGGCGCACCTTGCATGATTGTTGTTGCAATTGATCCGAGAGATTTCTCTTCTGCAGTGTTAGATTGTGGTATTGTATGCGAAAATATTGCATTAGCCGCAACCTCACTGGGGCTAGGTAATGTGATCTGCGGACTTACCGGGACAGCCTTCGCCAGCGGTGTTCGCGCTGAGGAATTCACCAAACGACTTAAATTCCCGGAGGGCTATGCCTATGGTTGCTCTGTGTTATTGGGATATGCTAATACGGCAAAGGAGCCCCATGTTCCTGATCAGGATAAAATAATTTTTGTAGAATAGTGTGAAATGCAGAGCATTTGCGCCAAGCCTTCAGAGCATCTGATTAATTCGAGGGAAGGAATGAAAGACGAGCTGCGGCGTCCGATGATGCTGATCATATCATCGATTAAAAAGTAAATGTACAGAGGAACATAAGAATGAGAATAATCATATCACCGGCGAAAAGAATGAAGATAGACACGGATACCTTGGCCTATGAAGAGCTGCCGTGTTTTATGGAAGAGACGCAGGTGCTGTTAGAGCAGCTGAAACAATTAAGCTATGAAGAGGCCAAAAATCTTTGGAATTGCAATGATGATATTGCGGGCTATCATTATAAAAGGCTAAGGGATTTAAGTCTTTATCACAACCTGACGCCTGCCATTCTTTCCTATCAGGGAATACAGTATCAATACATGGCACCCGCTGTCTTTCAGGTTGATGAGATGGAGTACATCAGAGAGCATTTAAGAATTCTATCTGGCTTCTATGGATTGTTAAAGCCTTTTGATGGCGTTGTTCCCTACCGGCTTGAGATGCAGGCAAAGCTGAAAACAAGAGAATGGAAATCACTCTATGATTATTGGGACAAAAGACTAACGGAACAGTTACTTTCTGAAAGTAAGGAGATTTTGAACCTTGCCTCAGTAGAATATAGTAAATGTATTTCCCGTTACATAGGAAATGATAGACGTTTCGTAACCTGCATCTTTGGAGAGCTAATAAAGGATAAGGTAGTCGAAAAAGGTACCTATGCAAAAATGGCAAGAGGTGAGATGGTGCGTTTTATGGCTGAGGGAAAAATTAAGCAAATCGAAGAGATTCAGCAATTTAATCGTATGAACTATAGTTATGCGAAAGAACTGTCGGATGAAAATACATTTGTTTTCCTGAAAAGCAGACAGGGATAAATAATTTAGCCAATGAGGAAAGAGGACTTGGAGCCAAGCATAACGCTTGACCTCAAGTCCTCTTTCTAAATCTGTAGGTTCCAATTGTCTGAGAAAGACCCTTTCTAGTATATTTCATTAATCGCATCATGAATCCGTTTTGGAAGGTACGCCTAATTTATTACAGTGCTTGTTGACGCTGGGAATTGTCCTTTATTGTAGGGAGTGTGTATGATTCTAACGAGTAGATTTCATAGCGCGCATGGAGTTTAGAATAGCAATTATGGTTACGCCTACATCACCAAAAACAGCTTCCCACATGGTAGCAATACCAAAGGCCGCAAGAATTAGGAATACAAGCTTAATGCCCATAGCAAAGATAATATTCTGCCACACAATCGCTCTGGTTTTACGTGCCACCTTGATGGCGGACACAATTTTAGAGGGTTCATCCGTCATAAGTACAACATCAGCTGCCTCAATGGCGGCATCGGAACCTAATGCTCCCATTGCAATACCAATGTCTGCCCGTGTTAATACAGGGGCATCATTGATACCGTCGCCTACAAACACAAGCTTCCCTTTGGATTTCCGGTTCTGATAAAGCTGCTCCAGCTGCTCGACCTTCTGATGGGGCAGCAGCTCACAGTATACGGTATCCAGTCCGATCTCATGGGCTATGGCTTCACCGGCAGCCTTTGTGTCACCGGTCAGCAGGGCAGTCTGCTTGATACCTAAGGCTTTTAAATCCTGGAGTGCTTTTTTACTGTCAGGTTTTATCTCATCAGATATTACAAGGTAACCGGCATAAATACCCTCCACCGCCAGGTATACGATGCTCCCCAGCTCGTTCACCGGCTGCCATTGAATATGTTCTGCCTCCATCAGCTTTCCATTACCGGCAAGCACTAATTTATTATCGATCCTAACACGGATTCCTTGACCGGCAACCTCCTCTTGTTCCGAAAGACGGCTTTGCTCAATGGGATGATGATATGCTTTTTGTATGGATAAAGCAATGGGATGGTTGGAGAAGCTTTCTGCGTGGGCGGCATAGGAGAGGAGATCCTTCTCTGACCAACCATTGAAAGCAACAGATTTTGTTACTTTAAAAATACCTTTTGTCAAGGTGCCGGTTTTATCAAATACTATGGTATCCACGTGATTTAAAGCCTCAAGGTAGTTACTGCCCTTCACTAGAATGCCGTTCTTTGATGCTCCTCCGATACCGCCAAAGAAGCTTAAGGGAATGGAGATAACCAAAGCGCAGGGACAAGATACCACTAGAAAGGCAAGTGCCCGGTAAATCCAATCACCAAACTGGGCTCCCGGAAGTACTAAGGGGGGAAGGATTGCAAGTGCCAACGCTGCAAAGGTAACAATAGGGGTATAATACCTTGCAAATTTTGTAATAAAATTCTCTGTCGGTGCTTTTTTACTGCTGGCATTCTGTACCAGGTCAAGAATTCTGGAAATGGTGGATTCGCCAAATTCTTTCGATACTTGGATGGTTAATACACCATGTTTATTAATTGAGCCAGATAATACCTCGTGACCAGGTTCCACATCTCTTGGAAGGGATTCCCCTGTTAATGCGGAGGTATCCAGGGCAGAAG
>JAEWMZ010000099.1 GCA_023392995.1 Bacillota bacterium
TTCGAATCTCATATCCCACTTAAAGTATTTATTCATAAGCTTGGAACTGTACCAAAGCACTGGCATACTAGTGTTGAATTATTAATGGTGTTGGAAGGATCGATTGTAATCACAATAAATGGGGTAACTTACAATTTAGAAGAAGAGGACATCATTCTAATCAACTCCAATACGATACATGAGATACATTCTAGCAGTGCTGTCTTGATCGCGCTTCAAATTAAGCTATCCAATTTTCGACAATTCCAAACAGATCTTAGTTCTTTGGTATTCGACTGTAATAGCTCCCTTGATTCAGATTATGATAGATATAATAATATCCGATTCACAATCGCATCTCTGATTCAATCCAATGCGTATCGCTCTGATGGAACCGATTATCGAAACTATTCATTAAGTTACTATCTCATTGCGCATCTACTGGATAATTTTAAAACTAATACCTCTGATACTTTAATCACTCAGCAAAAGTATATGGAACGACTGATGCATATCATTACCTATATCAATGACCATTACCATGAGAACTTAACGTTAAATGACCTTGCCACAATAGAAGGATTATCTGTACCGTATCTCTCTCAGTTTTTTAACAAACATATGGGAGTAAAATTCACACAATACTATACTGGCGTGAAACTAGAGCATGCTTTATCTGACCTAATTACTACCAATGATTCGATTGAAACAGTTGCTGTTAACAATGGTTTTACAGAATCCCATTCCTTTGTTCGCGCTTTTAAGAATCAATACAATATGCTGCCAAGTGCTTATCGTAAACACTATAAAGAAAATTCCTCTGCTTCCTCTCCTGACAATCATTTTAATTATCTTCTCATAGAGCCAAGCAATTACCTTAAATCATTAACGAAATATCTTAATAATACTAGAGTAAATGTTGTACAACGTCCTTCTGCAGAGAAAAAATTGTTAAATGTCAAGGATATCTCCTGCGTAAATTCTATTACGCCTTTGAAGCATACTTTTAAAACCTTCCTAGGAGTCGGACGAGCTAAGGAGTTATTAAATCACGAGATTCAGGAGATGTTGAGAGATATCCAAAAGAATATTGGATATAAATATATCAAGTTTCATGGAATTCTTTCCGATGACATGATGGTTGTGAACAGAGCAAATGGAGAGCTAAAATTCCACTATACCCTGGTAGATATGGTTCTTGATTTTCTATTATCGATTGGCATTATGCCAATGATTCAACTTTCCTTTATGCCTAGGGAGTTGGCCAAGGATCCTAACCAGACCGTATGCTACTCCCCATTTATCACAAGTCCTCCTGCAAAAATGGAAGAATGGAATCTATTAATTGAGAATTTTACAAAGCATCTAATCACTCGATATGGAAAGGATACTGTAACAGATTGGCTTTTTACCGTTTGGAATGAACCAGCAACCTCTCCAAAAATGTTTGGATTTGGTGATGATGCCTTATTCTTCAAGTTCTATAAGAACACCTATGATACGGTGAAAAAGGTATGTAGCAATATTCGTTTTGGAACACCTTCCTTACTCTATATCGATAATCTGGGTAATGACGATTGGATCCGAAGATTTCTGAATTATACTTCTTCCAATGACTGTAGACCTGATTTTTTAAATATACATTACTACTCCGATATTGTACCACCGACAGCAGATGATTTCTTCCTGGCGCATGCAGCAAGCTCCTCCTTTCCTAAAAATGCAGATGACTTTAGTTTCTTTATTGGAAGCATCAAGAGAATATTTCGTTCTTTAGAGATGGGGGATCTTCCAATTTATATGACAGAATGGAACTTTACATTGTCTCATAGGAATCTAATCAACGATACCAGCTTTAAGACCTGTTATATTATGAAAAACCTTTTAAAAAACTATGATCGCCTGGATTCTTTCGGCTATTGGAGTCTAACAGATTTGATTGAGGAGAATGCACTGCCAGATACCATGTTCCATGGTGGTCTAGGCATCTATACGTTAAATGGTCTGCGAAAGGGATTATTCTACGCCTTCTATTTTGCCAATATGCTTGGGAGTGAGTTAATTACCTCTGGAGATGGCTACTATATTACCAAACGAGATAATCGATATCAGATTATTTCATATCATTACATTCATTATGGGGACCTTTTTGCTTCTGGTGAATTATTTGATATGACGGAAACCAATCGCTACTCGGCTTTTGATACGACTAAAAACCTAGCTGTTTCTCTTCAGCTTACTGATATAGATAATGGAAACTATTTGGTAAAAGAATATTACGTTAACCGTCATCATGGCAACGCCTTTGATCTATGGCTAAAGATGGGTGCCATGCCCCATACCCCACAGGATATGGATCTACTTCGTGGGCTATGTATTCCTGCTTTCCATCAGGGATATCTTCAATCTGATTCACATTCACTTACTTACGCTGCAGAGTTAGAGCCGTTTGAGATTCGATTTGCTGAATTGAGACCTGTAGATAGATAAGTCATGGCCACCGGGCTACCAAAAAAGGGCACCTTTCAAAAAGTTTATTTTTGAAAGGTGTCCTTTAAGTGTAATTGTCAAATCAATCCAACTTAATGGTTGATTTATTAGTTGAAGATTAATATCTGGCGCTTACTCATTTGTAATTTGTTATATTATGTTATATAATGGAGAATAATTCATATAACGAAATTCATCGATACATATTAGAGGTGCTAGATCTAGCGAAAAGATAAAAGACAAATAGGGTGAATCTTATGTAAATTCGCTCTACTGAATGCTTCTTGTGTATCTACAGTTTGGATAATTACTACAGCTAACAAACCGCCCAAACTTGCCTGTCTTTTCTTTCAAATCACCGCCACAATTAGGACACCTATTGCCTTTCATCCCAGCTGTCTTTTCCGGCTCAGGTATTCTTATAATATTAGCTTCCGGGTTGTTCTTTTGACATTCTTTACATATACCAAGATTAATATGATTCGTTCCACCATAGGAACTAAATTTAGACTCAAGTGCTATCATTCCACAGAACTCGCATTTAATCCAACGTCGTCCCTGGAAATCTCTTACTTGCTCCTCTTGTTGATTCATCCGCTCCAACAGGCTATCTGCAAATTGCCTTTCTGCTTCACTACGTTCCTGCTCTTCTATGCGTTTACGTTCTTCCGCTTTCGATTGTGCCTTTTCTGCTTCATCGCGTTGCTTAGCTGTTTGTTCGATAGCATACCTCTGTTCTTCTTCCCAGCGTCGTCTACGTTCCTCTGTCGCTGCTCGTGCCTGACGTTCTCTTTCTTCGCGCATCTTGGCGTCTCTCTCTACTGCAAGACGGCGTTCTTCTTCCTGAACCTTACGTCGTGCTTCGCGCATAACACGTTCCCGCTCTATCCCAGCCTTCCATTCCTCCTTGGAATATTCCAAAAGATCATTAAGTGCAACAGCTTGATATACTACTTTCCCATCCTCAATGGTGAACTCATGTAGATTGTCCTCTGCAAGTATTATCTCCTTCCACAGGCCATCAATATCTTGAGCGCTGAAGGCAGCTCTTAACCTTGCTGTAGAATAATCGCGATCTGTAACTGATAAAAACAAACAATATCCCTGCTCATTTTGCACCTTCATAACACCTTCCGGGTACTGCCCATCATTTCCAAAATTACGCATATCTACAACATAGATAACCCTTATCCCTTTGCTATTATCCTTAAGAAGATTTATCTTGTCCACTGACAAATTAATTCTTTCATTGCAATAACTCAGTCCGACCCTGCTGTTTCTTGATAAGAATGTAAACTCATATCTACGTCTGCTATCACTTACGTCACTAACTGGAACTCTTGATTCAATGTCTGGAGCTTGAAGCTTATCATCGAGCCAGCATTTTAAAATAATCTTAGAATTAATTGAATTCTGTCCTTCCATAATTGCTTCACAGGAAGAACTGAATTCTTTATCTTTCTGCCTAAAATGCTGTTCTCTAAGATTACGATCACCCGCTACAAGAATTAAATTTGAGCCGCAACCACAAGGACAAAAAAGCTGATTTCTTCTGCTCTTTTCGCGAAGTTCTCTGAGCTTTTCCGGAATATTAATTTGTTTACCATTTACAACAGTGTATATCGCTTCGATTCCGATATACTTTCCGTCACATAGACATACCGTTCTCTGCGCCATGGGAACACCTCCATCTGCATTATATTCCCGCAATCTATTACTCTTGTAGGAACGCGCTTTGGGGTACAAAAGCGGGCAATTACGTTATTGCAGTAACGAACGAGGTTCCTTCTTAAGTCGGGATATTCAATTACTATATTAATATTACAAATATTCTTTCAAATCCTCAGCTATAATCTCTCTGATTTCACCAGCAATTCTTTGCGCTTTCTTCTCATCTATCTTCGTATTTTTTGCAACTTCCAAAATATCATGCATTCCCGGATTACTTCCATTACCATTTACTGTCGTAGCATGTTCTCCACCAATTGAATTGCTATAGGTCAGATCATATGCCGGTGACAGCTTCCAGCTCTCATCCTTATATAAAAAGGAAAAATTCTTAGAGTGATCGTCTCTATTGTGGGCAAATACATTAAAGCACATCCATCTAAAAAGTTTCTCTATTTCTTCGTAGCTGCGTGTTATTTTTAACGTTAACTGCATCAAAATATTGTAATCAAGATTAGGAATCCGATGTGAAGTCTCTAATAATCCGCTCACTGATACCATGTGGATTTTCTGACTATATTCTCTATCAAAACGTTTTGTTGCAAAATATCCTTCACAAAACCTTGAAGTCAGGAGCCTTGTATCTGTCATAGGTAATTGACATTTCTTTGCACAAACAGAATAATCATATTCTTCTCTTCCTATATTTTTTCTATCAATAGAAGACGGAAATTTTACGATCCATTCTTCTCCTCCAATCACATAATTCACTTTTGGTCTTGCCCCACCGGAGGAGCCACCCATACGAAACAATTCATCTAAGTGTTCTGAATGCTCTGTATCGAACATTTTCTCACATTCCACTGCAAGTTCATCCAATGTCATTCCTGTCATTTCTGCTTTCATTTCGTATGAAGGGCGATATTCCAGAGCACCCATACCGCTATTCTCTACAATTGCCAGTCTTGTAAGTGCACTAACACTTGCCGGGTTAATCTGATTTTTCAATAATAACCGATCCACTAAAAGCTTTCCCCACCCGTCCGGAAGACTATCTGCAAATACACCAAACAATCCATCAAATGGGTCATACTTTTTAGGAACAAAAACACCCTTACGCAATGGTAGTGAAGCTGGGCTAATAGAAAAGCCTGACCTTATCCACTCATCACTATATTCGAATGCCATCAGATGATCCTTGGTTTCTGCCAATGTTCCTACATGCTTTTGATTTATATATACTTCTAACAGTTTCTTATCGTTCATCAATTACCTCCTGAATGGATGAATATCCCTTCTTAGTAAATAATAAATCAAAATCATTCTCCACTCCTAACGCAAATGCTATTTTAATAAGTGAGGATAGTGATATTTCGCCGGTTCTCTCAAATCTTTTTATGGAACCATAGCTAACATCTGATTTCACACTAAGTTGCTCCTGTGTAATATTATTCTCCTTTCTCCTTGCACTTACTCTTTTAGCAATTTCAATATTAATATCATTTGGTGATTTTAAAAATTCAAAGTTATTCATAGATAATATTTTAACTGTTTTTATTTGTTTAGTCAATATTCGGATAATATATTGTCTTTCTCTTTTAAGAAATTTCGCTCTGGTGTCTCTAAAGAAACATATACCTCATTGTGAACTTCCAGTATTATTAGACCTAACTATAAAAAGTGCCTATAGTTGCAAGGATTTTCATGATATTTTCCCTTGATACTATAGGTCTAAAGATACCTATGCATAAATTTGCTATAATTGGCTTAAATACTGGATTGAAGGCTTTTTTAGGTCTATTTTTTCTGGAAGTTCACACAAAAGTGATCTTCCAATCACATTTCTATAATGTGCTTTAAATCGAGACATATGACTACAGGTATCAAACTGACCTGCTTTTATTCAACATAATCCAAGAAAATCATATCCTTAAATCCACCACGCTCTATGGATTTTGCTTATTCTGATAGGTGATGCGTTCCACAACGCAACGTATTTTCATCATTGTGCAGGTGCACCTCCATACCCCTTCTTACTAAGTGACTCCTGTGCCTTGACAAAATCTTTTTCCTTTACCAGTATATAATCAGTATTAAATGTTGATATGGCAAATATTCCAATTCCTTGTTTTGCCAATTCTGAGGAGATGCCGGACAAAATTCCAATCAATGAAAAATCCAGAGTACCGCATATTCTCAATGCCTTCCATCCATCATCTTGTTCAATCACATTTTTAGGAATTGTACTTGAAGGACAAACCAACGAATTTTCAGTATCTGTTTTGCCTGTGAAGCAAAACTCGGTATTCATATCTACCTGTGAATAATCAGCGACTTTACACACCGACAATTCTATTTCAATTGGTTCAATCTGAATTTGGCTAATTGCGATTGTACATTCTTCTTTCTGAATCCGACCTTCTATTTTGTCAATTCTGCCCATTCGACTTTCCATAAATCTCTTATTGATTTCTCCATACGGAATCCAAATGTCAACCTTCTCTATTCTGTCATAAAGCTTATCGAGAACAATCTGGAACTCATGCTCTTTTCTTGGCATTCTGCCATTTTCTTTATAATATGATCTGATTTCCTGTCCAATCCAAAGATTGATATTCTCTTTCTGTTTCATCTTAAGATTAGAATACTTCTTATCTGTCTGAAGTAACTTTTTATCAACCATTTTGTGATTCTTTCGTGACATAATCTACTCCAATCTCTTTACTACACATCATAATAAACGATGCATGGAATCAGCCACCTACATCCATAAGTGTTATTTATTTCTGTATGTCATTGCACTTCTTTTTCAATGCGTTATACAGCATTTCCATTGGATCATTGCATCCATATTCATCGTAATAATCATTTTCTTCGATCAATGTTGCAATTTCTTTCATTAAAGCTTGTTCCTCATCGTTCTCATTCAAATATTTAACAAGTTCTTCTGAGATTTCCCATACTTCATCTATTTCCAGCTGATCATCAATATAAGGCTCATAGCTTAGTTGTAAATATAGCTGCTGTATTTCACGCCATTGTTCTTCAAGATATGAGATTTCTTCTGGTTTATCATATTTAATTTTTACTAGTTGTGCATATCCTGCATCTTGGTAGACTTTCTCCATAATGAAAGATATTAGTTCCTCTTTATCCTGTTTTTCCAGTAGTTTTTCCAATTCATCATAGTAATTTTTCTCAGACATTGTAATTTCCTTCTCCATTCTGGCTAGTGTGTGAACTGTTACTGATAATTAGTGGCAAACTCTTCCGCAGCAATCTTTATCTGCTCCACAACTTCATCCGGTCCAACAACCTTCACTTCTCTTCCAAGACTAAATATCCATCCAAAGAATTGATGGCTGACTGCTACATCCACTGCAACTGTACTGTGATCATCATCTACTTTCCGGAAAGTGATTTCTTTTCCGAAGCGACCGGCACGATAATAATCAGCGTATTCAATCTCCGGATATTTCTTCGTCCAACCGGTACCACTGATCACATCGCCAATATGAAAAAGGAGCTTCTGTTGCTGCTTCTCCGAGATAGCAACTGCAAATTCTTTTTCCTCGTCTTCTGCCCTCCCCTTCAGGAGCAGATTATATCCTGTAAGTGAATGAGTTCTGTTATCCACAAGATACCGCCACACATTGGAACGCGGTTGTACCGAGGTAATTTCCCCAAAAAAGGCTATTTTGAATTGTTCTTCACCATAAATACTTCTCATTGGCTTTACTCCTATTTTACAGGTTTCTTATTCGCATAGAAACTTGTCTAATTCCTGCAACGCTTCTTTTAGCTCTAAATTCTTTTCCTGGTCAATTACTTTCTCTAAAAATGCCGCATCTCCATCGCTGATCATTGCACCCATATCATAAGACATCTCCACCAACTTATTGATTCTTTTGCTTTTTGCACTGTTATGGGTTCTACAGTAATCTTCTATGACTATTCTTGCATATTCTTGCATGTTTATCTACCACCTATCTATTTCTTATCATTATGTTTATCCTTCATTTTCATTAAAAGCTTGCATCATATAATTATTCCAAGATGCATTAATCTTCTCTAAATCCTTCTTCTGCATGATTCTATTCCTATCGTTTAGGATTGCAAGCATTTCATCGGCAATCTCTTCAAGTGGCGGATGCTGATAATGTGATAAATATCCAATCATCCTCTTAGCAGTAAAATCTGTATTTAGATTCTTGGTGACAATATCACAGAATTCTTCCCGATACCCTCGTCTTAGCATTAACTGATAAAGTTCCATGCTGATCTCTGATCTTGATTTCATATTCACTCTCTATCTTTCTGCAGCTTTAGCAAGGAAATATACAACAATATAACTGATGCCTTTGTTTTTGTTTTGCTTGTCTTTAATATTTTCAGAATTATAGTTTGCTGGATCCATAAATATCGCTTTTATCAATTTAGCATTCGTCAGGGCGATTTTTTCAGTGTTGAAATTGGCAAATACTTCATGCGGATCTGAGTTACATTTATCAATTTGATACCATATAAATCTGGTGTTTCTTAACAAAACATCTCTCAAATACTCTATGTAAATATTTTCGTTTTTCTCAATTCCATCTAATGCTTTTTTGAAGAAATCATAAGCAGTTTTGTATGCTTCATTCATGTAAAGATAATCAATATTATCTTCTTTCCCCTGCTCTCCCATCCTATAAAGTTCCTTTAGATATTTTTCACTTCCATTCCTTGATTCGTAGAATAATCGAATACAAATTCCTTTAAAAGCATCGTTATTTTGAAAACATTTTTCTTTTATTGACTCAATTCCTTCCATAGAAAGAGATTCTAAAACTTCTTCCGGTAAATCTCGAGTAGCTATGTCATAGAAAATACTTCTACTTGCATTCCGTAGCGCTGAAATGCATAGTGCAATTGTCGTAAGCCTTTGTTGACCGTCAATCACATCATATAGAATGTTCATGTCAATAAACTCACGTTCACATACAACAAGTGGCTGAATACAGTAAGGCTGGACTATTTTTTTAACTATACCATTTGTATCTAAATCAAACACTTTCTCCCGTAAAGACACCAAATTATTGCTATTACAGTTTATTTCCGAGATTTCTCCTAATTTTCCTTCATATATATCCTCAAGTAATTTTCTTACATTCTCAGTGTTCCAGCGATATCCCCGCTGATATTTAGGAATGTAAAAGGAATTATTTTCAATGACATCCTTTACCTCACTATAACCATTCTGCATTTAATTTATCCTCCTCATATCTCATATTCATCATATAGAATTGAGTATTCATCAGTATCAATTAAGCTGGATTTATATATAGGCTTCTCCCTAATATTATACATAGATAACGCGTCATTGAGTATTTCTTTAAACCTCGCATTATCCTCTTGCTCAATCATTAGAACATTCTTCAAGTCCTCTATACTAATAACTGGTATATCCCTTCTTTTAGCAAAATAGCTATTTCCAATAATTATCAAATACAAGATATCTTGTATTTGATCCCCATTCGTAACAATCCCCTCCCTCTTCAGATTTGAATATAACAGGAATTTATCTTCTTGAATTGCTCTTCTACATACATTAATTTGATCAACTGCTTTTTCGATTATTTTATCCGCTTTCCACAACTGATAAGGTTCTCTACCACAATGTGCTACTTTAACTTGAGCTAGAATTACTCTTCCATCTTTAAATGCAACCAAATCAAAATCAGTTCTTTTAACCTTTATTCCGGTTTTTAATACTTTCCAACCACAATCTTTAGTAACATCCTTAATAAATTTTTCAAATATGTGCTTTCCGAAATAATCCATTTCTCGGCCCATGTTATTATGTGTATATGGATTTAAAATTATGTTTCTAGGTTCTTCAAAAACATTGTAATTCTGATCAAACATCCATCGTGCAATTATGATATTATTGCCTTCTCTAAAAAAAGGATGTTGAAAAAAGTTAAATTCTAAATCTTCTTTAGTAAAAATCATAAAATATATAGTTGAAAACTCATCGCAATTAATTTTATCTGCAAAACATATCTCTTTACTTATTTCTTCATAAGTTATTATTTGATACATTTGAGAATGAACCATTATCAAAAACAATTGTTTTATGTATAGATATAATAATATCGACACTACAATAGATCCAGTCTGCCCTGTTACACGTATAATTAAGTCTAACATATTTTCGCCCATGAATTGTCGTCTTAACATTCCAAGTATCCATTCTTTTTCTAAATCTCCTATTTCATAAAAATAACTTTTCTTACAGATAAAGCATTTATAGAATTGATAAATCAAATCATTATTCCAATCTTCATCTATTATACGCCTGTTTGAAACCTCACCATAATATGCAGATCCTAACATAATTCTATACTTATATTCAGGATCACTCATTTGTAATTTAATTACTGGTCTAGTTGAGATTTTTTTCACTTCTAATACTTCTTCTTTTAAATAACTTATATCATCAAACTTTTCTATAATGCACCCATAGCTAATTGCTTTAAGATAGATATTCTCAATTAATCTTTTATGCTTGATATACGTATCTTCCGCTAAAACAATTTTACTTTGTGCCTCACGCCAACTTGTATCATAAGGTAATAACTTAGCAGCTAATTGCATTAATAGATTTTTCGGATATTTTATAATGTCTGGATTTTCCATCGTGAACATACTAAGACAACTCAAAAATACGAATAGCGAGTTAAAATTGTCTTGTATCTGTCTGCCAATATAATTTTGTAATTTATTAAGTACCGGAAATATAATTTTAATAAAATCTATATAGGTTCTAATTTGTTCCGTATTATAGTACATCATCACATTGTTATAAATTGTCTCTTTTTCTATTTCTTCGATGGCTTCTGACAGATATAGCTTAAGCATAATTTTTTGAGCCAACATTGTTTCATATGTAATGTACTTGATGTTATGAGCAAAATAATCAACAATCCCATCCTCGCATTGTTCTGGATTGTCAATAAATATTCTTATCTTTTTTACAATGTCTCTTTCATTTTCCATAACATGTCTCAATCTCCATAAAACATTCTATTTTTTACACAATATTTTTATTTTATGTATATTTTACCACAATTCATCAACATAACAAGCTATGTATGGGAATTATTGAAATCTTACAATATTTTTTATTTCAGAAACAAACGTGGATTTCTGAATTTATTAAAACTTTACAAGTCACCTTGCGACAATGTACTTGCCATCTGGTTGTAAACGGCAAGTACTTTCCAGAAAAAAAGGGAATTTATTTTCCAGCATTTTTAGGCAAATAAAATCCAGCACTTTTGCTTATATTATCCCGCGGAATAATCCGCGGTTTTTTTTCTAACTGAAGGGAAGTTCTTCGTCTCCAAATATTATAGGTTCAAGACTTGGATCCTGCTCGCCCTGTTGCAGCGATACATCATCATCGTCCCAACCATAATACGAAAGTGCAAACTGCCTGACTTCATCTGGTGTCATCCCTTTCGTATGCTTGCGGATGTACTCGTCATCACGCCATTCTATCAGGAATTCCACAGGGACCTGTCCGTCATAAAAAGCGCCTGACATGTTTTCATATACACTGTGTCCATCCTTTACCCATTCCCGTATAGCACGTAATTCTTTCTTGGTCATAGGCGTTATTTTAATATATTCTTTCAATTGAGTTGTCAACAGTTCCTGCAACTCAGGAGATATATGTTTATTGAACTTCATTAGTTGCACATCCTTCCTTTAAAAATGATTTTCGATTTTCAAGCCGATAGCTTTTACCTGACATCTGTATCCGATCAACCGGTAAGACAGGCGGTCAAGTATGGCTGTTGCAAGGGCTGCATCATCCAAAAACTCTGCCCATTCTTCAAATCCCTTATTGGTCGTTATTATAATGGATGTCTGTTCCTGCAGTTCTGAAATCAATTGGAAGAACAGGTTTCCCTCCGTTGCGGTGATTGGAAGATAACCGACCTCATCTATCACTAGAAGGTTTGATTTATGGATCCGGTTCATTTTTGCACTACTACGGCGGTCGATTTCTGACATACGCAGGCACTGCATTAGAGACTGCATAGTCGTATAGCTTGCTTTATATCCCTCTTCACAGGCATGATAAGCAAGTGCTATTGCCAAATGAGTCTTACCGACGCCAGGAGGGCCGGAAAGTATAAGATTGTACAGACCATCAATCCAGGTCAATTCCGAAAGCTGGTTTAATTGCTTTTTCGTAATGGACTGACAAAAACTCAAATCGAATTCATTCAAATTTTTTGGATATGGGAATCCGGCTTCCTTGACTCTTTTTTCCTTTGCTTTATCCTGGCGATGACGTATCTCACTGCCAAGGACATTCTGTAAAAATGTAACATAGCTGAGTTTTCTCATGAATTCGATTCCCGTTATCCGCTTAAAATAAAATAAGCAGTGGCACCGTATTAAGTGCTTCTGCTTATTTTTATATTATTCCGTACAACTTGCATATGGTGCTCCACATTTTATTGTTGGTTTTTGGAACTTTTTGATTTATAATATCCCATCTTTGACAGAGTAAATGCGGAGAGTGCTTTATTTATCAGCATTTTCCGCATTTTTAGTGATGAAAAAATGCAGCTATATATTATTACTTTTTCTTTGTATTGCGAATAATCTTTTTCATATTAACATCGGTTATAATCTCATAATCCGTACGAAAACCAAATGTTTCATGCAAAGCATCGGTAAGGTCTGTCCTTGTATATGATGGTGTATAACCAAGTTTTTCTCCCGGGCGTGACATCATCATAGATCTCAGTGTATCCATGATCTCCTCGCAGGTGTATTCCCCTCAAAGCTTCTTCTCCAATACCCGAAACACGAATAATGCAATGTAGCACGTTATGAAATGTGCTTTGATACGGTCCTCCTTCCGAAGATATACAGGTCGGGCTTTAAACTCCGTTTTCATGATACGAAAGCATTCCTCAATCTCCCAGCGCTTTTTATTAATCTTAACAATCTCATCAATCCCCATATTATCAAGGTTCGTACATACAGAGTAGAAACCATCATACCGTTCTTCTTCATGAATGGCATCTGCATCCAGAAAGGGGATGTCTTTTGAACATACCTCACCATAATTTGTCATAACCTCATGCCCAATGAAACAGTGTGGGCCAATCTGGTTTTTGGGTCGTTGCTTATATTTGCCACTACTGACAAGCTCCTGTGCACGGTCGATCTGTCCTTGACGTATCTTGCGTTGGTAGCGTTGATACTTTAAAGAAAATGAAATGATCAAATGCTGTTCCAGTGGAGCCGCACCCTGTTTGATTTTTCTTTGGGACAGATCTTCCTTTATCCATCGGTCTTTGTAGTAGATTTTGTGTATACCCCAGTGATATCATCCGGACTTGAGCATGTACTTACAACAGCACCCTACGCGAATCCTTTAATGGAAAGGAGCGCAGCATCAGCCTCTATCCTTGCAGATATCCTTTATCGCAAGTTTGTGCTCGGACTTCCTTTCTATCGACAGGCTGTTGATTACCAGATGAATGGAATCGATCTTATAAAGCAGACGATCATCAACTGGGTGAACCGACTTGTTCCGGAAATCATGGAACCCGTTTGTGATTATCTGACGGAATGTCTTCTGAAGTATAAATACACACAGAATGATGAAACCTACATTCAGGTTAACAAGGATGGCAGAGCCCCAGGGCACAAAAGTAATCTCTGGGTTCACTGTAACAGCGAGCTCCTTAACTGCTATCCGATCATTATCTTCTGCTATGAAGCAACACGTGGAACCGATCATCTACGCAGCTTTTTCAGAGAATTTTTAGGATATATCACCTGTGATTCATATATCTCTTATCAGGTACTGGAGAATGAGAAAAAAAGACTCATTACAGTTACCGGATGCATGATGCATTGCCGCATGTATTTAGCAGAAGCCTTCTTCGTAAATGATGTGGCAGAACTGTCCGATGAACAGCTACTTGAATTGCCAGAAACAAAAGCCGTGATGCTGATCAGGGATATTTATCATGAAGAAAATCAGCTAAAAAACTTAAATTCAGAGGATCGGACTGTCATCAGAATCGTAAAAGTCAAGCCAAAGGTAGATCAATTCTTTGCGTATATCCATTCACTGAAAGCATCAGACGAGAATTAATCTGACAGGATGAACAGGGCTCTTACATATGCTGTTAATCAAGAGGAGAACTTGCGGCGATTTCTTACTGACGGAAACATATCCATAGATAATGGCTATGTCTAGCGCGTAATACGCAGCTACTCGGTTGGAAGATCCAACTGGCTTTTTGCGGATACCGTCTTTGGGGCCAAAATAAATCCTCTAATGTATTCCGTGGTTGAAACGGCAAAGGATAACCATGTCAATGTACGTTGCTACCTCCAGTATCTGGGATTTTTTTATCTATTTCTTTTGCCAGTTGTCCCTTTAATACTTCATTCTCTTTTAAAAGAGTATTATACTTTTTTGAAAGCTCAGCGTATTGGATATGAACCTCAGTGTAGATCCTTTCATTAGCAGACTGACGGAGCTTTCGCTCCTGCTGGTGTCAAGACAGGACTAAAATATTTATTCAAGATATCTATCATAAGCAAATAATTCTATGCCTTGCTCTTGACCAATCCTACTGCTCCTCGTAATTTGAAAGGATGGCCTTTACACTCCTCAAAATCTGAAATTGCGTTACTTATAAGTAATATGAGTAAATTCATGCACAATCACTTAAGATAGTCTCCCGCATTATATGACTATTTTCTGTATGTAAACAGCTATCAGAACGTGAGTCCCTTTGCAACTTGTAAAACATTATCAAACGCTCCTACCAGTTCATCATTGTTTGATTCCGCTCCCCAACTAATCCTAATAGAACTTTCAATTTTTTCAACTGGTATCCCCATTGCCGAAAGCACATAACTAGGGCTGTATGATTTCGAATTGCATGCAGATCCATTGGAAACTCCGCAGTATTGTTTAGTAGACAACATAAGTGCTTCTGAAGATACACCATGGAAACAAAGACTAAGTGTACTTGGTACACAAAAGTTTTGATTTCCGTTTATCTCATATGAAATGCCAGATTCAGCAAGAATATTTAATAACCGTTTCTTAATCTTCATGCACTTTCGTGCGTTTTGTTTATACTCTTCTAAAGCGAATTCGGAAGCAGCACCTAATCCAGCAACTAAGGCTACAGGAATCGTACCTGGGCGAATTCCATGTTCCTGTTGACCACCGTACATAATCCCCTTAATGGGAGGCAATTTATAGCCCTTTTTTCTCAAAATCAAGGCTCCAATTCCTTGAGGTCCACCTATTTTATGTGCACTCATGGAAAGCATGTCATATTTAACCGTTTTAAGTTCTTCCACGAGTTTGCCAAAGCTTTGGGTCGCATCCACGTGAAAATAAACATCCTTATCAGCTATATAATCTCCAATTTCTTGAATTGGTTGTATGATACCAGTTTCATTGTTCACATGCATAATGCTAATAAGCAATGTATCTTCTCGTACCAAATTAATAATTGCTTCAGAAGAAACCATTCCATCGACATTCGGCGAAACAAAGTCGACTTCAAATCCTTCTTTTTCAAGTGCTTTAGCTGTTTCAAGAACAGCTTTATGTTCTATTGCAGATGTAATAATATGTTTTTTTCCAGCTTTTAATGCATATGTCTTTAATCCTTGTAGAGCAATATTATTACTCTCTGTAGCACCACTTGTAAAAAAAATCTCGTCCTTATTTACTCCCAAAATGGCAGATACTTGACTTCTCGCTTTTTCAACTACTTGTCTTGCATTATCTCCAAAATCATGTGTACGGCTATCAGCATTACCAGTAGTATTTTTGTATACTTCAATCATTGTGTTTAACACTCTTTCATCGATTGGCGACGAAGAATTGAAATCTAGATATACACTCATAATCACATCTCCAATACAAGGTTAAGAAGGTCATCAAGATTCTTAATAAAGTTTGTTCCTGACAAGTAAGAAATACCACGTTCCAAATGTAACTTGAAGTACTTTGAGACGGTTTCATCGTCGGTTGAAAGCCCTTTATTCATACACCAAGCTTTGATTAAAGCTTCATATAAATCACTGTGCTCTCCACCAAATGTATACCATGACATTTCTACATTACTGTCCGCAACAATGGGGATATCTGTAGGAATTGTGTTCTCCTTTAATGAGTAGCAGATTGCCCATCTACAAAGTACATTCCAATTCTTGATTCCAGTTTTACCTTTCAATCTTGAAAGGCGGTCTTTCGACTGACCGGATAGCTTTATTTGTTTAATTATCATTGCATTCACCTATAAAATAGCCTTTCTTGATTTTCGAACACTTCAGTACATCATCATATACAAGCGTAAATTCGTCACCAACATTTTCCTTCATAATCTCATAGTATTGATGATCTATTTCCGAATCAGTAGACAAAATGATAGTCTGATCACTCGCTTTTGGAAAATATGTTGTAATAAGCGCAACTCGATGAACAGAATCCATTCGAGATAATGGTGTATCAATGATAACAGGCAGTTTTTTCTTAGAACAAATGGCAAGTGCCCACAAGAGAGAAATAACCATAAGTTGTTTTTCACCTGCCGAAAGTGAATTTTGAGGTACAATTTCACCATCCTTATTCAAGTATACAAAATCCAGTGTAACCCCATTCATTTCAATACGCTCAATTAGATTCTTTTTATTAGCGAGCATTTTATAGCACTTGGTCATTGTACGAGCAAGAACACCTATTTTTCTCTTTTGTAACCGCACTTTGTATTCTGTGAGTGCTTGCATTGCTTGGTGTGCGTATCTAAGTATACGGCTATTATCATCATCCAATTCAAGGTTGGCCAGCATGTTTTCTACAAACCTATTATATTCAGAGGTCGCTCTCATCACATTTCCATTCAAACTTATGCGTTGTTTTTGATCAGCTTCAAGGATTACTTCCAATTTAATGACTTCTTGTTCGATAGTCTTAATCTTCTTGTATATTTTTGCAAGCGCTTTTTCATCAATATCAACACTCAAATAACTATCAATTTCATCAATTTTGGCCTTTCCTTGTGCACATGAAGCCATGTTTTGCAGCATATTTCCTTTAGCCCGAACTAAATCTTTACTTAAAAGTGTATTGAGCTGAAATAAACTTTGATCGGAAATATTAAAAATAATCTCTGTGCTTTCTTCTGATGCTTTATTCTCGACATAAGAAATAAATCCTTGGACTCCATCATTTTTTTGAGATGAACTCTCTATATATGTCTCAAACATAGAACGAATTTTATTAACTGTATACCCCAAAAGTTTTGTGTCATGCTCCTTAGCTGCTTGGGTTTGAACACTTGTCAACAATTCTTTAACTAAAAGTAAAGGTAATTCACCAGCGACTATACCAGTTAAGATTTCTCTTCCTTGAGCAACTCTAGCTGCAAGATTTGTACGTTGTGTAAATAACTCTTGGCGTTGAACAATAATATCTCCGCCCTTTGCTGTATACTCGATTTTAGCCTTTTCCAGTTTCTTTTTAGCTTCATCAATTTGTGTTGTAATCTCCGCAATATGTTCATCAAGAACTTGAAGAGCGACATCCGTTTGATTTTTTTTCTCATGCAGAAGTTCCAATTCTTTCGTATGGATCTGGTCATTTGACTTTTTACCGACCCTATTTATAATTCTTGAAATATCGTTGTCCAACATATCCAGAATAGATATTCCTAAAAGAGTCTTTATTGACTCCTTCATCTGCTGATTTGTATTTTCTACTGCCAACTCAGCAATTTTCTCACCATCGAAGAAAAAGAAGCTAGACAAACCACTAGGCAAAATATTTTCTATAAACATAACCCAGTTATCTGTCAAAAAGGCATTTTCTTGTCCTTCTTTTTTCACCTGAATTTTTTCTCTAGTTCTTAGTCCGTTTCCCGACCAAGAACGGCGAATCAAGTATTTTTCCTTATTCTCGCTTTCTAACTTGAACTCAAGTTCTACATACGTTTCTAAAGTATTATCAGCCGTGTTGACATATGCTTTTAGGTATTGTCCGTAGCTTTGATATTTGCTTTCATTATAGGCAAAAGAGTTTGCTCCATATAATGCTAAGAGCACGCCCTCTAAAAACGTTGTTTTACCTCTTCCATTCATTCCTCCAATTAAAACTACAGGTTTAGAGGATTCAAACTCAAATATATTATCTCCAGCATAAATGCCGAAATTATGAAAAACTAATTTTGTTATTATCATCAGAGCTCATCTCCTGGGATAACGGCATCTTCTTCTGGAATTTCACCTTCAAATTCTTCAGCTTCATTTTGTATGTGAGCGAAGAACTTTTCGTTGTATTTGCCGCCTAATTCTTTTTTACGTGTAATGCGGTCTTGATAGTACTTTGTCGCATCACTTTCATTAGCATAAAATGTGTGTGAAATGCAGCGTTCCAAAGCATCAAGAACACCTTTTCTTTGATTTAAGATATTCGACCGATTCTCCACATCAATCATGCTGTACATCATCTCAAATGCAAGTTCTTCTTGAGGGAATATGTCATCGCATACAGACCGCAATATATCCCATTCCTCTTTGTGAAATGCTTCAGAGCCTATCCATTCTGAATCCGAAAACTCAATTCCAGTCACCCTTTCATAAATTGCAGGCAACGAGTCCTCAAACTCATGTTTGTCATAAACCCAAATTCTTCGTATTGCACGCAATTCTTCTATTGTGATCAATTCAAGATTTTCAAATTCATTAGGACCAGCTATCTTAATTTCATTCTGGATTTGCAATAATTTTTCTAACCAAGCTTCCCTTATTTCTTTTTTGTATGGTCCATGATGAAGTTGACCATAACTGCCCTGAAGAAATCCTCCCATCTTTCGGAAACTTCTCCTATTTCTATCTAAATCTTCATCACCAAACTCATTACGAAACTCTAAAAGAGGTGTCATCCAAGTCTTTTCATCATCATTTGCGATCATCGCTTCCATGGATTTATCTTTTTCCACCATAGTGCATACCCAGCATCCAAATCTACTTTTACCACAACTAGGCAAATCCTTTTCCACCATTAAAGGACACTCATTATCTGCTGTCGCACCTCTATATAAAGTAAGTAATTCTTGGTTCGAGTATCCCCACGGATTTTTGTATTGCATTAAGAATATCCATACATCATCATCAGACCATTCAGCCAAAGGCGCAAAAACCAGTTCATTAACAAGTGTTGGATTTGGACTAAGTAGCTCTCGAACACGTTTTTTTTCATAGTTTGCCATCGTCCTAGCGCGATTTGTACTCTCTGCTTTTCGCGTACCTAAAACCATAATTATTTCACCGTGCTCCGCAATCTTATCCTTTACAAACTTATTTACGGGCTGAATTTTCAGTCTGTCTGTACACCATCTGAATTTTTTA
Organism: Bacillota bacterium; assembly: GCA_023392995.1. GTDB lineage: Bacteria > Bacillota > Clostridia > Lachnospirales > Lachnospiraceae > Mobilitalea. Next base: position 19,597 of record JAEWMZ010000099.1, read on the forward strand.
CGTGGAAATGGATATCCACGACCTAAAAGATTAACCCAAAATGTGTTGTCATATTCAGGGATAAGGCGATGCGGTATAAATGGGAGTCCTTTTAAATTAGCGGCTTCCTTCATTTTCTTTAACGATTGCATTGCCCACTGTGCAACTACCGGGGACTCTACTAGAGTATCTGTATTAATAATATGTATTGTTTTGTGGCGCTGCTCATCGGGCAATTCTTGAATGGCAAGCCAAACAAGCTGCAATGTGGCAGTACTGTCTTTTCCACCTGAGTAACCTATAACCCATGGGATATCATCTGCTAGATAAAGATCCCTCACCGTATTCATTAATTTTTGTACATCTTCTCTTGTTATCGACATTTCAAACCATCCATTCAATTGTTTATATTTTGCAGGAACTTTTCCTCACGTATTGCCTCATCATCGTCCAAAGGAATTTCCAATGCCTGTTTAATAACATTAGATGTTAAAATAACTGCAGCATCACTACTAATCATTCTTCCATTTGCTCGTATTGTTCGTAGTTTCCATGATGATGCACTTCTTCTCCAATCAATTTCCTTTAAACTAACAATGACTTGATCCATATCAACTTCTGGATGCATATAAAAATAGTTTCCAACTCTTCCCAACGATTGAATTACAACGGCTTGCGTAATAATATAGTTCTCTCTCAGGTCCACTTTACTAATTTCTTTATTCTGCAATTCATTCCATTGTGTCATGTTATCTGAGACAAGTTTCCAAAAGGAGAGCAAAAATGGTTGACAGTTAGAATAAGAGTTGCATTTTTGAAGAATTCTTTTATTAGCCAAATAAAATGTATTTAAGGTGAATAGATTGGAAGAAAACTTACCTAAAATATCTTTTTCTTTATCTGTATAAGTATTGATAAACGGAACTTGTGAAATGACATCTCTTGTTATTACCGCCAAATCATCACGTGAATCATACAATTCAGAAATTGAATTAGAGGTTTTTACTGCATGCTTATTCAAGTCGGTAAAAATCTGCTGACTACGTTTTAATCCATTATCTTCAAAAAACACCACAGAAATGGTTTCATTTCCTAGTGTTTCGTCCTCTGATAATGCTTCCAGAATTGCTGCTTTTCGATGTTGACCATCGTTTATCAAAAATCTTGCCTCCATAGATATTTCTAAAACGCCAATATCGGCATTATCTCCTGATGACAGAAATCTAAACTCGCCATCAATAGATGCTGCTAAAGCAGAGAAGACATAATCATCACGATTATCTAAAATATATTTGCTAATAATCGGTATTCTTGCCGTATTGAGTCTTCTTTGAGCTCTGAATTCCGGTAGTACATATTCATCATCTGAAGGAAAGAGTCTCGGAATCATCTTCAACGGAACCATGCCTATATAATATTTGCGTTTTGCCTGAATACCTTTAACAACAGGAAAACGATATACAAAATCCATAAAATCCTCCTATAAGCAAAAAAACGCTATACTTAAGTAGTATACTTAAGTATAGCGTTTTTTTTTAAAATTGTCAATCTATCTCCGGATAAAGCTCCCTGTACAACTCCCAAAACGCCCTATCTACGACATATTTAGGCTTTGTATTTCCAATCTTTATAATGCTATGATGTTTTTTTAAACTTTTAATGTCATTGTATATAGTCTGACTATCTCCATTTTTTGCCTCAACCCGAAAAACGAATTCTACATCTGAGTTTTTAAGGTCAGCTACATTGTGGACAACCCATGTAAGAATGTATTTTAAATAGTCATCCTCACCAGTTCCAAAGTGTTTCAAAAACTGTGTAGATAGGATTGTACCAACACCAAATTCACGTCCTTCCTTTAGAATTTTTTTAAGCGCCGGAAATCCCTCGCCCATAAAATTATCTGCTTCATCAACCAATATAAGTTTTGTAATTTGTCTGTATTGATTGTCCAGCTTACTTGAACCAGCTGCTTGCATCTGCGCATAAAATAAATCCAAAGTAATGGCAACAATAAGACTTTGAATGTCAGCATCATAGCCAGACAAATCTATTACTACGACTCCATTCAATAGATCAAACAATGACTGTGTTTTACTAGGGTTACCTTCAAAAACTTGAAATTGATATAACTTATCCATTGCAGCGGCCAATGAATCAGTTTTTTTAATGTCCTCATTATTGGAATACAGACTATACACCATGTCAAAAGTTGGCGGCTTGTTATCCCAAGTGGTTTGATCGCCAGGAAGAACTCCTCTAGCCGCATAAGCATCAATAATACATTGGAATAATACATTTTGCTGCTTTGGCCCTAATGCATATACCTTTGATAAAGTATCTTTAAACGCATTCGCCGTATGTGTTGGCAACAATGGCTTGAAAACTCTCGACTTTGTAAGTGATAATGGATTGAATGGCAGATGATAGGGCTTAAAAACCTTTGCATCAGTTGCCTTAATAAAATCTTCTTTGCTCTCGTTGTAATCACCTTTATAGTCAAAAATAAGTATACCTAACTGGTCGCTTTCAAAATTATGCCCTCTGTCACGGTACAACTGTGTAATCATCGACTTTGTGAATTGTGTTTTTCCTGTACCCATGGTTCCGATAATTCCAGTATTTGTATGAAAAATTTGATTTGTATCATTTGGATACCAATATAGCTGTTCACCTGATGTCACATCTGTTCCAAATAGAATCTTCATACCCGTTTCCTTCATAGATGTCTTTTCCTCATCATTAGAAACAGATGTGTCAACTACCCCTTCATTCTCTAGAGGATTTAAATTTGGCTCAAATATGCTATTACAAGATGTTTCATCCTCTGCAACTTTTTGTGAATCCAAATTTGTCATATTATATGTGAACTCTGAGAAATCTATCAATCTACTTTCTATATCGTGCGTCTCCTTTTTTTCAATGAAATTCGATTGATATTCCAGCTTAAGACGTTTTGGTAATTCTCTCGTTACCCTATCCAAGTCTTTTTCAATTTCGTCCGCCGAAAGCACCATATATGAAGAACCTAGTTTCTCCGGCATTTGCAATAAGCATATACCCTCTGAATCAATCTCTCCAGATTTGTTTAGCACATCAGCTCCAAATAAAACAACAGTACCTATTCCTATGTAAGCGTCCATACCATCAGAGATGGTATATACCTCATTTAGTAAGTTCTCTCTGAATTCACTTAAAACTGAATCCCATGCTTCATTTGGATAAATATTGTAAAGCTTCAATTTTTCACAGCAAACCAAAACTAACTGTATAAAAAAGTTTCGTGAAAGTTTTCTCTCTAAATTATTGCGTCCATCATCTGGCCATAACGCGTTCCACAGCCCCTTATAGGTGTTTTTAAGCTGTTCCTTTGCTTTATTTAACACTGCCGAAGGGATCTGACCAATTTTAACTTCCACAGGATGTAAATATACTTTTAAGTTATCATTTGGTCCTTCTATGCCTACAAGCAATACATCATCGCTGGTGACTCTCTGTTCAAATCCTAAATTCTTGGCAGACAAAATCCCATCTTTTTGAGACAACCCTGCACCGCCAGAAACTCGCAGCATTTCTTCTAATGATATAGGAATCCATACGATATTGGGATGATTGTAATATGCCATACAGAGCTTAATTGCAGACAATATGCTCATTTTTTCTCTACTGAAATAACTATCTGCGGCACCATATAGCTTCTTAGCTGTTATTAAGCGAAGCATCCAGCCACCATTTATTGCATTGAAAAGACTAATTATTCCATTGATGTTAGATGTATTAGCGATTACCCCTTTTTTCTGCAGCTGGCTCGCGATTATTTCATTATACTGAGTTGACTTTTGAGTAACCGTAATATCATCATATCCACTTGCAGACGTATATTGGTCGCTGTAATGAATAATCATAAGCTCGTCATCACTCGATGTTTTCTTCTGAAAGAAAGACAGATCCACTTTAGGGTCAACAAACACAACCCAGTTAGATGATTTATAAATCTTGCCAAGTTGTCCCTCTTGCCCTTGTTCAATCTCAGTGAATATACTCGATTCTGGTTCATATGAGCTACCAGAAAAAGCGACTCTAAACATTGAATTATAATATGCAGCCATTCTTACTAGCTGATTTTTCTTAGCATACTTGGTTCCAAATCCCGTTTTATACCATTCGGCATCAAGAACAGATGGAGTTCCTGATGTTATTCCTCCTAAAGAAATACCAGTCACAATAGAGTCCATTCGACTTTCTCCAGAATTCTCTGACGAAGCCATCTCGTAAAAGGTCAGGTGCGCATACTGATATTCCAGTTCATCTGGATTTTTGTAAAAGCATCTAATTTTATTGGTCATAGCAAGTGCAAGCTCGCTTACATCCTCAAACTCTTTTGCTCCATATATATCTCTTATACACACTTTAAGCTTATGCATGTCAGCCAGTAAAGAGAATTCGTTGAAGTTGCCTTTTACCGCATAGACATTTACATCAAATTGCAGCAGCTCATCAAAATCAACACCTTCACGCACACTCTGCACATAATATCTTACTAGTCCTTGAAAGATTTCTCTACAATCACCCATGTTGACCAAATTGATACATAAGAGCTTATTCCCTATATCATCAAACAAAAATGAAAAATGTTCTCTGTATTGAATAATTTTATCGCAAACAAGTTTTTGAACGAAGTTACGTGCTCCTTGATATCTTTTGTTTGATGTAGGCGCATAAAATCTCCATTCCGGCGAATGTTTTTGCTCTATTGCATGATAAAGGCTTTTTTCAGAGTCTTTTACAAACGGCAAAAGATACAGGGCAGTAAGCCTTTCAACTAAGTTTTCCCTAACGTCACCAACGGCAACCTCGTCAAGCATATTCAGTTGATACAGTACGTTCAAAGGATGTAGTGGACTCATTGCAATTGTTCGTTCATCCGAATTCCTTATAACGCAGCCAATTAGAAGAGTATGATTAGCCATTACTCCGAGCGAATGTCCAGGTTTTACAGATTCCAATTCTTTTTCTATCGCTGCCACATACATCTTCGCAACTTCATGAAGACTAGAATTTTTGTTATAATATCCTAAGCTCGGCACCGTGCGAAGCAGCTTGAATTGCTCGATCAATCTGTTATACGATGTTTTCACGGCATCGCTTATATCCAAAAAGTATTCCTTATATCCATCAATAGTTTCCGATATTGCAAGCCATCCTTTTTTAACAAAAAGCGATTCTATTTCCAATGACTTTTTAAATGGATCTCGAGCAAAAAATTCGGTAGTTCCTACAACAATCTTATTACCATCTCGATATTCCAAACTTTTACGAATTGTATTTTTAAGTTTAAATGCAGCGCTGCCTGTTAATTCGACCGGTTTAATCATTTCATCTTGTATTTGGAGTGGGATCAACACAGTTCCCACTTTCAATTGACAATCAAGATGACCACTATCAGAATCTATATCTTCCTCACCAATGACAATTTTTAAAGTCTTGTTATATGAACATTCAAGTGCATAATTTTGTTTAACTCTTACTTCTTCACTATCTACTTGGTTAGGGTTTATAATAAGTTCATTTTTGAGACCAAATATTTGTAACTTACCGTTTTTAACTGTTTTTGTCAGCAAAATCTGATATGCCGTTTGTATGTTTTCTAGATAATTAGGTAAGATATCAAGTATACAAATTTTGAGGGTATAAACAATAGCATTGTTCAAATCCTGTACTTTAGCAAAAACAAATGAGCACCCATTCGGTTTTACATTAATAACTACCTCTCTCGAAGACGAGCTTATACTTCCTCCATAACACTCTAACCAACTTGGCTTAATGTAAATATTTGTTGCAATTGATATTGTTATTTCGGATTTTTTATCAGGATTAAAAATCAGAAGACTCTTCTTACGCTGCTTTGCTTTAGACTCTCCATCACACCTTACAAATAATTGCGAATCAACTGTAAAAGAATACTCTATTGGAGTTCCCGAGTACGCGCTTAATCCTACATCTTCAATCAAAAGGGGGTTTTCCAATTTTTTCTCAAGTTTATCCTGAGAAGCTTTTGCTGACACATATGTCAAATCCTGATACCATGGTAAAGATTTTTTTTTGCAAGATTCAACATGTTTTAAAAAGTCTTTATCAAACTCCCCACCCAAAGTTTCAGAAATATTACCATGTTTAAATACTCGATTAACTTTGTCAAATATTGCATGGTTATCCTTTAGTCTAGTGGTAATTTTCGTTTCGTCAACCCATATTTTAATATCTGGGTCAGGCAAAAGTGAAAAAGATGGATAATCACTGTCTTGAACAAATCCTCTACCAAGCACTGTTAGTAAATCCGAATATTCAAAGAGTGATGACTTGTCGCTAAATCTGTCCGTCTGCTTTCTTTTTAATTCCATTTCAAGCAAAGTTTTATCAGCAATTGACAATTGAGCTTTTGTGATATCCTCCTGAATTTTTGCAATTATTGACTGTGCATGAAAAGGCATGCCGTTCGCTGCCAAGTCTCCAGTTCCACTCGTAATCGTGTCAATGGCAGAATGTGTAATCATCAGAATAGGGAAACACTTACTCGTCAACTCAGCATTTCTTAGAGTCGCCATAAAATCATCGGTCATGCCATCAATCTTTGAGGCAACAACAACCTCTAATGTTTCAGATAACTTCAATGTAAATGTTGAATACACACTTCCGTATTCATACTTTCCTTGAATTCCATTCTGTTGAGTAACACACTTTAAAGCATCATCTACACCTCTGACCATTTCTTCAGTATCTAATTTTAAACAATAACGCTCTCCTGCCCGAAGGAAATCACCTTTTCCTTGAAAGAAGCTGAGCATACTATTCGCAATATAATTATAAAATTCGTTTAACATATTTTGCATCTCCACTGTCGCTCTTCTTCTCAATTAAGTTGAGCTTTTCATAATAAGCAGCTACTTGTTCTTTTGAAATATCATCAAGGAATACGCCGCGATTCTCAAACTCTTCAAAAACATCTTTTAATCGCATCTGTTCCTCGTCTTTAATAGAAATCTTGGTCAAAAAAATTAAAGTTTCCTCTGACAAGCTTAGCATTAAACTGCTTCGACCTCTATTTTTTAAAAACTTGGAGCAAAAGCTTTCAAATTTTCCGGAATATGACTCGTATGGTGTTGCACGACCAGTATTTTCAAATTGAATTCTGACACTATCAAATAAGTATTTTATAGATGACGCAACTGCGCCTTGTACATGATCTTCCTTTTCAAGGTCATTCATTTCTGCGCAATCAGTTATCGCATTTCTATACATTCGAGTTAGGTTATCGATTTTTAACGCTATATCCATCTCATACTCTGGATTCTCAGAAACCATTTTTTGCAATTCAATATAATCACTCTGCATAGAGTTTGCTTCTGTATGATTCAATATTTCTAAAACAACAACATGAGCAAACATTCTCTCTATTGAGTGTTGCAATTTTTTCCAACCATCTGTAAAGCATTGTCTACTTTGACTTGTTTTTTCCCATTCTAGGCAAAAATACAAAGGAATATTTTGATTTCTCTCTCCATACAGAAAACGATCAAGTTGCATGCACGTTTGCGCAGTATACGAAAAGAAATAAAACTCAAGGAGAGACACTAAATAATCTCTCACTCTAGTTTGATTAACCAGGATATATTCAAAATCCTTTTCGAATATTTCTCTAAGAGAGTCTATGACCCTGTAATATGAAAGTCCACTATCAGCAACAATTGTTTCGCTTTTTAGATTGCTCAACACCAATCGCTCAAAAACATTATATGATGCACTTGCTTCTGATTGTGCATATTGAATATTGAGTTTCAATTTACTTTTATCCCCAAGAACATCAACAAGATATTCTGCAACCTTTTCCTCACTAACTTCTTTACAAGGATAGTGTGAAAGCATTTGTAAATTCAATGGTCTAATATGTTCATCATTATCAAAGTAAAGTTGCTTAACTGTTTCATAAAATATTTGTTCTTGTCCTACCTCAATTGTAGTTTGACTAGATAAATTTTCAACCAATTCCGAAACGGTAATTCCTATTGGGTTTTTTTCTTCAATTTGGCATAGAAATGTACCAATCAATGGTTCTAAATCCTCAACCGGTGAACTCTTATGTGTGGTAAATGGAAATAATTTGAATTTGTACCCAGTATTATGTTTAAACTTTCCATTAGAATCAAACATTTTTCCTTCTTGAAACTGTTTCTCACTCAAGTTATAATCCATTATCTCACCACCTTGAATTCATATCCAAAGTCATTTTCTTCAAAAATCATTCGATATTTTTTATCGCTGTCTTTAGGAACAATTATAACTTTGTTTGATTTATTACCAAGTTCTATAAGCTGTTGTACGAAACTCACAAAGTCCGTATGACGGTTTTTATCTTGCATTGTTGGTCTATAACCATCCCTCATATTGGCAATTAATTCAAACAGTGCGAAATCAATTCTGATTTCCGCTGCTTCTGTAAACTCCTGTGGTTCTTTCTTATATCTTAGTCTAAGGACAGGAGAGAACCGTTGAATATCACCATCAATTTTTATCGCATTTTTATTTATTGCCGCCCTAAGATTTAATTGTTCCAAAATCCATAATTGCTCATTTGAATCATCTATACAAATGGCATCTTGCCCGAACTCTCCATCCCAATTCAATACAGCTTTTTTTGTCGCCTCATATAATGCACCAAGTTTTCTTTCGTTTCCACTATTTTGGTCATATAAGTATTGTAAATACTCATCAATTCTACGTTGCTGTTCATTCTTGCTTTTAGTTAAATTCATGTCTTGTAAACGAACAACAAATCTATAAATAATCTTTTTTAGTTCAGACTTTATACCTCCGAGTTCAGAAATGTTGGATATATTATTTAAAACAACATATGGCGTGTCTCCCGTCGCTATCTTAAACGCTTCCTCAATGTTTTCCAATGAATGAAAGCGCGTTGCAACTTCATCAGCTTTTGCGTCTCTAATCTTTAAAATATCATGATTCTTAATTGCGTTTAAAAGTGTAGAAATGTCATCATATTCATTCAAAAGCATCGGGGTTGTCCAGCTTATGTAATCGTTCAAAAATTGAATATCCGATGTTCCAACACTAATGAGACTTTTATCAAAATTGGGATGTACTATTAAATCATATAATAAATTTAAAACGTCTCTTGTAGAAACGATAGTTTTATCCATAATTACAGCCTGCACTATTCGCTGAATCAATGCTTTCTGATGAATTTGATTCGACAAAAATTCATAATTATGATGCACCGGACATCTCTGACACATTGAACATGAAAAATCTTTTTTATAGGCTTCAAAAAAAGGATTATCTTCTGTTTCACTAAACACTTTTGCTAACAAATGCTCTAAGAATTCAGTTTTAATTCCATTTTTGCACAATGAAAAAATTTGATAATCTGCAAAACTCACATGTTGAAAAGCGCTCCCTCCGTGGTATCCCATATCCTGTGCATAGCTTGAAAGAATATCATTTTTTTCTACATACTTACGAAGTTTAGAAAAAGATTTTCCTTTTTCTGATTCAATAAAGTTATTCAGTGTACCTAGATTGATAGCAATAATCATTTTTTTACCATCTTGGCTATCATAGTGTTCATCATCAAATGCTGACAATTTTTGTGCAAGTGTGTCAATTGATGTTAATGTTGGTTCACTACTCTCTGTCGCATCATTGTAAGTTTCATACTCTGACAGCAATTCTTCTGAATCAGAGTTTTTCATATATGAGATAAGATGAGATTTTCCATCCCCTGCACTACCACATAATAGAATTAGACATTTATCTTGCTTTTGATTTACTTCTTTTAAAAGCTTGCGTAGTTCAATTTCTACTTGCCGCTCTATATGTAAATATTCCTTAAATTGATCAAATGCAGTTGTATTCTCAACAGACTCCATAGACGATTTACGAAGCTTACTAAGTTCTACTATAAATTCACAAGGCATTATATTTCCTCCTTCGAGTCCATTAAGTATGAATTTATCAACTTAACTCTTTTTATCATTACATTCCTCTTTAGGTTGTTTTATGTATTTTCCACTTTTAATTCTGGTATCAGAAGGCTTTTGTGCATTAGCTGGTATTGCCCATGCAAATCCAATTCTAACGGCTCCTTCAATTCTATCATTTGCAAACAGCACTTGTATTCGTCGCCTTGATAATATCCATATATCTGACATCTGACTTATTGATAAATATTCCATATAGCCCTCTATTAGTACTCTTGGGGTATACTAATGATTCCAACTTTTTCTATTATTTCAATTATAGTCATACCCGCGAATAATGTCAAATTGTTTCACTATTTCATAAACTGGGTGTATTTCACTCCTTTGCTACTTCGTAAACTGAGTGTAGTGGAACCTCCACTACGCCTAACATGTTGATGGAAACTCGTTCTGGTAGCAAAAAGCTATTCCAACAGATCTGGTGGAACTGTTGCAACCTTTGTCCCTGCAATTCCGATTTCTTCTATGGCAAGCACTCTTGCAGATGCTATTACGCCACGAATAGGAGACTCGTTCATTTCCTCCCATGAAATTTCGCCACTTGCTATATGTGTTACAGTGTTTTTATCAAAACAATCATAGTGAAAACCGTCTGTTCCCTCATTTAAATGCAAAAGAAATACATCATCTACCAAATACGTCCCTGCCATGCGGTTATTAAAATTGAAACTCATCTTTGTTTCTTTCCTCCCTTCGCATGGTTTATCTCATAGTTACTTTTCCCAGTATAATCTGTTTTCATTACAAATATAGTGTCATAATAGCTATAAATACCTTATAAAGAAATTTTTGAATTATGTTATTCTTATTTTTAAAACCTTAACACAGTTATTATAGTCCAATTTTATCACTTGGATAATAGAGTAGAGAAATAATTGCTATGAATTATTTCCCTCTCATTGACCCGTACGTACGGATCTCGTATACGGCTCTACAATTTATATTCCAACTTTTCTTAGATAATAATTTAAAGGATTACAATTCTAAAATTAGAATCTGCCATAGCGCTGTTCTCCTTTCAAACTAAAATACGATTGATATTGTTCGACTACAACGCAAAAAAAGGACACTTTTCATAAAGTCTATTTTTGAAAAGTGTCCTTTAAGTGCAAAAATCTTAAATTGAATTTTATAAGGATGTTCGAAATTATCACTAACTATTTCAAACTATGGACTGTCAATTAACTGTCCTCTAGTAGTTCGACATGCTTCAAACCCTTGATTTTACTAGCTTTACTTTTCCAATGTCTTCATCGTCGGGAACAACAACACATCCCTAATCGCTGAAGAATCCGTCAACAGCATTACAAACCGATCAATACCAATTCCAATCCCGCCCGTCGGAGGCATACCATATTCCAACGCACACAAGAAATCTTCATCCAGCTGGTTCGCTTCTTCATCTCCGGCTGCACGCAGTGCCTCCTGAGCTTCAAAACGTCCTCTCTGATCAATCGGATCATTCAACTCTGAGAAAGCATTTGCCATCTCACGTCTTGTAATAAAGAGCTCAAAACGCTCCGTATAATCCGGGTTACTAGGCTTTCTACTTGCCAACGGTGATATCTCCACCGGATGATCCATAATAAAGGTTGGCTGCACCAAATGCTCCTCAACATATTCCTCAAAGAATAAATTGATAATGTCGCCTCTCTTATGTCTTTCCTCAAATCCGATATGGTGTTCCTTCGCCAGAGCCTTCGCTGCTGTCTCATCTGGAATCTGCTCAAAATCAACATTGGCATATTTCTTAATGGCCTCTATCATAGTCAGCCTTTCAAAAGGCTTAGATAAATCGATCTCCACACCGTCATAGGATATCGTTGTAGTACCAAGTACCTTCATAGCTACCGTACGGAATAGCTCTTCCACCAAATCCATCATTCCATAATAATCGGTGTATGCCTGGTATAACTCTAACAGCGTAAATTCAGGGTTATGTCTTACAGACAGACCTTCATTACGAAATACCCGGCCAATTTCATAGACACGCTCTAAACCACCAACAATCAGACGCTTCAGATACAATTCAAGAGAGATTCTCAAATGCAGATCTTCATCCAATGCATTGTGATGGGTATTAAACGGTCTGGCTGCTGCTCCGCCGGCATTGGGAACCAGTACCGGAGTCTCAACTTCTATAAAGTTCTTATCATCCAGGTAATTACGGATTTCTTTAATAATCTTGGAACGCTTTACAAAGGTATCCTGAACGTCAGGATTCACAATCAGATCAATATATCTTTGTCTGTATCTTACATCTGTGTCCTTCAGACCATGGAATTTCTCAGGCAGTATCTGAAGACTCTTGGTTAAAAGAACAACTTTCTGCGCTTTTACAGAAACTTCTCCGGTATGAGTCTTAAATACTTCACCCTCAACACCTACAATATCACCAATATCATATTTTTTGAACTCTGCGTAAGGTTCTTCCCCAAGCTCATCACGTTTTACGTAAACCTGAAGATTGCCTCCGAGATCTCTGATATTACAGAAAGATGCTTTTCCCATAACACGTTTCGACATCATACGTCCTGCTATGGATACAGTTTTACCTTCAAATTCTTCATAATTGTTTATGATATCGATGGAATGATTGGTAACATCATACTTCATAATCTGAAATGGATCTTTTCCATTTGCCTGAAGCTCTGATAATTTTGTTCTCTTCACCTTCAGTAATTCATTGATATCCTGCTCTGCTTGAATTCTTTCATCAGCCATGAATTTCACCTCTTACAGCAGTTAAAAGCTCTCTGCTTGTATTCTTTTCTATCTTTTTAATTCAATCTGTCCTTGGAATTTAAATTTAATTTGATCTTTGGATGCCTAAAATCTTATACTGCACCACTCCGACATGTGTTTCAACACTAACCACATCGCCCACTGTTTTACCAATCAGTTTGCTTCCCAAAGGAGATTCATTGGATATCTTACCCTTTAAGCTATTTGCCTCTGTAGAACCAACCAGTTTATATTCTAATTCTTCTTCATATTCCATATCGAAGATTTTAACCCTGCAACCAATATTTATGGTATTAACGTCTACTTCGTCTTCTACAACTACTTCGGCATTCTTTAATATTTTGTCTATTTCTTCAATGCGGGCTTCAATGTCTCTTTGTTCGTCTTTCGCAGCATCATACTCTGCATTCTCAGAAAGATCACCCTGCTCTCTTGCTTCTTTGATCTTTTGTGCCACTTCTTTTCTTTGGTTTACCTTAAGATCATGAAGCTCATCTTCCAGCTGTCGTAATCCCTCATAAGTCAATATGTTCTTCTTTTCTACCATAAAACACCCTTCCTCCATATTGCTTTTTATACAACATACAATACATTCAAAGTATTATAACGTATCAGATGTATCTTGTCAACCACATTCAAACTGCTTTATATTACCTTAAAATCAGCGTAAAAAAGCACGAATTTAGTTCTATTTTATCCAAATTTTTGTTCCCAAAATGCTTTCCTTATATCTTATCTTCAAAGCCTTTAAAATATTCTTTTCAAATATGAATATCTTACATTAACTTTAATTTTAGAATTTAAAGTCTCCGCTAAAATCAAAGGTAGCAAAATAGTCTGCCGGTGTTTCAGCTCTTCTGATCAGCTGAACATCTCCGCCTTCTTTTAACAAGAGCTCTGCCGATCTGAGCTTACCATTATAGTTATAACCCATGGCATAGCCATGTGCTCCTGTATCGTGGATTACAATGTAATCACCGATATCAATCTTAGGCAGCATACGGTCGATTGCGAATTTGTCATTGTTTTCGCAAAGAGATCCGGTAACATCATACTTATGATCATTTGGCTCATTTTCTTTTCCCAGAATTGTAATGTGATGGTACGCTCCATACATTGCCGGTCTCATCAGGTTTACCGCGCAAGCATCCAAACCGATGTATTCTTTATATATATGCTTCTCATGGATCGCAGTTGCCACCAAATGTCCATAGGGTGCCAGCATATAACGACCAAGCTCTGTAAAGATTGCAATATCACCCATTCCTGCCGGTACCAGAATATCTTCATAGACCTTCTTAACACCTGCGCCAATGGCCATAATATCATTTACATGAGAGTGAGGCTTGTAGGGGATACCAATACCGCCGGATAAATTGACGAACTTAATATCTACACCTGTCTTATCACGCACCTCCACAGCTAATTCAAATAACACACCCGCAAGAGTTGGGTAATAATCATTGGAAGCTGTGTTGCTCGCAAGAAAGGAATGAATACCGAAATTCTTAACACCCTTTTCCTTTAAAATCTTAAAGCCTTCAATTAACTGCTCCTTCGTAAATCCGTATTTTGCATCCTGCGGATTATCCATAATACCGTTGGTGGTTTTAAAGATTCCTCCCGGATTGTAACGGCAGCAGATGGTCTCCGGTATACCGGCTACCTTTTCCAAAAAATCAATATGAGTAAAATCATCCAGATTAATGATCGCGTTTAACTCTCTAGCTTTCACGAATTCTTCCGGTGGAGTTGCATTGGAAGAAAACATGATATCACTACTGGAACAGCCCACTGCTTCTGACATCATAAGCTCAGTCATGGAAGAACAGTCAACACCGCAGCCTTCCTCTTTTAAAATCGTAAGAATATAAGGATTTGGGGTCGCCTTTACAGCAAAATATTCCTTAAAGCCTTTATTCCAGGAAAATGCTTCGTAAAGCTTTCGCGCATTTTCGCGAATTCCTTTTTCATCATAGATATGAAAGGGGGTCGGATACTGTTTCGTAATTTCAACTATCTGTTCTTTGTTAATAAATGGTTTTTTCATATGGAACCTCCTATTTCATCATATATATCGTAAAGAGAAATCTTTAACGTCTATTTAGTTCGGCCGGATCAGCTCACCTTTTCCTGACCTGATACCTTCTATATAATCCTGTATACTATCCAGTTCACAGTGAAACGCAACACCACTATGCAGGCGCTCTTTACCGTGCGCATCCGTCCCGGCAGTCACCGGAAGTTTATTTTTTCTGGCATAAATGAGAGCCTGGCGGTCAAAGATGTCATTGTGATTGTTTACATTAATGGCTTCCACGGCATCAACCAGCTTCGGAAATAACCGAATCTCTTTAATATATGGTCGGATACGGTAGGGATGTGCATGGACAATAAAACCACCTGCTTCATGAATTTTACGATACTGCTCTTCCACCGGCCAGTAGATTATCTCCGGATGCTCTAAAAGCCAAGCCTTATCCAGTCCATAAACCAGGAACTCCGTGGAATCATAATTAGATTCCCAGCCAAAGAACACCTTCAGACCAAGCTTATCACCCTCTGCTTTCGCATTTTCATAGCCTTTGCAGAATTGATTGATCCACGCCTCCCAGGGAAGCTCTCTTGATATACAGGTGTTACCATTAAAAAAATGATCCGTTACAATAATCCCGGTATAGCCAGCTTCTTTATAATATCTTACCTGTTCCTTTGCTGATAAAATCGCACAGGCACTGGCTTCACTGGTATGGAGATGTGTCTCATAGCGGAATAGACTCATATTCATCATAACCTTTCATATATAATAGCTCATTTTGCATAATTATTCTATTGGCAAAATAACACATTTAAAGCCAAAAAGCTCTGAATTATCCCATAAGTCGAGAAATTCCCCCTATGGCTCTGCTTTGAGGGGGATTTTCTTTGCTATAAATATTGTTCCTATTATACATCATTCTTCTTATTTTTCAAATGTTTTTTTCAAATGTTTATTAAATATTAAGAATGAGTCTCAATTTTTATATTATTAGCATTTTCTCTCAACTCATTCCTCTTTTTGAACCCTTTTCACTACAAATCCGAGTAAATGCGACAAAACCGCAAAATATAGTGTCAACGTATACCCGTAATACTAGTAGAAATGTTATTTTCCTTATGTTATAATTCATTAGAGCTTAGGGAAACATACTTTCGATTTCCTTCGGGCGTGCCTGAAAACTCATTGGGACAGTCAGTTCCGTATAAGCAGTTTTCAAACACACCATAGCTAATTAAGAATTTAAACAAAAAGGGGTTTTCAATATGGAACAATATAGCGGGAGCCAGATCGTAGTATTAGAGGGGCTTGAGGCCGTAAGAAAGCGTCCTGGTATGTACATTGGAAGTACCGGACCTAGAGGTTTGCATCATCTGATCTGGGAAATTATCGATAATGGAATTGACGAGCATTTAGCTGGTTATTGTACTAAAATTACTGTAACTTTATTAAAAGACGGCGGAATCGAGATTAGTGATAACGGCCGTGGTGTACCGGTGGATATCCATCCCACCAAGAAGATTCCCACCGTCCGGGTGGTCTATACCATACTCCATGCAGGCGGAAAGTTTGGAAATTCTGCTTACAAGGTGTCCGGCGGACTTCATGGCGTTGGTGCATCTGTTGTAAATGCCCTCTCCAAACGAATGATTGTAGAGGTAAGACGCGATGGCAAAGTATACCGGGATGAATATGTAAATGGCGGACATGCTGTCACCCAGCTGGAGGATGGGCTGCTGCCGGTGGTTGGTAAATGCAATAAATCAGACACGGGAACAAAGGTAACCTTCTATCCCGATGACACTATTTTTGAAACTGTAGAATTCAAAGCAGACATTATTCAGAAAAAATTAAAAGAGATTGCTTTTTTAAATAAGAACATACTCATTCAGTTTAGTGACCACAATACAGGGATCACAAAGACCTATCAGGAAGAATACGGTAT
>JAEWMZ010000155.1 GCA_023392995.1 Bacillota bacterium
GGTTAAGGCATAAAATCATGGTGAAAAGCTTATCCATTCCTTCGGCTTCCTCCTGAGTTTTTGCCTGACCTCTAAGAGCTACAAAAACACTATCCTTTTTCTCATCCTCTAATATATCAGCTATTGAAAATTTTAATAAGGTGGTTATGCTTTCTAACTGTGGAAGAGAAGGAACAAAAACTCCACGTTCAATTCTACCTATTTGTTGACGATTAATTCCAGTTGCAGCTTGTATATCTTCTTGTGTCATACCTAATTCTTTTCTTCTTTGTATAATTAACTCTGATAGTTTATTTAATGAAATTTTGCTCATCAAAAACACTCCCTTACAATTACTCACTATAATTATGATACTATATATATCAATGTATGTCAATTAAATGATTTTGATACACATTATGATACCAATAGCACCATAATGTGCAACGATTTTTTTATGTTTTATGTTAGTAACTGTTAATGCCAAAAGAGGAGAAAATAATAGTACAGAATTAGGCAATAGTATTATCTATGCTTAATTCTCCTATTATTCAGCTATATTTGTTATCCATTTAATCTAAGCAGAATATTCGGTATACTCTTTTATTGTTATAGAAGTATATATTGCCTGTTGTGCTTCACGCTTCATCTTTTCCATAACGTGGGTATAAATATCTAATGTGGTTGTATAATACAAAGACCAATGGTACATTATCGGGGGATACTGATATCACAAATGGTGACATCCTTGAACGAGCTATTTCCAATTACCTGTACCAATCAAGTACCTTTTATACAGACTGTATTAGTCCACTTTATACCATTGTCGGTTCAAAGAACTTTACGATGCAGAAAGGGACAGAATATGCTGTCGATCATATGCGTCTGGATCACAAAGAGATGACGATAATTGATGCCTGTTCTGCTACGGGCTCATTATTTTTTGGATTAAAAACCTATCCATGGAAACGCATTATCTTGAACGACTTGAATCCCTTACGCACCAATTTTCTGAACGTGGTAAAGAAAGAGCCTCTAAAGCTGATAAAAAAGATATTGGATACAGACTTAAGCTTCATTACTTATTCGAAAAGCAAGAATGTTAGATTAAAAGATTTAAAAATGCATACGGGACAATATGAAGAAAAACGGTTGAACTATAGGAAAGTTGACTGCAACGTAAGCATTGCATATGAAATGTTTATGCGTCAGTGTATAGATAAAAAATACATAGAACAGCAGGATGGAATCATTAGCCGTGTCCTTCGAATTTTACCTGCCCACCTCAAAGTACAGGATGCTGAGATTACGCAGGTGGATTGTTTAAGTTATCTAACCAATGAGACTGCCAATAAACTGGTTCTGTTGGATGTCCCTTACATGGGTTCTGAACAAGAATGTTCTGTTGACGGATATGATTATAATAAATTTCATGGTAAGGTTGCCAGTTATTTGTATGATGCCGATTACTCTTTTCTATATTATTGCAGAAGTTCGGCTCCAAAATCAAATATGTCTTCTCGTGCCATAATAAAAGGCCTCCTATGATTTTATATTTTACCATAGAAGACCCTATAAATCCTTATTTACAGAAAAACTTTCACAGACTCCCAGCTTCTATCGATCAAATCAATGGTATTTTTAAAACGAACAAAAGTTGGTTTAAACCAGAGCAAGATCCGACTAATAAAAAGGCGTATCGCCGTAAGATCCTTCAAGGAGCAAAGGATTTTGCTGAATCCATTATTAATGATATTGCCGTAAAATAATTTCAGAATATGCTTTTTTTGTGTGCTATCCATTATATTAAATAATGGATCACTGACCACCTAAAAATCTGCTTGATATTATGTACATGGATTACTGCAGAACTGAATCAATATAAAATATTGTGTCAGATGTCTGACAGATATTTAACTGAATTCTGAAAATATTGAATTCATAAATAATATTTATATAAAACAAAAAGCCTTGTAAACTCAACATTTACAAGGCTTTTCTTTAATGCAGTTGAGGGGACTTGAACCCCTACCCAGTTACCCGGACTAGAACCTGAATCTAGCGCGTATGCCAATTCCGCCACAACTGCAGACATGTTACCGAACTAACGGAACGAAATAAATTATAACACACCAAATACCTAATTTCAACTAGAAATTTAAAATTTATTCCTTATTTCTAATATTTCATCTCAATCTTCGCAATTTGCATAAAATGTAGATTCAAATTGAATTATAATGCACAAAAGGCAAAATTATCTAGAAAAAGGCTTGACATAATTAGGACTTGGTATTAAAATAGTTAACGTATTCCTCGATAGCTCAATGGTAGAGCACACGGCTGTTAACCGTGGGGTTGTAGGTTCGAGCCCTACTCGGGGAGTTATTTTTTTGCTTATGAGCTTATTATTAGCGAAAGTTCGCATATTGGTAGAACGATATGTATTTTTGCTAATAATAAGCTCTTTTAATATATACGATAAAATATACAATGATATACACCGATATGGCACACTGATCGATCTTCGTTATGGTGGCATGCATCTATTGAGTAACATAGCTCTAATAATTGACAGATCATCTCTCTGAAAACGCATCCTTTCCCAAACTCAAATGTATAATATTTTCTTCCTACGGAAAATCTATCCTTGAGACGATGTAGAATTTATCTGCATAAGTGCAAGAAAAGAGGCTGTTATGAATACGATTTGGAAAGAGAATGGGACAGTAGAAAGCACGGGGCAGGAACGAGGAGAATCCCTGTGGATTCAAAAGCAATTCCGATATGATACCCAACAAGCAAAAGAGCAGGTGCAACGGCCAAAACTGCAAACAGATATCACTACAGATATCGCGGTGATCGGTGCAGGTATGGCAGGCGTGCTGATCGCACACCTGCTTCAAGAGAACGGCTTCTCTGTAGTTTTGTTAGATTATAAAGAGGTAGGAAGCGGTATAACAAAGAATACAACGGCAAAGATAAGCTCACAGCATAATTTAATATATCATAAGCTAATTACTACAAAAGGGCAGGAACGTGCTTGGGAGTATGGGGCTGCAAACCAGAAAGCAATCGAGAAGTTTGAAGAAATCATTGCACAGAAGGGAATTGATTGTGATTTTCAGATACAGCCAAGTTATATTTATTCCCTTGATAATGAAGACCGGATAAAGCAAGAGGTGGAGGCGGCTAGAAAGTTGGGAATCGCCGCAGTATTGACCAAAGAGACCACACTGCCATTTCCGGTGAAAGCTGCTGTACGTTTTGATCATCAGGCTCAGTTTCATCCCCTTAAGTTTTTGGATGGCTTGTCTAAATCACTTACCGTCTATGAGCACACCAGGATTACTGAGGTGAGGGATGATGGCGTTGTTATTACAGAGCAGGGGCGTATTAAGGCAAATTACATCGTTATTGCTACTCACTATCCATTCATCAATGCACCTGGTTTCTATTTTCTGCGGATGCATCAGGAACGGCAATATGTCATAGCCTTAGAAGGTGAAGATATTGTAAAAAAGGCACATTTGGATGGAATGTATCTGGATGCAGATCCCCAGGGCTATTCCTTTCGAAATTACAAGGACTTTTTACTGTTAGGCGGTGCCAGTCACCGAGCAGGAAAAAGTAATCCGCCGGACGCATATACACAGCTGGAAGCAGAAGGGGGAAAATGGTATCCGAATGCGAAGGTTGCATATACCTGGTCAAACCAGGATTGTATGACGCCGGATTCCATCCCCTATATTGGAAGATACTCTGCAAGAACACCCAATATATATGTTGCCACAGGCTTTAATAAATGGGGCATGACCACTTCCATGGTAGCAGCAATGATTATTAATGATTTGATCGCAGGCAGAAAGAATGAATTTCAGAAAGTATTTTATCCTCGCAGGTTGATGTTTTCTGGAAGCAAGGAATTGATTAAGGACGCCGCAGTAGTTACAATTAATTTACTTTCAGAGCATCTGAGGATTACACATGATAAGATAAAAGATATTGGGCCAGGAGAAGCAGGAACCGTTCTAAAGGATGGAATGAAAATAGGCGTTTATCGGGATAAATATGATAAATACTATTTTGTCACGACAAAATGTCCTCATTTAGGCTGCAGCCTGGAATGGAATCCAAATGAATTGACCTGGGACTGCCCTTGCCATGGCTCCAGATTCGATTACCGGGGTAATTTAATCAGTAATCCAGCGATGAGAGATGTATTCGATGCCTGTCAGAGAAAACGGAAATAGGGAAGAACTGAGCAAATGGAAGTTTCTAAATCAAAATTGTATTAGAGATTTATATCGGATCATTCTTATTAAAAATAAGGTGAGCATGCACAAGAAGAATTATGTGCATACTCACCTTGATTGTTTCATCTGTAAATTACGAAAAGCAAAATATTAAACCAAATCATAAAACCAAATCATAAAACCAAATCATAAAACCGAAGCATCCATTCTTACCGATATCCCAGAGAGGAACCTTTCGGATTCAACGGTTTCAGAATCAACTGCGAAGTAAGCCATCTATTTTACATAATTTATAACAAATTTTGCTGATGGATCTCCGGCAAATACAATTTTGCCATCCTTTGGCAGCGTAACCGTGGTGCTATCTGAAATCCAGGAGTTAAAGATACAGATTTCGTTTGAATCATAAACGGAAAAAGAGGCATTCATTGGAACGGTCACCTTAAGCTTACGGTTCGCAGATTTAGCACTGATCTTATACCACTTTGCATACCCTTCCTTACCGATGTTAAATGACACACCAGACCGGGTAAATAAGGAACTAATATTATCTTCTGATTTTAGAACATAACTGCCGTAATTTAAATACTCTATCGTTCCTTTTTTATAAAAAGTATAATCGTTCAGATCTCTTCCATAGACACCTGGTATCTGGATATTTGCTCTTGCATGATTCTCATCAATGATTTGGGCATTATTACAGTAACCCTTCAACTCCTTTGAAGCAGTGAGCTGTAACGCCATACCGCCGATAGCGTATGCCTGGGAGGAAAATTTTTCATTTATGATGTAGTATTTTTTATCAATACGGTTATCCCAGACAGCTTGAATTTCCTTGGATAAGGATACATCATCTACTTTTTCAAATTTATAAAGAGAGGACACTGTTGAGCCCAAACTTGTAACATTACCAAAACCTGAGATGTATAGGTAGATTTTTCCGTTCGCTTCCTCGGTAAATTTAATATAATCACTTCCATCGGAAGAGTAGTATTTTCCATCACCGGTATAGACATATTTTAAGGAGGAATTCGGATTGAATATGTTAGATATGGTGAGGGTACCGTCATCGCTAAGAACAACCTTTGCACCACCTGATGCTGAAAGATAGCTTCCCTCATACTTCTTCTGTTCACTTGGTAATGGCAGCTTCACAGGCTTTATAGGTAACGGAGCGGCTTTGATTTCAGTTATGACACCCTTTTCTTTTAATGCAGACAGTAGTACCTCCTGTGCCATGATCTGGTTATAGGTGCTGGTTCCTCCTGAGGTGAATACGGCCATTGCCATACCTTGCTCCGGCAGTACAACCAGGCTGCTATGGTATAGGGTTGTATCTCCGCCCTTTACCAAAGCCTTAATATTGTAATCTGAAAACGGTGTAGTAATCACGCTGTCCCAACCAAGACCATATGACAGGGAGGAGGCTTCTTTAAATTTCATAAGTCCATTAAGATACTCCGGATTCTCCATAGCCTTAGCGGAAGCGTTGGATAATACTGTGGATTTTGAATTTTCCATAAAAATCTGTGAAAATTGGCATAGATCCTCCGCAGAGGAATAGATGCCGCCTGCACCGAGCACGCTTAAACTTTCCACCGGAAGTGCTATTTTAAAGGTAGGTAGATAGGTTTTTACAAGTAGATCTGTAGTAAAATCATCATAAGGAGTCTTTGTATGGCTCATATTAAGGGGAGAGGAGATATTCTCGCTTATGTATTTGGTAAAACTAATACCAGTGACCTTTTCCACAACAAGCTGCGCTAAGGAGAAGCCGTCATTGCAATATACAGAGAAGTCACCTGGAGCTGCTTTTAATCTGGAGGTCTCCAAAATCTTCAATAAATTAGTATAGCCGATCTGATCCTTATCGTTATACAGCATTGAATTATTAAAAGATGAGCCCATGAGCCCAGAGGAATGATTTAATAACATTCTTACTGTGATATCTTTGTATCGATCGTCTGCCATTTTAAATTCAGGTATATAATCTACGACAGGGCTATCTAATTTTACTTTACCCTGCTCCACCAGCTGCATTACTGCTACGGTTGTAAAAACCTTACTGATAGATCCGATACCATACATATTATCTTTGGTAGGCGCGATAGAGGAATCTTTGCTATATACACCGGATTGTCCCGATATAACTATTTTTCCATCAGCGATTAAGGCATACTGTACACTCGTGGCACCGTAAAAGGAGCTGAGTACAGAGGCTTTTTTCTGAGCTAGTGCAATGGTTTCCTTATAGTCAGCTGAACTTGTGCTTTGTGCGGTGACCTCAGCTGATGTGACTGCAGCGTTACTATGTGGGGTAGCCGCTATGGTTTGTACGTATGCAACTGGACTAAAGCTATTTACAAATAACAGTGCCAAAACGGTTGCAATCAGTTTTTTTGAATATTGTCGAATCATTAACTTTCCTCCATGTGTCTTATTCTGAATAAAGCATCAGTTAGGGAAAGTATACCATATAAAATAAGGAAATCAATTCATGTAGTGGCATTTCTAATCAAATTCTTAACAAATTATGGTGGTCAAACCTTATGACATGGTATATACTTGAAGGTATACATATGTAAATAAATAGATAAGGGAGGATAATAATTAATGAGATTATCAAGATTATTTAAAGTAGGTGCCCTGGCATTAGCATTGACTGTGGTCACACCATCCGTTGTTCCTATGAACAATGTTGCAGTAGCAGAAGCGGCAGTTTCCGTTAAGCTGAATAAGACAAAGCTTTCTCTGACGGTGGGGGATACTGCTAAGCTTACAGTAAGCGGCACAAAGAGTAAGATCACCTGGGCTACCAGCAAAAAGACGGTTGCAACGGTGGATAAAGCAGGAAAGGTAACTGCGGTTAAGGCAGGAACAGCTACCATTAAGGCTACTGTTGATAAGAAGAGTTACACCTGTAAGGTTACAGTGAAAGCAGTAAACCCTAATGTAACAAAGGCTCCTTTTAAGGCACAGGAAGTAGTGTTCGGAGATTTAAAGGGTGTGGTACCAAAGGACTGGGAAAATAAAGTGACATATAATACGCAAGGTATTTATTCATCAGCACTGTATCCCAAAACAGCAGATTTAGAAACCTTAGTATCTGGTGTTCAATTAATGATTCAGTTTACAGGAACTCCGAAGATGGATTATAGCCAGGTGAAAGAATATTTTGGAGCTTCCATTACGGAAGATCTCATCAATTCTCAATTGGCTGCACAAGGCTTGGAAGTAAAAGTAACTGATTTTAAAACAAGTGATTTTGAGTCAACTTTAGGAACTGCATTTAAAACGGAATATAAGATGAATATATCCGGGATAGAAGTGTCACAGGCAATCTATGATGTGTATATTGATAATTATCTGATTCAGGTAACAGTTTCAAGTGATTCAGACGGCACGACGCCTGATTCTTATGTAGTTGCAGAATATCTGCTAAATTCATTAGAAGCAGCGAAATAAAGAGTTATGAAAGTGGTCGCATATGGCCGCAGATGGTATTGCTGAAAATGGATTATTATTTACAGATTAGTTTGAAGAGAATATAGTTTATCTAACACAGCCCCAGATGCCTTTCCGGATCAGGGGCTGTGATTCGTTCTGAAAGTTTGTTTAGCTGAATTCATGATGTGATGTAAGATGTTATTAAAAATAAAAGGAATGCCGTAAAATGCAGCTTTGGGGATATGACCTGCCTGAATACATTGCTAGAGGTAATCATATTCATCGGGCTGCATTTGGGACATCCCCATCAATATTATGTGAAATTGGTTTAGAATTAGAAGAGTATAGCGTTTGGGTTGATCTCTGAAGACGATCAGCTCTTTTTCTTATTCATTAAGTGATACTTTTGCAAAATAGCTGGCTGAACTTTCTTAGTGCCTCCATCAGATCGTAGTTGCCTCCTCGCTTTGCCCAGTCTGAACTGTAGCCGCGGAGTAAAACCATAAACATACGGCTCATTTCCAGACTATCCTCTGGCAGAAGGAATTGATTTTTTCTACAGCCTCGATCAAAGATACCAAATAAGCTCCGGAAGATCCCTCTTCCTTCATCCAAGTAACTATGTCCTTTATTTTTTAAGGGAGCCAAATTAATATAGCGGCAATTTTCTACGCCCCGACTAATAACAAAGGCACCATAGGCGATAGAAAAGGTAATCAGGTTGTCCGGCTCATAATCAACATATTTTTCTGCAACCTCAGTTTCAAAGTAATTATCGATCTCTGAAAATAAGATCAGAGCAATATCACCCTTTTCGGGAAAATAGTGATAAAACGTTCCTATGGAAATGTCTAAAGCATGACACATCTTTCGAACAGTCAAATTTTCAAAACCTTCTTTATCAATTAATGTATTTAACTGCAGAAGCATTTCCTGCTTCCTTGCATTATGCTTTACTTCCGGATTCATAGCTATATTCTCCTCCTGCGCGTTATGCCCTTCTTTTTATCAGACTCCCGGCTGCATTATCAATTTCCCATTAGGTTAATACTAGCACCTTATCGCTTTCTGTGGCTTAACTTTTAACATCATATCACTTTTTATTTGAAAAGAAAACCCTGTTAAGACAAAATATATTGTCATCAACAGGGCTTTTCTAGTCGTTCGTTTATGTATTATCTTGTAAACTCAGATGCACCGGTACCTGCGATACGGCCGAATACAACGGTGTCAGTAAGAGCATTACCGCCCAAACGGTTTGTTCCATGGATACCGCCAGTTACTTCTCCGGCAGCGAAGAGACCTGCAATTACATTACCGCTCTTATCAATTACCTGTGCCTTTTCGTTAATCTGTACGCCACCCATTGTATGATGAACGGTAGGTACACGAACGGCAGCATAGAAAGGACCATTGTCAATTCCATTATTTACACCATCAGTATCAGTAAATAAGGTACGTCCGAATTCATCGGTCTTTCCAGCCAGATCACCATTTTTGCAGTAACGGTTATATTCTTTCACTGTTTTAACCAGATTTTCAGCAGGTACATTCATTAATGCAGCAAGCTCTTCCAGGGTATCTGCCTTTAAAGCACGACCGGAGGATACCAGATCAGCAATGCTTTCACCAAAGTTATTTAACTCGTCGCCCTTTGGATAAGTATCGCTATCCATTACAATATACATTTTTGTTTCAGGCTGCTTAAATAATGCTAAGGTCATTTCGTCACGACGTCCGCCTTCGTTTACGAATCTTTCACCATTCAGATTAACAAAGATACGGCTTTCAACCGCGTGCTCAATATTTCCGGAAAGACTTCCTGTCTTAGGATCGCCTAAAGGTAACAGCTGGATATTGCCCATCTGAACCAGATTAGCACCGATTGCGTCCGCCATAATCATACCATCACCAGTAATACCGCTGGTATTGGTGCTTGGAATGGATTCATCAAGGGTAGGCCATTTCTTGGTTTCTTCGTTATATTTAACACGCATTTCAATATTACGTCCAAATCCACCGGTTGCAAGAACTACACCATTAACAGCTTTTGCTGTAACAGTATTACCAGTTTTACCAGTACAAACAACACCAGTAACAACACCGTTTTCTACGATAAGTTCTTTGGCTGCGGTATCGTATACCATAGTAATTCCATCATTTTTATCAACATATGCCTGGTAAGTTTTAAAGAAACCAGTGCCTTCCGGCTCTACCGGCTTGTGAGCACGTGGCCACATTCCGCCTGTAACGGTAAATACGCCATCTTTAAACTCCATACCAAGACTCTTTAACCATTCAACACCTGACCATGCATTATCAGTCAGTGTATGTACTAAAACGGGATCTCCTTCTTTGTCTCCGCCTTCGAAGGTCTGATTGTAGTGGTTTTCCACGCTGTCCTTATTGGCAATCGCTGTTTCGCTGCCATCATCTACCGCGTTTAAAGCACCGCCGGAAAGGATTGTGTTACCACCCATTTTACTGGATTTCTCAATTACGATAACAGTTTTGCCTGCCTGATTTGCTGTTACTGCAGCAGCCATACCAGCACCACCGGCTCCAATCACTACAACGTCAGCGGATAATTCCTGATCTGCAGCTTCTTCCGCTGTTTTCTTGATAGCGACTAAATTAGCAATGCCTTCATCGCTGAGGCCTGCCTGCTTTAAGCAGTCTTTTACGCCTTCCAAAACCGCATTACTGGACAGGGTAGCGCCGGCTACGATATCAACGCCTAAGCCCTGGATTTCCATTATTTCAGCAGGAATAGATTCTACTGCAGGTGCACCAACACCGGCGGTTTCCTGATGATCAATTTTAATATCTGTTATTTCAGTCTCTGAAACTGTTACATTCACGGTCATCTCATGCATACCTGTAACAACTGCTGAGTAAGTACCCGGCTTATAAAGACCGCTTCCATTCTCTGAAACGCTTTCTGTTGGCGTAACAGCTGTGTCAGTTGAGCTTTGTTTGTCATTTTTAGCACAGCCTGCAAGAGCAGATACACTAAACATGGCTACAAGGCTCAGGGCTAAAAATTTCTTTCCTGTGTTCTTGAAAAAATTGTTTTTCATAACTTCCTCCCTGATTATAATTAGAACATGTTTTAGAACATGTACGTTAATTTTATAACATACTTTGAATAAAAAATCAACCATTTTTGATAATTAATTCCAGAATGTTAAATAATTGATAAAGTACCTTATAAAAAAGGGATTTTCTCCTTTGTTCAAGGGATAAAAAATTGGGTGAGAAAATAGATGAAAAATTAAAAAAAAGGGGTTGCATTTGTGCTTTAATTCTGCTATAATCTCTATTGTTCGCTAGAAATAACGAATAAACCAGATGCAGTCGTGGCGGAATTGGCATACGCGCTAGACTAAGGATCTAGTCCGGGTT
>JAEWMZ010000297.1 GCA_023392995.1 Bacillota bacterium
CCTCCTGATCAACCAATCGGTAGATGTACTCTCCTTCCCTTCCGGAGTCGGTACAGACATAAATAGTATCAACATCCTTTCGGTTCAGCAGCTCCTTTACTATATTAAACTGTTTTTTTACATTCTCAATGACTTCATATTTATATTTCCCTGGGAGAAACGGCAGTGTTTCCATGCTCCATTTTTTCAGTGCCGGATCATACTCCTCCGGATAGCTCATCGTCACCAGATGTCCCACGCACCAGGTAACAATCGCTCCCTCTGATTCAATATATCCATTCTGCTTTTTGCCTGCTATTTTTAAAGCCTTGGCAAACTCGTTTGCGACACTTGGTTTCTCTGCAATGTATAAACTTTTTGACATCTTGTACCAACTTTCATTTCTTTCTTGCGTTACCCATTATACACCAAATATCGTCTTTTTGCTATGCCAATTATTTTTGCACCATTTCAAGCCATTTTTTCCTCCTTTCCTTCGGTGACAGCTTGCATTATCCAGTGCAATCCATTACAATATGGATGTGAATATAAATCAGGACAAACTAAGGATTCTGCTCAATAATCCATCCTTGATTTGAGCTAGATTTGTTATTAGGTAATTGCGAAACTCATTAACTGAAGCTATTGTATACACAACAGATACTGTATCGAAGCGGAAGCTAAGCCCGAAGGAAGCGTTGGAGCGAAGAAATAGTATCTGTTGTGTATACAATTACAAAAACTATATTGTTTCGCAATTGTCTTAGATTTGTTATTTATGAAAGGAGGTTTATTTCATGTCACAGAATGATTATTGCTCATCAGATGAACAAGAAGGCGGTGTAAAGGTTCGCGTTAATGTTGATGTTCCCAAGATTGTTAAATACCTTTGCATCACAGGCGTTGTTATCGTAGGAATTATCTTTGGAACCAAAACCTTTAAGCATATGCTTGAGCACGGATTTTTCGAAATTGTAGAATAATTAAATAGTAGAATAATTAAATAGTAGAATAGTTAAATAGTAGAATAGTTAAATAGTAGAATAATTAATCAAAAAGTATGTCGTAACAACAGTATACAATACACAAACAGATAGCTCCTCTTAAAGTAAGCAAAATAAATTTTCTGCTGACTTAAGGGGAGCTACCTGTTTGTACTATACAAGACAAAAGTAAATCAGAGGCCTATTCTCTCCTCCGCCAAAATATATCAGTCTCTATCTCGGCTTGTTTCTAAAACGGCAGCTTCACCTCTTCCACAAGGCGGATTTTAACATAATCAATAATCAATCCGTTTGCTCCATAATATAGCTTCAAATAATGATTTGCTCCCAATACAAAGCCCAGGGGTCTGGTCTGAGTTATCCACTGATTCTCGGTGCCTTGTATGGAAATCACTGACTTGAGTACATTATCATAATACACAGATACCGGCAGCTGTGCCAATGGTCCCAGCTCTGATTTCATTTGCATTGAGACCTCATAGATTCCCTGTTTTTGAAATGAAATGCCGAATATCTGGCTATTTCCCTGCTTAATCTTAAGATAGCTTCCATCAATAATAATCTCATCATCAACCTGCTTGAAATAGATGAGATCTTCCAGCACAAATTCATTATCCTCCTGTGCCTTTGCCTCCTCCAGCTCTTCCTCACTGATGCGATTCAGCTCATAAAGCATGACCGGAGATCTCAATATGAAATTCAGGATATTGGCGGCATTTCTTGCAAGCTCACTTCTTGTTATAACACCTTCCTCCAGCTTAGCCTTTACATTGTCGTTCATCGGATTCGCAACCGAATCTGCAACGCACATATACAGATCATTCTGTGCCGCTACCATGGAAGCCTTATTTTCCCGGGTCGGTTTCTGCCCTTCTTCATTGGCATCTGCCCACCAATCCGTCATAACCAGCCCATCATAGCCCCATTGCTTGCGTAGTATGGTTGTACATAGGTCATAATGACCAGAAGCCCATAAGCCGTTCACTGATCCGTAGGAGGTCATTACTGAATATGCGCCTCCTTCTTTTATTGCAATCTCAAAGCATTTGAGATAAAGCTCCCTTAATGCTCTTTCGGATACTACGGAATCAGAGGATCGACGTCCTGCTTCCTGATTATTGGCGCAATAATGCTTAATGGTTCCGGTAACGCCTGCAAAGCTCATTCCAAGCACCTGTGCAGCTCCCATTTTGCCCGATAACAGCGGATCTTCTGAGATATACTCAAAATTTCGTCCATTCAATGGATTACGATGCAAATTAATCCCCGGTCCTAATAAGGTATCAATGCGATTCCTGCGCAGCTCCAAGCCAAGCATCTGGTATAACTCCTCCACCAGCTCCAGATTAAAAGTGCAGCCAAGCGCCGTCCCATTTGGAAGGGAGAATGCTTTTGTCCCGCAATCCATTCTTATCCCAGAAGGTCCATCCGCACAGCAGGCTACCGGAATGCCAAGGTTTCTCAATTGCTCAGAGACTCCTCCAAAGGCTCCAGCCGTACCCGGAGTTACTTTAGGACTGCTCATCCCCTCTCCACGGAATATATGAATCAGATCTTCATCGCTTAACTGGGCTATAAAAGTATCCAATGCAATGTTCCCATCCGCTACATCAGAAAGCTTATATCCCTTATCCCCCGTATATTGTGATTCTATCAATCGATCCGCTCTCCGCCTTGCAGAAATATCAACCGTTCTGACCGGAACCCTCTCCGCTCCGGCTTCCAGGTGACCGTCCTCTTTTACCACCGGCTTTAGACGTTCAAATTCCTTTACAGGCGCACATGCCTCCTCTAATTGCTCCATTAATACAGTTGCTTCTTCCTGATAGCTTCCGATCTTTTTTGCACTTCGTACGTCTGCTCCTGCATAGAAGTTATATTCTCCGGCCTCAAGCACAAAACAAGACTTATAGCCTGTGATTCCACTGTCATCATAGGAGGCCATATATTTCTTTGGAATCTCCAATCGAAGGACTCTCTTATCCCCTGCTTCAATTAAATCCGTTTTGCTAAATCCCACCAATACTCTGGCGGGTTTCCCAAGCTTACCCTGAGGAGCCTCCAGGTATACCTGTAACACTTCCTTCCCCGGCAGCTCCCCCTTATTCATCACAATAGCTTCTATGATCACTCCATCCTTATTCTGCTCCAAAATTCTTGCCTCATGCTCAAAGCTCGTATAGGACAAGCCAAATCCAAAGGGAAACAGTACTCTATCTCTGGCAAAGGTTTCAAAGTATCGATAGCCGACGTAGATATCCTCCTTGTAGATATTGCATTCCAAGTTACCAAAGTTGGCTGTGGAGGGATAGTCTGCGATATTCTTCGCAATTGTATCAGTGAGCCTGCCGCAGGGATTCACCTGGCCTGTCAATACATCTGCAACACCATTTCCGCCTTCCTGGCCACCCTGCCAGACATACAATACCGCAGGAGGACTTAACTCCTCCATCCAACTCATGTCCAGTATATTACCTGTATTTAATACAACGGCAGCTCTGCCAAAGGCCTTAGTTACCTTTTTTATCATTTCCT
>JAEWMZ010000314.1 GCA_023392995.1 Bacillota bacterium
GTAATATCCGGTACATCTGTTAAGGCTGGTTTCACCAGCCCATATTTACTTGTTGTTGTAGACATCTATTATCTTCCTCCTTTTATGTATCTGATACACTGACCGAAATCATATAATTGCTACCCACATTTACTGGATTCGGTGAAATCGAAACCGCACTGATGGTTGGTGGCGTCTGGTCTAAAATGACTGTCCT
Source organism: Bacillota bacterium (assembly GCA_023392995.1). Taxonomy (GTDB): domain Bacteria; phylum Bacillota; class Clostridia; order Lachnospirales; family Lachnospiraceae; genus Mobilitalea. The sequence continues at coordinate 197 of JAEWMZ010000314.1, forward strand.
TGTAACTGTACTTGACTTTCCGGCTGCATCTGTGGCAACTACTGTAATCATATTGGATCCATTGGAAAGCGATACTGCTTTACTGAAATTACCGCTTCCGTCTACTGCCGCAGCCACACCGTTTATCTTTACTGTTACTGGGCTGCTTGTTGCATCGTTAGTAACACCTGCGATTGTAATTGATGTTACATTGGTATACGTCGTTGAATTAGCCGGTGCTGTAATAGACAAGGAAGGCGGTACAGTATCTACTTTAAATGACCTGGATACTGCTGTTGCAGCATTGCTGTCATTATCCTGTATATTAACTGTAATTGTATGGGCTCCGTCTGTTAATGCCGTCTGCGGAACATATGTAATCTGATATCCATTCGTAATTGATGTCACTGTAACACCCGCGCTGGTATTGGTCAGTGCTGCCCCTCCATCCACAGAAATGGATAGCGATGTGATCTTAATACCTGATCCATTTGCTTCGTCCGTAACCGTAAATACAATACTCGGCGTATTGGTTGTTAAATACGCTCCGCTGGAAGGCGAAGTAAACGCGATTACTGGCGCTGTTACCTCTTTTACTGTCAACTTTAAGCTTGACCCTATTGAGGCATCTGTATCATCCTTTGTGGTAACATTCCCGGAAAGATCGGTTGCTTCCACTGTAACCGGGTAATAATGTCCAGCATTTACATTGTAACTGGTTATACCTGGAGAGGCTAATGTGCCCTCATATTTCCCTGTTGAAGAGTTATAGGTCAGTACCGTCCAGGTACCATTTATTTTTACTCTAACCTGGCTTAATGCCATTGATATATTCCTCCTTTCTTACCACCCTTTTATACCTGCCCAGGTAGGCGCTATACTCCTTACCTCCTGCCAGGCTGCAAGGTTATCCTTGATTCGTTCCCAGGTACTTTCGATCATCTCAACTTCAATAATTACCGAACGGTTTACCTGGACGATCTGGTTGACATGCTTCCAATCCTGACTGCCTACAAGTACCTGCCAGGAATTTAACCTGGCAATATCCTGCCAGGTACAGTTAGGGTTGATTTGTACACTCTCTATTCTAAATACTGCCATAGGCACCTCCTATTCTGGTGCCACATAATCTTTAACTGCCCGCCAGGAAGACATTGCTTTTACCGCTGTCCAATTTGCATAATTACTTTGTATATCCTTCCAGAGTGCATAGTATTTCATTACATCCAATTTAATATGAGCTGGAACCAGGGGGGCTAATGCTCTTGCAATGTCGTCATATTTATAATCCTTTGACGTATCCGGAGCTAATACTTGCACCCGTAAATATCCATAACCTTGTAATGGATTCGTAGTCTCATCAGCTCCGAAAAATACTATTCTGCAATCAGATCCTGTAATTGCGTCGGCAATTCCCTTGATTGTGGCTTCGTTAAACTTGTTTCCCCTGCAAAAAAGTGAGGTAAGATAACTTTTTCTCTGGGCTAAGGTTCCAATACCTTTATACCCCATCAATGTCTCTATCCTTTCCACCGCACTCTCTGATGCAGTAGAAATAAAAGCATCCGACTTTATTCCTTCAATGGCTGCATGTAAATCATCAAAGTTCTCATTTTCAATGCGGTAGAGCTCTGCAAGCTCTTTCATTTCTGCTATAAAATCTGGAACTAATTGCTCTAGATAGGAAACCCTTTCCGTCTCAGAAACTACCCGCAAGTAGGTCTCATATAGACTGTTAGAGCTGTCAACCGTCGTAATAATACCGTTTTCACTTATTGTAAAGGTAAGCAGATAATTACCTGCCACTTGAGGAGCTGCTTCATCTCTTGTCCAGGTTCCATCACCGTTATTGGCCAAGCTATAAGTTTTCTGATCCACTGTATATTTGATAAAATCAATCATACTACCACCACCGTCAAATTAAGACCCGAAAGTACCGGTATTTCATCCCCTGAAAGTGTAATATCAGATATCCCGTTATTTATCTTAAGTCCGCTTAACTCCGATATACTATCGCAGTCCAGCAGTGTACTGCCAACTCGCATATAACTCACGCTATTCTTGGCATATGTAATAGAGGCCAGATAATCTGATATAGCCTTAGAGGCTCCCTCTGCTTCTGTGTAACCCTCCGCCAAAACCACGTTAGCCGTAACTGTAATATTTTTCGCTGTTCCACCAGTTACTGTTACCTTGCTTCCAATCGGAGCCACACCATTACCAAGCCCTTCAGCATCCGGATCAATATATTCCTGAAAAGAAGCTACCAGTGAACTGCCAGCCGGGAGCTTCTCTGAGTTAGTTATCGCGACCCTTACCGTATTGCCTCCATTCCAAAGAGGAAACACCTTAGCTGTACCAATTCCGGCATAGGAGGTTGCCCACTCCTTGTACTGTGCAACGTTAGCGTCCTGTGATGGATTCCGAAGATAATCAAGGATTCGATCTCTGAGCTCCTTGTCCGTTTCCTCATCCTCTCCATTGGTAATAATACCGGTAAGTGTCGCGGTGACACCGGATACATTATCGATATTATTCAGCTCACCGGAATAAGAATTGCCAATCGTTCCGGCTGTCTCACAGGTAGCACTATAGACATTGGTACTCACTAATCCTGTTATTTTATAAACAACATCCTCGATTCCCCACCGAGCACCAAGGCTAACTGTACCATTCGTTTCTAATCGTCTGACAGCATAGGTAGCAGCTTTTCTCTTCTCACCATAATCGGCGGCTTTGCGATCCAGAAATTCTCCTACTGCTGTATCCAAATAAAACAGATCGATATAACTATCCAGATAGAAATATGTCTGTGAGAGATGGTAAGCAGCAGGCCCCAGAGCATCATAAATAACCGACCCCTCCCGCTTATCCACATCGGAGGTAACTCTGGATAGCATATCATTCAAAATATTTTCATAGGTCATTGTTTCAAACATTATGTACTCACCACCTTCCTTATTGTATTTGTTCCATAAATGCTTTCTACATCGAAGGTACATAAAATCGTGTCACCTGAAAAAACAAATGAAAATTTCTCCACGCCAGTTATCCTCTCATCCTCAAGTAAGCATTCCTTTATTCTTCTGCTTAGTTCCATTTGCACATAGAGTTTGTCCTGCCCAATGAGGTTTTCTAACTCAATTCCATAGTTAAAGCTATAGATTGGATATTCATATTTTTCGGTATTTAGAACTTTATAGATTGCCTGTAATAGGGCATCCTGTTCGTCGATGTAGCCTTGAATTGTATTATTTGATATTTTGTATGTCTTTGATGTTCCTATTGTTTCCGGCGTTAAATCAGTTGTATCAATACTTGCATCAGGTATCATATTTCACATCCTCTACTATATACTCGTATGCAGTCCCATTGATTGAAAGTGTTAAGGTGGCTCCTTTGGTTAGAGTTGGTCTATTCATAATCTCCAGAATATAATACTCTTTTCCTCCGTTATTTCTTAAAACCCTAACCCTATCTCCCGAATGGATCTGTTCCTTTAAGTTACCTCTTATCAAATCATAGGGTATTGTCACTTTATCATTGATCGCAACTCCTCCGCCATTCACAGAGCCTGTCATATATGAGCATAATTTTGCATTGTTGATATAATTTCTTATGATAATTTTAATCTCATTAATCAAGCCTTGCCTCCACCTCCATCGTATGAGCAGGAATAAATCTATGTGTTACTGATTTAACTATCAGCCGCTGATTAAAATTTATGTCACTGACTACTCCATAGAAACTGACCCCAGCTCTTATCCTAATATCACCTATGCAGCTTAAAGAGAATGTTTCTTTTTCCTTATTATATTTATCTAATAAGTTCTTCGCCTCTTGCTTAACCTTGGAAGAGTTTTTATTATAGGTATTTCCGTAATATTGCATAAGACCATATTTTGAAATAGAATTCGTATCCTTCTTAATAATGAATTGACTATTTTCATCGGACTTACTCTTTAAATTTAGCTTGATCTGATTATAAAATTCATTATCAATGGATTTGGCATATGTATAATTCCGCAATAAGGTCTGGTCTCCAATTGCTAGATTCAACTGTAGCTCATCAAGATTTCGAATACAGATTGAACCATGCTCATCTCTTAACAGATACTTTTCCCCACTATTTTTTTCTGTCTCTTCAATACTAGAATAAATAATGTCAAGCCATGTCGTATCTTCTTTAACATCTGTCAATAGCTGATAAGTTGTATTTGCTAAAGAACCCTTCTTTAAATCAAAATAGTTGCACATTTTGTTTGTTAGTGTAGTTACTGAATCATTTTTAATTACAACCGAATCTTTTACTTTACAGTATCGAAGCTGATCGTAAGCTGTAACTGATATCTCTGAGGTCTTATTCCTGCTGATATTAAATACATATCCGTAGAAGAGCCGTGAGTCATTAAATGTAAAGCTAACAACACATCCGTTTGTTAGTTCTATGTTATTATCTATATAAGAAAACTTTAATTTGCTGCAGCCATTATTTAACTTATCTTCAAAAGATATCTCATTAATTAATTGACTGATATCATAAACTTTGCCCTTTACTTTAACTAATAACTTCGTCATGTCGGAATCACCAGCTTCTGTCCCGGATAGATTAGTGACGGATTTTTTATTGTGCTTTTGTTTGCATTATAAATCTTTGTATATTTCGCTCCATTGCCATAATATTTTTTTGCAATAGCCCATAGTGAATCTCCTGATTTAACAATATAGTAGCCTGTGCTCTTGGGGTTATTTGGTGAGCCAGATTTGTTAATTATTTTCTTAACATAAGGACTGTATTCCACAAGCTTAAATGCCACATATTTATCGCCTTCTTCTCCGGCCCTCTCTAAAATTGTTAATCCTTCAATCAGTACAAGTGTATTAATTGCATTGCTTTCCAGTTTTCCGCCATATGATACTTTACCCGCCATGAAGCGAACAGGCTCAAGTGCGGCTCTCCATTTGGCAAACTGTATTAAGCAGGTATCGGCATCCTTAAAATCTTTACTTGATTCTATATAATGATATCCATCGTTAGGAAACTCTGCTTCAAAGCTATACTCTGTTAACTCCATATGTGTGGGTACTACAATTTGTCCTAATTTAAGGATTTCATATTTAGCGTTTGCCTGTGACGAGCTCATCTCCAATTCCTCCGGATTAACAGGAAGACGGAGCTTAATATTGTTTTTTTGAAATATTATTGCATAGTTACTCATCCCTCGTATTCCCCCTCCGGTGCGAATTTTATTTCCTCTATTAATGCATTATTTATTTCCTGAATCAATTTTTCTTTATCCAATACCTCTTGGATTTCTAGGTTGATGTTTATAGTAGGTGTTAGGCTGTTGTTTATGACTTTGATGTTTTCTGAACAGGAGTTACTAAGGTGCTTTAATTCATCATTCTCCATTCGCACTACATTCTCACTACTAGGATTAGCTACTGCTCCACTCAAGTATTCTTCATTGAAGCCTGCAACGTTTTGATCATAATTATTGTTTTCTATCTTGTTATCGGGTAAATTCATTTTGTTTGTTGGACTGCCTGCTGTAGAATATGCTCCCCCGCTTAAATCTGATAGTATGCTATTAGATAATCTAGTTCTCTCTGTAGGATCAGTTAGGTCTAAATTTAAGTATTGATCTACATTATTACTAGTCTGTTCACTCAATATATTACTGGATTCTTTCGCTTTCTCATATGCAGTTTCTTGATTGCTTTCCTCGACTTTACCATCAATAAAATCTGCGATCGCACTGACTCCTAAAATCACTCCTCCAATTGCCATTAATGGAGCAGCTATTGGGGCCGCTGCTGCTCCTGCTACAAGTAGCCCTGTTCCGATATCATTAGCTACTCCTAATATCGAATCAGGTACTCCACTATCTTCATTAGCAGTACCAGATAATGTGGCTTGAATCGTAACTTGAGACGAAATATTTTCTAATAACTTTTCTGCCAGAGTGTTTAAAATAACTAACATTTGCAAATTACTGTTAATATTTTCAAATCCATTTGATAACTCCGAAATAATAATGCCTAGTTTCTCAATTGGATTAAACGCTACCATAAGAGCCTCAATCGTCATTGCAGAAAATTTCACGCTCAAATCTATATTATCCAGTTTAACACCTAGTGCTTCTGCAAGTTTCTGGCTCACTCCGATGGATTCATTTATTTGATTTACAGACGCTAAAAGCTTTTCTTCCTGGCTTGTATCTTGCAATATGCTAAACAAGAAACCAAAATCACTATTGATTAAATTCATCAGGCTTTCATTCCCAGTAATATAACTGTCAAGAATACTTGTCCCCAATGCATAAGAGTTCATTGATAGTTCATCCAGTTTATCCCCTATCGAAATAGCTAGGTTAACCATATTTTCTCCATAAAAATTGAAGCTCTCAAGCATACTAGATTCCATATCATACGAATTTACAGAAAACTCCCTTAAGGTATCCAAAACTGTATCTAGCTGCTTTTCCGTTATATCCGTTAAATCATAAGCACCCGTTATTTTATTCACTTTCTCCTACCCCCTTTCACTTTACGCCTTCTCATCTGCCGCCTTTCTTCCTCTATGTGCATCTGGATACTCGCAAATATGAAAGCTTTTTCTTTTTGGCTCATGTCATTGATTGTTGATGGCAAGATATGCAGTTTTTGTAACGCATAATGAGCCAGACAAAACTCTGCATTACCTTGCTTAATTAGTTTTTTACTTCATCCATATCCTTATTAATATCCTGATTAAGACCGCTTAGCTCGCTAACCTTTTGAGAGAGCAGCGCATACTCACCAACATTTAACATCTCTGTAAGCAGTGATGTCTCACCAAGAACATTATATTTCTTCTGCAATTCCGAATTTGAAAGCTCAGGGAAAACCACAGCGCTTGCTACAAGTGCATGGGCATATTCTGTCCGGTCAAAAATATCTCGTCCTGTCTTATCTTTTCTGGTATATTTTTTAATAAGCTGCCCATTCTCTTTTTCTGAAATAGGACGTATAATAAACGGAACCGCTTTTCCGTCCTCCCTGAATCGATTCGATACAACAACTTCCTGATTCTCTACCTGTATCGGATTTAAAAATGCATTTAAAGAACTCATACTTACTCTCCTTTTTATAAAAAGGGAGCACAATGCTCCCTTCGATTATTTTAAACGAACGCTATTATCTATAGTTATCCGGCAAATCAAACGATTTAAGACTCTTAATTTCATCAAAGGTAAAATCGCTATCAAAGGTGATAGGATCTTCAGATTCCTCTAATGCAGCTACCGGAATCGTATTAAAGATAACATTTCTTAATACTACTTCCTGTACCCCTACTGTGGACTGCGGATCATTGTTTTTTACCTTGATATTAATAATTCCACGTGTTCCATTTTTAATAAAATCAATTGCCTGGTTTAACTGCTCACTATTCATGAAATATAAAGTTGCAGAACCAGTACCTGTGACACCTGTCACCTTATGCTGGGTCATTCGATGACCGAGCATTCTTCTCTCCTGTACTATCATATCAAGCTGTGCTCTTAAGCTGGATATTTCAAATAATTCTCTATTATCACCATTAATTGTAATGATCGCCGTACCTTCTTGCGCGGTAATTGTATCAGATAGTCTAGTATAATTATTAGCCATTTACTCTTTCCTCCCTCTATTAAGACAAACTTACTGTAATATAAATCTTTTCAACGCTATCAACCGGTTGGATATTGCATTCCACTAATACAGCATCTCTATCCGTTCCAGCCGTTACTGTAACATCTGGTTCAGTAAAATTCTGAATTGCTGACAGTTGCTGGAGCTCGCTAAAATATTCAATCAGCGTAGCGCGAAGCATTGATCTACCATCCGCATTATTATTAACCTTACCGACATAATTTGCCTCAAAAATCTCAACGATATCATTATTAATACCATCAACCGTACGTACAACTCTATTTTTCTTGAATACTTCTCCCTTGTTCACTGTTGTAGTTACTAAGGAGTTAACATCATAAACTGCACTGACATTTTGAGCATTATTCACCTTAAAGATAAATTTACCTGCAGTAATTGCTGCTTCCATCTCTGACTTCGTCATTCTGGGCACAACATCAATTGCTCCCTCATAAGCTTTTCCGGTATTAGATTGATTTACTTTAGCTCCCGCGGTAGCACCGGCTACCCATGCTGATGCCTGAGCAGCGGTCAATGTAGTGCCATTAGCTAATATAATACCATTCATAACATTAATGCATGCTTCGTGATCTCCTCCGAAATTAGACGTAACATATTGGATCTTAACCCCTTCTTCGTTACGCATGGATTTGACCCATGTCATAATAGTTCCTTGTTCACTATAATGATCTTGAGCTGTATAAGGATAGCAAATCACATTAAAGCGTACCGTTTTCAGTGCAGCCAGCGCTGCTTCAAGTGTGCTCCCGAGATGCGGCGATGTTTCTCCAAGATTATACAAAATAACTTTTTGGGCATTCTTAAGTGCCTCATTTACCAACAGCTTCTCCGCTGCAGTAACTCCGTCTGGATAATTATTCTCTGTTGCAGTTATCGTGTACATTTCACCTGCAGCACCTACGCTCATTTCCTGAAGTAATACCACTACGCCTCTATCTCCCGGGGTAATGGATAGTGGCGCATTCGTAAGAAAATTGACATACGCTCCCGGTAATATTTTATTTTGACTGGTCCATGTTCCTGACATGTTAACCCTCCTTTAAATTGTTGTATGTATTGTCTGTTGTTGCATAAGAATGAACTCTTCTTGGCTCATCTCGTAATATTGGATATCGAAGGTGAAATGCAACACATTGTCCGTTATTTTAGCCGCTTTATTCTTTACCTTATAATCACTTACAGAGTCAAAGCCTCTAAGCAAGGTCTCCTGCTTGGTAATTGCATCCACCCTAACTGCTGCCTGGTCACTATGATAGGTAATATCCAGGGTTAATGTGCTGCTATACCTGTTATTAATGCGTTTGCTGTAGTTCTGGTTTGTTACGGATATTAGAAAATATGGCTTTGCAACCGCCTCAGGCACTATTTCATCATATATCCCGTAACCTGTAGGATATAGTTCCATAAGCTTACTGATAATTGCTGCTTTAACATCACTGATCATGCTTCATACTCACTTCCTTCCCTCATTGAATTACTTCTATAAATAACTTCTCCTGCTGACATTTTTCTATTTCTGCACAGCTTTACTTCTATCATGTAATAAATAAAATTTTAGAAGCAGCTTTTCACAGCCTTTTTCCACTATAATGTACTCTCGAAATATGCTGTATTACTACACCCGCAGGTAAAGAAAGAGGTTGAAGACTCTCCTATCAACCTCCTTCTTTCTTTTACTGCCTTCGCTTAAACTACTTTCTCTTGGAAGCTCCTGAAAGGTAGATCAGTTTGCACTATTAAATTAATGCAAGCAGTTGTACTATCCTTCTCTTTGCCAGTGCAGTTGGAATCAATAAATAGCTCCTTATATTCCCTCTTTAAAACACTTAACTGCTCCTCTATCCCAATTACATTTCCTTCTGAATCGAAAGTGACCTTCGTTTTATCAAACTTTGCTGCCAACAGGTCGGGGTACTTGGTCTTTACAAATAAAGTCTTAATTGCCTCGTCAATCTTAATGCTGATAATTTTTTCTTCATACTCCTGCTTCAAGGAATTCATTTTATCTTCATAGTAGCAATGAAGCTGCTGAAGCTCCTCTTTCACTTGCAGCATGCTCTGTGCATTCTCGATTACGTTTTCCGTAAGCTCAAGCTTCTTTTTTAAGAGATCTCTTTGTTGCTTCATCTTTTGATATCTCTCTTCGATCTTCTCTTCCTGCGTAATAAATATCCTGTTCTTTCTCATTGCGTTAACAATTGTCTTTATCTGCTCTTCTGATAACCCTTGCTCTTCCAATAGCTTTGTATACTCCAAACGAATCTCTCCCTTCTATATCTACGGTGTTTACGAGTGTTCCTTCTCACAATACAGAATCCGGCTTGTTCTTTTACGTCTGCAAGCCGGTAAAAAGACCTGGAATGATAATTTATATAAATCTTAGATCATCCAGTGAATGATCTGAGAATTCCCTGGTATATTACCTCCTTATATGCTCTTTCACTTATTTGTAATCATATGCCCACCCCTGAATTATCTCATGATTACTTCCCCGTGTTTTTTAAAAACACAACCAACCATATCCAAACCATAGAAAGAAGAAGCTACTACAGAGCCTTCTTAAGCAGTAAATTTTTCTAATGCTTAAGAGAGTTCTGTAATAGCTTCTTGATTAACTCTTTACGATCTATTAGTTTTGATAGTTCTTCATACTATTAGTTTTGATATTTCTTCATATTACTATTATAGCAGGTTTCTTTGTGATTAGTGTGAATGCTAAAAATAATTTACTTCCAGCACTCATCATTCTTGAAATCGAATGTCAGTTAGTCTGAACTGTAAAACACTTCACATACGGCACTTGACATTCTAGAAGTCGAATTTCAGTTAGTCTGAATTGTTGATCCCTCCACTTCCTGATACCCAAACAACCTAACGGCCAATGCCCGCTAGCGTGAATGCTTACCCCAAGTAATAAAATCAAGATTTAATGAATCATATAAACCCTACTGCTTTTAACACTTCATTACCTTTCTAGAATTCTTTAATCTTTTTCATAATACTATTATAGCAGCTTTCTTCGTGTTTTGTGTGAAGCTAACAGATAATACGATTTTTTTGAAAAGTATTACTTAAGCATTTCATTTTGCATTAGAATTATGTCCTTCGATATAGAATTACTTCTTGCTCACTGACGCACCCTACTTATTCCAAGCCTTGTTACCTACTCATAAAATCGTGATCCTTCTAACTTATATCCTCAATACCATACTGCCTGCTAATATAATAATATTATCAAGCCCTTTCATAATCATGCTTTACACAATTCTTTACACAATCCTTTATAAAATTGAACTACTTGCAATTCTACTACGTAAAGCTTATGTTCTTCTTATCCAATCAAAGTATAAAACCAATGAAAAAAGAAGAACTCTAAAAGAATTCTTAAGCTTAATCATCCCTTTAGAGTTCTTCCCTATATTAATATTATTAAATCCTCTTACCTACTGATCTTCTCCATTCCCAAATACTTTGTTATTCTCCTGGAAACACCGCTCCGATCCATATGCAGCCGATCCCCGATTTCCTCCTGTGATAGCCCATCAATATAACGGAATACAAATATCTGTCTCACCTCGCTATCTGGAATGGTATAAATGTAATCATGAATCTCATTCTCCATCCGCAACAGCTCCTCTACTTTATCACTGCGTTTTCTCTGTAATGCCGATATAAGCTTTTTCCGCTTATTATTTGCTTCTGTATCTACACCCGACACATAGTAATACTTTTCTATGTAGGGAAAATGCTTCGAGGAGCCTCTTACCCTGTCAGAAACCATAGGTGTTCCCATATCCTCATATTTTTTAATTCTTAAGCTAAGATCCTCAATTTCTTTTTGAATAGCTCTATATTGACTTAAATCGTTTTCTGTCATTTAACTTCCTCCTTATTCTTTTTTTATATCAAACTCGGTCTACCTCAGATATCATTCATCCAAAAAATCTTTTTTTCCGTTTCCCAAATAACCCCCTACCTTCTTAACTCAATCTTTTCTCCAATCCACATTACCGTTTTTCTCTTTCAGCGAATATTTTGATAATTCTTCTCTTGTAAACTCTCTTTTAGATAGCTCAGCTACAAAAAATATATCTTAAAAATTTCTCCCATTATTTACTTCCTTTCCTTCTCATAACACTTCTATTGTCTATCTGCTTCTTTTCCTTATAACTTCCGCCAAACTATTTATTCTAAGGTACTTCTGATCGCTGTTTGCGCCGGGCTTAATACTCCACTTTGGGGTGGACAAGGCGCAATTTCCGATGTAGATTCGTTCTATTGATCAAAAATACATCCCAGTATGCCACCTCATATTTTTTGATGAATGAGCTTTTCACGGTCTGTACTCTGTTTCTAAGAGACTGTATTATCTTGCCTTTTTATCATTGGACTTTTATTATTGATATGATTATCCTATATAACAGCTTGTCCTCCATTCAGAACATATGTTCTTTGTAATTATATTCCTATTATACTCGCTTTTAGAAAGTTGTCAAGCTTAAACTTACAGTTATTTTTCAAAAATTGGCATTTATAGCTCTCTTTCAGCTTGCAGAAAGTGAACAAACGTGCTATAATCCTAGTGAAAGGCAGGTATTGCTATGTCAGAAGACGAAATAAGAAAGGTTTTTTCGAAAAATCTAACCCGTTTATTAGAGGAACGAAATAAGACACAAAAAGATTTGGTCGATTTTATTAATGTGAGTTCCTCCACTGTATCCAATTGGTGTACCGGGCAAAAGCTGCCCCGTATGGACAAAGTTCAACTGATCTCTGCCTGGCTGGGAGTTCAGAGCTCTGATTTGCTGGAGAATAAGAAGCCAGAGCTGTTACCAACCTATGATGATATGATAAAAATCTATACCCGTGGCAAAAATAGCTTAACGCCCCAGGAAAAAATGAAACTGGCTAAGATTATATTATCAGATGATGAGGACTAGGATATGGATTATGACAAAATTAAATACACCACTGTATTAATCTATGAACAATGCAATGTGACAGCACTTCCCTTTGACTGCTTTCAGCTGCTGGAGCAAAAAGGCTTTACCTGTAAGAAATACTCCCAGCTCTCTGAAAGTAAATACCAGGCCTGCCTGGAACTCAGTCCCGATTCCTGTACCATTGGAAATACCATTTACTATAATGATAAAAAGTCCCCGCGCAGAATTCGTTTTTCACTCATGCATGAGCTGGGCCACATTGAATTAAATACAGACAGTGAGACGGAAGCCAATTTATTTTCCAGCAACATCTTATGTCCTTCCGTCGCCTTGCATTTCTCTAAGCTTACCAACATACGTGAGATCGCCAACCTATTTAACATATCTTTGGAGTGTGCCAAGTATGCAAAGGAATTTTATGAGAAATGGCTCTATAGTGTTAAAACCTACGGTATGACTGATATCGACCGTAAGGTATATCAGCACTTTTATCGTCAAGATATTCATAGGTTTATATTTAAAGAAACTCAATGCATCTATTGTGATACCATCATCTATAACTCAAATAAACCAATTTGCAGTAAATGCGATGTACCCTTATTAAGTGAAACGAATCTTTATGATACACAAGCTGCTGATCTGTATGTAGCTGAGAATCAATGGCTTTATCGAGATCTTTAATACCCTATCCCCCGGTCAATATACCTGCAATAACCGGGGGATTGATACATCATGAAAGACTTTTTTGGGGTTACTTCGGAATCATAAGTTACTTCGTGTTAAATAATTTCTGTTCGGCATGTCTGCGTTTTGTCAGTCCTGAGATAACCACCAGCTTTCCGTTGCCATCCACATCACCTTTATTCCATTTTAAGAATTCCGTGGAAGCTCCTTCATAATCCTTTTGGTTCAACTTTTTCAAAAGAGTGGATTTTTTTAGATTTCCCGGTCCAACATTAAAGCAAAAGGAAACCAATGCATCGAATTGATTCTGCGTAACCTTAACCTGTACATACTGATTTACAAATGCTTCAAATTTTCTAAGGTCTGTATTTAATATCTTAATCGCATGGGAGTACGTGATCTTCATTCCTTCCTTTACCTTTTTCCCTTGCACTGTGCCGGTGTGTCCTATTCCAATTGTCCACACTCCGGCAGGGCATTTGTAAGCCTCTAATCGACAGCCTTCATACTTTTCTATTAGCTGTATTCCTTTGGTTCCTGTTTTCATAGTGCATCCTCCTTGTTATTTCATCCCTTCTGTAACCTATCGCTCCTTACTCTGAGTAAATTCACCCCTGCAGATCCAAGTTTAGAAGCAATCAGTACAGATACTATTAATATATTCAGCTGCGTCATAATTGCTTGATTTTTGTCAGTTCTTGTAGCCTTTTTCGTTTATCTATACACGAATCTACATTTCTCTGTCTTATTTGATAATATTAGACACGATAATCCATATAAAATCATATAATAAAGTGTAAATTAATTTATTTTTGTAAAGGAGAATGCTTATGTGTGGTTTCTGTGGACGTTCCTGTCGTTGTGGCAGATGTGGCTGCCATCGTAGCAGATGCTGCTGCCGTCGCAGGCGCAGATGTGGTATCTGTTGGTAAAGAATATTAAATAGATAGAGCAGGAGATATTCTTCTATGATTGAAGGATGTCTCCTGCTCTTATACATAATAGAAAGTCAATTCAATTACGATAGAATGAACTCTCCTATTTCATGGTAATACAGCATTTTATGAGTATTAACTTATGTACACATAAATTCAGTATGGCATGCTCCCTCTTTTTATTCATTATGTTCAAATTAAGTATTATGGCCTGTATCTCAGCTTTGCGCTATATCAATCGAGCATAAGGGTTCGTAAGATCAATCATTACATAGTCAAAAATGATACTAGTAGTATAAATTCTTGTTTTATATAATATCAGACTATGGTAAAATAATGTAAATGGAGGTAGGTATCATGAATAATGATGAATTAATATTAAATATGTTAACCGAAATTAAACAGAACATAACCAATCTCGAAGACAGAATATCTAATCTCGAAAACGATGTAAAGGATAATAAAAGAGAAGTTAAGAAAGTCCAAAAAAACAACGAATTAATTTTAGACGAAGTTAAACGAGCACATCAAATATTTGGTTATTGGCGCTAGTCGCCTCTTTTTACTTGTCCACTATAAATCAAGGCAAGAAAAAAGCACCGACCCAACAGCTCCTACGTCTGTCAAACCGATACTTTGCAAGTGCGCCTCCAGGGGCTCGAACCCTGGACACCCTGATTAAGAGTCAGGTGCTCTACCAACTGAGCTAGAAGCGCATATTCTTGTTTGTTTTGCGTTTTTTTTTATTTCCTGAACGCAAAAATTATTATATACAATCTAGAAACAAATTGCAAGCATTTTTTTTATTTTTTTTAAAATTATACACATTTTATACTTTAGCTATGAAAAAGCCCTATAAACAGGGCTTTTTCACCTATGCCGATACAAAGAATTACTTTTTTCTCCAGCAAGTTATTTATGTGCTTCTAATTTATCCAGTATTGATTTCTTTGGAACAGCACCCACAACTGTTTCTACCGCAGCTCCATTCTTAAATACGATTAAGGTAGGAATTGACATAACACGGTAATTCTGAGCTGTTTCTGGATTATCATCCACATTTATTTTACCAATTTTGAATACTCCTTCATATTCCTCTGCTAATTCTGATACAATAGGAGCAACCATTTTACAAGGACCGCACCAGTCAGCATAAAAATCTACTAACACAGGAATATTCGACTCTAATACTTCCTTTTGAAAATTTGCATCTGTAAATTGAAGAGCCATCTGTTTTCCTCCATTCTAAGCTGGGCTCAATTATATTACCTTTGATAACCCATTTTATCCGATTGTTTATAGTATCTCGAAAGATACCACTTTTATGTGTGTTACAAGGAAATATTACAACAGAAGGCCGTTTATTACAAGAAGTTTTACTTCTTTCTCTTCTTTTTCACAGATTTGCTAAGTATACCATCCACTTCATCCCAGGATGCTTTCAGCCGCATAAACTTACGATCCAGGTCGCGGTTTGCACCAGTTGCCTTAGCTACTTTGCTTTTCCAACTACTTTTCATGAATCTTCACCTTCCAGACCTTTTTATTATCATATGATTCAGGAAGGCTTTTCGTCCCACTCATTTCTCTTTTTAACTAATTACGATACGCAATTAGCTTATGAATCGGGTTTCCAAGGGCCGAGAACCGCTCCTCATACTCCGTCATTACATTCCCCTGCGCAAACTCACTATGATGCAAGTCAAAGGTCACATCCTTTAGCTCCCAGCCTGCCTCCTTCACTTCCTCCAAGGAAAATTCGAACAAAGGACGATTATCGGTCTTAAAAATAACCTCTCCCTCCTTCTTAAGGCACTTATCATAACGAGCCAAAAACTCTCTGGAGGTGAGACGTCTTCTTGCATGGCGATCCTTCGGCCATGGATCGGAAAAGTTGAGATAAATTCCGGAAAGCTCCTCCGGTGCAAAGATATCATTGATATACTCTGCATCAAAGCGTATAAAATATAGATTCGGCAGCTCCACCTCATCCCGCTTTTCTAAGGCCCGTAAAAGCACACTGGAATATTTCTCGATGCCTATATAATTAATCTGAGGATTTCTTGCTGCCAGCTGCATGATGAACTTTCCCTTGCCCATTCCAATCTCTGCATGGATCGGATGATCATTTCCAAAGAGTGTGTTCCATTTCCCCTTTAATGTCTCTGGTTCTTGCACCACATACGCATGCGCCGCTACTACTTCTCTGGAACCCTTTATATTCCTTAATCTCATATTTACCTCTCATTCCGCTGCTTATGGCAGCACCAATCGAATCATCTAATTCTCTAACTATTCATCTTCCTTATCTGATTTTTAGACCTTCTACTTCTGATCCTTGGAAAGCCTTATTCAAGCTATCCCTGACAGCTTGTACCAATTTCTTTTACAGCTCCCCTATTTGCCCTTTTGGCCTCTTCCTATTATAAAGTCTCCCCTTGGTTTCGTCAATTCATCACAGACGCCTCACGCATTTAAAAGTTTCATAAATAACCATGTACTGGGCTTCAATTCGATATCAACCTGCCAAAACGCTGATTTTGTCTAGGAAAGGCGAAAGAAAGCTTCATATTTACTTCCATTTTTATGTTTACATCACCTACCACCTATAGTAAAATGGAACATGCGAACAAGCTGTTCTAGGGAAATATAGATTACTTTCCAGTGAGCTTTCCATTATGATGTAGGAACTGCCTGGCAATGCCAGCACTCATGTTTTATCTGTTTATTTAGGAGGATTATATGAAGCAGCGTATCTTTGCTTTTTTTATTATAGCTATAACTTTATTTAGTACCATATCACCGTCAGCAAATGCCCTTGCTGCACAAAAAAATAACTCATCCAAAGCTTCCAACACTACCTCTGCATCCTGGCCTGACGGGCCTAATGTCTATGCAGAAGGGGCAATTGTCATGGAAGCCTCTACTGGGTTAGTCTTATATGAAAAAAATGCCCAGAAGGCATATTATCCTGCGAGTATTACAAAGATTATGACCGCTCTTTTAGCAATCGAGAACTCTTCTATGGGAGAAATTGTGACCTTTTCCAAAAATGCGATTTATGATGTTGATTTAGACAGTAGCCGCATTGGAATTGATGTAGGTGAACAATTGACCATGCAGCAGTGCTTATACGCGATTCTTCTTGAATCTGCCAATGAAGTTACGTATGCTGTGGCAGAGCATGTGGCCGGATCCATTCCAGCCTTTGCAAAGATGATGAATGATCGTGCGAAGAGCCTTGGCTGTGTTAATACTAATTTTATGAATCCCCATGGCCTACAGGATGAGAACCATTATACCACTCCTTATGATATGGCCTTAATCACAAGAGAAGCCATGAAAAATCCCACCTTCCGCAAGATTTTTAATACAAGGACTTATCAGATTCCACCAACCAATATTCAGTCTGAAACCCGTTATTTAAAAAATCATCATCGTTTTGTATTAGGGCAGGATTATCACTATGATGATTGTAACGGCGGTAAAACCGGTTACACATCAGTTGCAAAGTATACCTTGGTTTCTGTTGCCAAGCGGGGAGATTTGGAGCTGATCTGTGTTGTTATGCGTGATGACAGCAATGAACATCAATATACGGATACGAAGAAACTATTTGATTATGGTTTTGACAATTTCTCTATTTATCCGATTAATGATTTGGAATCCTCCGAGACGATTACCGAGTCTCCTATGTTTACGAAATATAATGCCTTATTAAGTGATGTACCTCCTATCTCCATCGATAAGAATGGGTATTTAATCCTCCCGAATTCGGCCTCCTTTCAAGATGCGAAGAAAGAGGTCACCTTTTACTCATCCACCGATGCTGCAAAGGAAACACCTTCTACAGGCCCTCAGCTCGGAAACAAGGTGATCGGTAAAATCTCCTACACCTATAACGGAAAATATGTCGGTGGTGCTAATATTTTATATAAGAGCACCAATTCCTTAGTGCTGATTCAGGACAAAGAAGAAAAACCCACAGTTGCCCCTTCCGTAACAAGTCCTTCCGATAAGTCAGGAAGGCCGCTTATTATTATCGTTGGCATAGCTGCAGGTTTATTGATTTTAGCTGTTGTTTTATATTATATCTTCGTTGAACGCCCACGTCTTAGGAGAAGGAAAGCCTACTACCACAAACGCGCCAACAGAAAAGCTTACCGGGATGATGACTATTTGGATTTATAATGTATCTATTGACCAAAGGAAGCGAATAGCTTAGCAATTTCATCTGCTGTTAATGCTTTATTTGGATCATCATAGATCGGTAAAACCGTTGCGTCAGAAGCATCCTCATTTAGTGCCACTGCTGCCTCAAGCTCCAGATCCTCCAAGATCTGGTCTGCCTCTGAGGCATTTTCTTTTGTCTCATATGACATGGAGGAATCAAATTCATTCGTTAAGTCACTGTCCATTACCTCTATTCCCATCGTGGTATCCTCCAGAGAATTACTGTCTTGTAAATAATTCTCCATAAAGGTATGCTTGAAAGGTGCCTCTTGTATTTCGTTGAACGAACTCTCCTCTACGCCCTCCAAAATTTCCTCCTGTGTTACCTCAAGTGCTTTTTGGCTTATACCCTCGAAGGTATCCTCATAGATACCAGCAAAGGTTTCTTCGAGTTTATCCTCAAAATCTTCCTCTTCTTTTGAAGCTTCCTCCTCCAGGCCAAACATACCGGAAGTTAACTGCTCATCACTTGCTACCGGCTCTTCCTGATAGTAATCATCAATAAAAACCCTTTGAGGTGCCGGAGCCTGGGTAATTACTTTTTCAACGACTTCCAAGTGATCTTTAATCTCTACGAGTCTGTTTAATTGATCCTGAAACAGCTTCTGGTTGTTTTCCTCCAAAGACAAAAGCTTTTCAAACTGAAGACTTGATACATCCTGTTTTGGCTCCTCCTGGAGGCGCTCCATTATCTTGTTTACATTTTCCTTGCTATGGTTAATCTCAATATTAAGAGCCTTTTTCTGGCCCTCAAGCGCTTTTGTTTGAAGCTCTATTATCTTATTTAAGCTGGCAGCCTGATTTTTTTCCAAAGCCTCTAATCTTAATAAAACCTCTTCAAATTGCTTTAGCTGATATTCTGTATTTTTCTTAGTTGCCGTATAAGTAGCCTTTTGCATATTCAGCAGCTCAGTATAACACTCCTGCCATTTCTCTGATTCATGGCCTATAGCATGATCCAAATAAAATTTATCATCCATTCGATCCTGCTCAACATATTGACGAATTGCATCCATAAAAAAATACCCTATAATTAGAGCTAGTAATCCTAATCCTATTGGAAACAAAATACTCACGTGTACTAATTCTATACTGTAAATCTGAAGCAATAAAGTTGTAATAAAGCAACCGCCTATAGCAATTATGTTCTTCTTTTTCTTTGTCTTCATCACCAGTGCTCTCCCATCCTATCAAGTGGCGTTTTATCTTAGCATGCAGTACATCAATGTATATAGACATAATAATATAAGAGGCATATAGAAATCAATCTATAAATACAAATTATCACATAATATATCGAACGATAGGGAAATATGTAAAAAAACAGATATCTCACTTAGGCGAATAAGCCCAGTTGATATCTGTAATCCTTGGAATAGATAGAAAGCTTTTTCTTACGCTCCACGCATTATGCTCTATTACATTATAGGCTAATAATCATGCTCTATTATACCATGATATATTATTTTATTCCCTATATATTAGGTCCTATATTAGCT
>JAEWMZ010000329.1 GCA_023392995.1 Bacillota bacterium
TTTTTCATGCTGTTTAAAAACCATTAATCTGCTCAATAAGTAATTGCAGATTACAATAATGATATTAGAAATCAGCTTGATCAACATGTCGTTTTGACTTAGCAGCTTTACAAAAACATACATCATCGTAAGATCTAGCAATCCTGTTAATAATCTGCTGCTAAGGAAAGCTCCAAATTCTATGGTAATGGATTTCACAGTCGTATTTTCACTCTTAAATACGTATTTTCTATTGGTTACATATGCAAACATTACGGCCAGTGTCCAGGCTGCGATTGTACTAGCTGTTACACTCAAGTGATATATTCTTGAGCAGATGAAATAAGACACTACATTTACTAACGTAGTGCAGCCACCAAAGAATACAAATAAAATGATATCTTTATATCGAATATATAAGCTCTTAAGCATCCTCTACCTCTTTACACTTCATCTCATTTTTCTTCCCGCACAATATAGATGGGTCTCTTTTTTGACTCCAGATAGGTTCTGGAAAGATAATGCCCAAGCACCCCGATACAAAGCATCTGTAAGCCACCGATGAGACTGATAATACAGATGAGCGATGGCCAGCCGGAGGTAGGATCTCCCCAAATCATGGTTTTCGCTATAATGAATACGATGAGTACGAATGCAACTAGGCAGAACAAGATACCAATATAGGACGCGATGGAAAGTGGTATTGTTGAGAAGGCGATAATTCCATCCAGAGAATAAAGGAATAATTTCCAGAAAGACCATTTGGTTTCTCCAGCCACCCGCTGTTCATTGACATATTCCAGCCACTTCACACGAAAGCCGACCCAGCTGAAGATTCCTTTCGAAAAACGATTGTATTCTGACATTTCCAGCACCGCATCCACCATCTGACGTTTCATCATGCGGTAATCTCTTGCTCCATCCACGAATTCTGTGCTGGATATTTTATTCATCAGCCTGTAAAAGCATTTTGCAAAAAAGGATCGGATCTTCGGTTCTCCCTCTCTGTTCACTCTTCTGGTTGCAACACAATCAAAGCCTTCTTTTTTAATGCTCTCATACATATCATAAATTAATGCCGGGGGATCTTGAAGATCCACATCCATTAGCACAACATATTCTCCCTGGGATTTTCTCAAACCGGCATAGATTGCTGCCTCTTTTCCAAAATTCCTAGAAAATGAGATATAATGTGCCCTGGGATCCTTTTCATTCATCTGTTTCAAGATATCACTGGTGCTATCCTCAGAGCCATCATTGACAAATACAAATTCAAAGTCCAATTGGTTTAATGCTTCTGCCACCTTACAAATCTCATTATAGAACAGTGGCAATGCTTCCTGTTCATTAAAGCATGGAACTATCACCGATATTTTTTCCACCTTAGCTCACTCTTTCTACTATAGTTCTACCTTTATTTTGTTCTATCCCTTATTTTTCTACTACCCTTTATTTTGTTCTGTCCTTTATTTTGTTCTGTCCTTTATTTTGTTCTACCCTTTATTTTGTTCTGTCCTTTATTTTGTTCTATCCCTTATTTTGTTTCTATCCCTTATTTTGTTCTATCATTATTTTGTTCTATCATTATTTTGTTCTATCATTTTTTTGTTCTATCATTATTTTGTTCTATCCCTTATTTTGTTCTCCTGTTATAACCTTTGTTATAAAGAATGACACTCACGAAAATAAAAACGGCAATTACAGAAACCAAGCATCCCAGCCGTAAATATGGAGTCTCATATTTTAGTAAAATCTGATGCTTTCCTTCCGGTAAGGGAAGGGCAAGATTTTTAATATTACCTTCCAGAAGGTCTGCGCTTTTGCCATCCACATACGCCTTCCAGCCACTGCTGTAGGGAATGCTAAAAACCATAATCCCCTGTTGCTTCAAGTCAATCTCACCTTGAACTGTATTACGGCCGAGCGTTACCTCCCTCAGAACATTACTACCTAATACAGCTGCCTGCTCCTTGTAATAATTCATATCCAGACTATAAACTTCTAGCTTGTCATAATAAATGGTATCCAGCGCTTTAAACGTAATAGTAGCTTTTGTCTCTCCGTTCTTGCAAAATCCCAGATTGACAAGATAATTCTTCTGACCAAAGTAATAAGCGTTATATTTGTTTCTGACAACCACTTTTTCGGCTGCACTCTTCTTCCCTTTTACCTTGAAGGTAATTACCTTGTCCTCACTGCCTCCTATTCTTAAATTATCAAATCTGATATAGGTTTCTGTCCCCGGATTACTTTTGAACTCCAAAACCAGCTTTGCCCCTTCTTGTTTTATCAGTATTCTGCCATCCTTGATCAGAACATTTTTATCAGGGCGAAGCTTAAAGTCTAATTTCTCTACTCCAAGCTGAGTATTACTATCTAACTTATCAGCGTAAGCATTGTCTTCTTTCAGAATTACGGCACGCAGCAAGGTTGATTGCTTTTCCAGCGGAGACAGCTTCTGATACTCTTCTTCCGGCAAATAGGTGCTATAGCAATAGCCCAGGGGTAAGAAGTATTGATTTTCATAAAGATAATAGTTAACCTTCTCCTTTGTGATCTGTTGTATCAGTTGATAACCAAAGGGAGCTGCATTTTTTCTGGTAGTTACAAAGTATTTGACATTCTCCAGTTCATCGAGTATCGTGCGGCGCTCCAAATCATCAAAGCGAAAAGCCGATCTTTGGTTTAATAATTCCAAGTCCTTGAAATAAGTTGTAATATTGCCACTCATAACGCTATAATAAGCAGCCGCCTCTCGAAAGCCAGTTCTGACCGAGTCATTCAGTATAGTATCACCATAGCTTTCAATTCGGTAAAAGGAATTATCCTTTATTTCAGCGATCATAGATAAGCCACCGGCTTCTGAATAAGAGTTCACCTTATCTTGATCGATAAATTGGCTCGCGTAATTGATGTACCGATCGGAATACAGCAAATAGCCATTAAAGCCCAGGGTGAAAACAACCAACCCATAGATCATAAGGCTTTGTAACGCTCTGGACGGACACCATCTGCTTTGTGCGAAGAGAACAAAAGCAATTACCACCAAAATAATAAAAAATTCATACTTTACAGTTTGTTCCGAGGGTAGGTAAAAGGCAAAGCCCCCATATAGGATAAGAAAACCCAACAGCAGCAGCACTTCCTTCCATTCCAAATGAAATAACCTTTCATAGGTAAAGGTGAAGGTCAGCGCGATCAGAAAGCTGATTAAGAATACCCATCGATTTGCCAGATATGCAAAGCCATTCATCAAATAACCAAAACCAGGTATCATCAGCCCCCCAAAGCATAATAAAAATACAAGCTGCAGCTGACGATATTTTTTATTCGAAAATAAAATGGCGATACTTACTATAGCCACAGATGAGAATGAAAATAAAATCCAATAACCAGCCTTAACTCCAGGTACAAACATAGCCTGTACAAGAGAAATGTAATACTCCTTGTCATAATGAAGCCATCCAACAGCCAGTTCCGGCTTGCTATTCATCCTGCCATTCTGCATAAATGCATATACCATGGGTATAAAAACAAAAGAGGCCATCGCTACTCCCAGCAAATAAGGCACTCCTGTTCGAAAGCCTGTTACGAATAATCCCCAAAGAACCTTCTTCTCCCTTTTAGAATAAACATAACAGTAACGAAATATTACATAGATTACGGCAATAACCGATAGCATATAAAAAAAATAAAAATTACTGATCGTACTAATAAAGATCATAAGGATAAGCAAGTAAGGCTTCTTTTTTTTCAGTATCCGTTCCAGCCCAAGTAAAATAAGCGGCAGATAAATCATTGGATTTAGAAAATAGGGATGCCTTGGCCCTGCAAAAAGCCCATAGCCGCAAAAAGTATACAATAAAGCACCAAGACTGACCGGAAGACCTTTCTTTCCAAAACAGCCGCAAAATAAAATATAACTAATCCCGGCAAGATATAACCGAAGCAATACCATTCCATTATAGATTACCGGACCATTTTCCGGTGTCATAAATATTGTGAGCAAGGCAATTGGATCACCCAACGCATAATAATGAAGGGTTGTAATCGTATCAAAGCCTAACCCAAGCTGATAGTCGACCATGGGAAAGCCATCTCCGGTTAGCACTCCTCTTAATATCCTTCCATAATGCTGAAGAATGGGGTAATGCTGATATAATCCATCGATATGCCACACAAAGGATTTCCCTTCCAGAATAAATGGAAAATACACAATTGGTAATAAAAGCAAAAATGTAATACTGTATAAGAAATAGGTGTTTATTGACGAGCTCTTCTTCACTAGTTCCACCTCATTCATTAATTTTTAAGTTCCTTTCGCCACTTGACATACTTCTTGAAAAATCACTCTTGATGTATTTCTAAAAATCTCACTTGATGTACTTTTTTTAAATCTCACTTAACCTACTTTTTCAAAATCTCACTTAACGTATTTTTTCAAAAAATCCTCTACCCGCTTCTCATAGCCCTCTTTATTGGTAAGATAGCTGGCCGCATGACGTGCCTTTGCTACCAAATAAATTGCCTTCTTGTCCTTTTTTACATAATACATCTTCCTGGACATCTGACAGGGCACCATATTATCAATCTTCCCGTGAATAAACAATATGGGCGTCTCTGTCTTTCTTACAGCCATGATCGGAGATACCTGCCGGTAGTAAAACCCCGCACGCAGGTAGGTCAGATGACTGACCACCGGAATCAGACAGCCCGGAAGATGATAAAACTGCTTCATCTGATGCCTTAACAGCTCAGTCAGGTCAGAATAGGCACAATCAGCTATGGCACATTTTACTCTGCTGTCAATACCAAGATGCAATAGTACGGTTGCAGCTCCCATGGACTCACCGTGTGTAATGACCTTACAATCGGCACCAAAGGTTTCATAACACCAGTCCACAACCCTCACCAAATCATATCGTTCATAAAACCCCATGGAGGTATGTGCCTTTCCGCTTTCGCCATGATTACGATGATCATACATTAAAACTGAGTATCCCATTTTCAGAAAAAAATCAATATATTTAATACAGCCATACCTGGCATAACCAAAGCCATGACAAAAAATCACTATTTTTTTCTCTACAAGCTCCTCTCCTTCAATAAACTCACAGGAGAGCTTATAGCCATAATCCGATGTGATCTTAAAATATTTTTTCTTTCGTTTATGATAAGCCTCAGCATCGATATTTCTGCTACTGAACTCTCGCTGCAAACCCTTTTGATAGTTTAACCTTCTAGGCTTAACAATCAAGTTGGACAGACACCACAGGGACTCAAATAAACTAATCAAAACAAATCTTATCATTCCTTCACGTCCTTTTTTCTTCTTATGAAGTAAATCATCTCCAAAGATACTATTCTTATACAGCAAATATAAGCGATATAAGCATAATAAAAAAGGATTAAGGTTTCACGGTGTTCCAGTGAGAAATCTTAATCCTTTTTATACGACTGGTGCTTCATTTTCATATTTTTATATCTCTTATTTATTAGTTCTCTTTATACCTCATCTCATTCCCATCTCTCAGCTTGGGAATAAAGCTGTCAAATATAAAAAGCTCATAATAGTCCTTGCAGCGCTCCAGCTCCTCCTGGGATTGTATCGTCCAAGCCGCTGTCTTAATATGGAACAGCTTTCTACAGATTGTAAAGGACAGCCCTGTTTTATAAACATGATGATACGCGATAAAATCCGGCTTGGTTAAAAAATTCAATAATAAATGCTTTAACAAAAAGTATTGCAGCTTATTTCCCGCCACCTTTTCCTTGATAAAATCGGTTGACAGTTGACCTCGAAGCACCTCTGGCTGATGTCGTCTGTACCAGATCAACCCGAAGGGATTAAAGGATTCGATACAATATAAGCCCTGGTAATCTCTTAATAGTTCAGAAACAATGGTACATAAGGCCCCTGCTGTCCAGGGGATCTTCAGCTCTATGATCAAAGGAACTCTTCCTCCTACTAATGCAAGAACCTCCTGTAAGGTCGGAATTTTCTCACTGGATTTAAAAAGCTTAAAGGCCTGCAGCTCCTCATAGGTATGGTCGGAAACCTTGACATCCACCCCGCAGGCTCGTTTTAAATGATAATCATGCAGTACAACTGCAACCAGATCCTTCGTCAGCTGTACATCCAATTCAATTCCGTAACCCAGGTCCACGGCATTTTGAAAAGCCTTTAAGGACTTCTCCGGTGCTGCTGATTGATTATCATGTAGACCACGATGAGCATACAACCAGCCGTTTAACTGGTCACTTTTTGGATCACGCCGCAACTTCGGCATGATCGCCAGAAAATATAATACAGCAATCACACACAGGATAATCAGTAAAATCTCCCATAACATATGAAACGCCCCTCTCTCTAGTCCGCTGTATCAAAATTCTCCATAACATCCTGTTTCTTAGGAGGCTTTGAATCTCCATGCTTCACTGCCAGCATTGTACACAAGGAGGCTGCGGAAAAAATAATTGCATATGGAAACAGCGTGCGATAGGAAACATACTCCAATAACGCACCGGATACAATTGGTGTTAATATCTGAGCCGCCATGGAAAAGGTATAGTACATCCCTGTATATTTGCCGATATCCGAGCCCTTGCACATCTCCACTACCATCGGATAGGAATTCACATTAATCGCTGCCCAGCCAATTCCGGTAAAGGCAAAGACCACATTAATCCAGGGTGAGTAATGAA
>JAEWMZ010000361.1 GCA_023392995.1 Bacillota bacterium
GATTATTTGGTTGCCGATTTTATCGGTAATGCAAAAAATGCCATCAGAAGCATATGCATCATAGAAATCTGGAGAATCCTGGGCTTTCACATGGTAATCTATTTAGCATCCATCCAAACGGTTCCGGAGGAGCTTTATGAGGCTTGTACTGTGGATGGCGGGAGCAGATGGCAAAAGTTTCGATTTATCACGCTGCCGATGATTATTCCTGGGATAACCATCAGCGTTGTTATGAGTATTATGACTGAAATGAAGCAGTATGATATTGTAAGAGTTATCACCAACGGAGGACCGGGGTATTCCACGGAAACTGTCACTTATAATATTGTGACACAGGCCTTTGGTAACAATATGCTGGGTTATTCCTCTGCAATCGCAGTCTTTTTATTCCTCATGATAGCCTTAATTACGGTGATTCAGCTGAGAATAACAAATAGAGCAGCAAAGTAGCTGAAACATCAAAAGGGTTTTAATCTGCATAGTGATATGCTGCCGGGTTGCTTAAGTTTCGGCAGCAGGGAGGATGAAATGGATAAAATAAAAAATAAAAGAACAAGACTTAGTAATTTTCTATTAAAATGTGTATTAATTCTATTGGCTGCTGTCTGTGCAATCCCTCTATACATTACGGTAGTGAATGTATTCAAAGCAACAGATAAAATCGCAGCATCACCAATGACAATACCGATTCCCCCAACACTGGAGAATCTGAAGAACGCGTTTACCAATCCAAATATTAAGGTTGGGCAGATGTATATGAATTCTATCCTAATTACTGTTTTTGGTGCGATACTGTGTATCATTGTATCCTCTATGGCAGCTTATTATCTGGCAAGGGTGAAGAGCAGACTATCGAAATATCTCTATGTTTATTTCCTGTTTGGTTTGATGGTTCCCTATGTCATTGTATATGTGCCGCTCGTTACAATGTTTAATAAACTAGCGATACCAACAAATTTAGTCACCCTAATCTTTGTGTTTGTATCTGGCAGCATTTCCTTTTCGGTGTTTATGTTTACCGGGTTTATCGGTACGATTACACCGGAGCTGGAGGAAGCAGCTATTATGGATAATGCTGGGCAATTTACGATTTATTTTCAAATTATCATGCCTCTGGTGAAGCCATGTACGGCTACCGTGGCGATTTTCATCGGATTGTCCATGTGGAATGACTTTCTGACTCCATTATTAATCGGACAGATCAAGACAATTACAGTAGGAATTTACACCGCCATTGGACCCCATGCTTCCGATTGGGGCTCGGTATTTGCGTATGTGTTATTGGCAACTCTGCCAATTGCTATATTATACATCTGCGCTCAAAAGCAGTTTATCTCGGGATTAACCTCCGGAGCATTAAAGGGTTGATGAAAATAGGAAGAAATGAAATGATACGGGCAAGATAGGCCAGGGAATGTTATTTGCATATCATCTGGCGGCAGCAGGATAGGAGACTGAAGTAGAATGAAAAAAATACTGTCGTTATTTAACTTTACAGACATGACACTTTTTTATATAATTGATGAGGAAAAGCAGATAGAGATGCTGTTGATTCCTTCCGATATGACGGAATTGGTTCAATGGGAAAAGGAAGGGAACATCGATTCTCTGGTTCAGCTTATGATAGAAGGGGATGCGGCGCCTTATGGATTCGCAAATGGGCATACCTTTCGAAATTCAGAGTCTACAGCAGAGCTTCAATATGTAGATCAGGAAATAATAAAGGACAATAAGAGTACGATCGTTAGATCAACCTTAAAAAATAAAAGGAATGTATTCTTCTATCATCAGGTGAGATATGAAGAAGGAAGCAAAGGAATTACCGTGAAGACCACCGCTGAGAATCGGGGAGATGAATTGATAACCCTTAACATGTTATCCTCTTTTTCTCTGGGCATGCTGACTCCTTTTGAAATGGGAGAGGCAACAGACAGCTTGCTCATTCACAGGATTCGCAGTAAATGGAGTACGGAAGGCAGGGTGGAGACCAGTACCGCGGAAGAACTGCTGCTGGAGCCAACTTGGTCCAGGCACGGTGCCTACAGTGAGAAGTTTGGACAAATTGGCTCTATGCCGGTCAGAAAATACTTCCCCTTTGTAGCCGTCGAAGATAAAAAACATAAGGTGATTTGGGCGGCACAATTAAGCTGCAGCTCATCCTGGCAGCTAGAGGTTTATCGCAGAGATGAGAATCTATGTATCTCCGGGGGGATTGCAGATTATGATTTCGGACATTGGTGCAAAGCATTAAATCCGGAGGAACGCTTTGAGACACCCGAGGTATTATTGACCGTGAGCGGGGAGGATTTTGACCGTACCTGCCAGCGATTGACAAAGCTGCAGGAGACACCGGAGATTTCGAACAAATTTAACAGTCAACTGCCCATTATCTTGAATGAATTCTGCACTACCTGGGGAGAACCGTCCCATGATAAGATATGCAGTCTTTTACAGACCATCGGAGACAAAGGGTTCGATTATTTTGTCATCGATGCCGGCTGGCATGCTGATTTAAAAAAGGGCTGGGAGAACAACATGGGGGACTGGGATATATCAGAACGGTTATTCCCCTATGGTTTGGATGCCACGGTGAAAGAAATAAAGGCGGCGGGGTTAAAGCCCGGCTTATGGTTTGAGGCAGAGGTAGTCGGACAGGATGCGAATGCGTTGCAGCTCTATCAGGAGCATTTGCTGACAAAGAATCAAAAGCTAATTAAGGCAGGCAGCAGATATTTTTGGGATATGAGAGATCCCTGGACACAGAATTACCTATCAGAAAAAATCATTCACTTATTAAAGAAATATCAGTTTGAATATATCAAAATCGACTATAATGAGACCATCGGAATCGGTTGTGACGGTGCGGAGAGCTTTGGACAGGGACTGTATGAAACCATTGAAGGAACAAAACGCTTTTTTGAAAAGATACGGAGTGAGATACCGGATATTATCCTTGAAATCTGCTCCTCCGGAGGACATCGTTCGGAGCCTTCCATGGTATCGCTGGGAGATATGGTATCCTTTTCGGATGCCCATGAGCAATTAGAAATTCCGGTGATTGCAGCAAATATGCACAGGGTGATTCCGCCTCAGAAGAGCCAGATATGGGCAGTTATGCGAAAAGAGGATTCCTTGCAGAGAATTTGCTATTCCATGTCAGGTACCTTCCTCGGGGTAATGTGTCTTTCCGGGGATGTGGATAAACTTACAGAGTCTCAATGGGGTATGATAGAAAAAGGAATGGCATTCTATAAAAAAATATCCTCCATCCTACAGAATGGAACAACAGAATTTTATGGAACAAAGCAGGATAGCTACCGGGTGCTCAAAGGCTGGCAGGGGATTCTAAGAAAAGAAGTGGAAGCAAATCGGGCTTATCTGGTGGTTCATTCCTTTGAAAGCCAAGAGGAAGTGACAATACCAATCGCTTCGGACTATGAGATTTTGGAGGTGTATGAGAGTAGTGAGCATCAAGTAATCAGAGAGGATCACGGTTTGGTATTAAAGGATATGAAAGAATATGAAGCCATTGCTATTCTACTGCGATTGAAATGTTCGTAAAAGTTTGAACGAATAGTCAAATTCTTATAATTGGTAGAACATACGTAAGATTACGATACACAAACGCAAGATTCATCAATATACATAGTAAATAAATACGCAAAACAAGGGGCGATAATTTTGAAGAATAGTATTTGTAAATTAGCTGACCGATATAAAAACCTCAGTATATTTTTAAAGATTACTATTATTTTTGAGTTCATTCTTATCACTACCCTTGTTTTTGTTGCTTTGTTCGTTACGGATCGGTTTACCGGGATATTGAAGGAGAAGGAAATTGCGTTAGGCGAAACAAAGGTGGAGAAGCTGGCAGATTTTATGCAGGAGGAATATAACCGGATTTACAGTCTTGGAATCTATATCCATAATGGAAATATCTCTCAGATTTTAAGCAAGGTGAGTGCGGATAAAACAGAAGCCTACGATTATAACAACATCTCTGACATACAGATATTTTTCTCCGGGATTAGTTATGCGGATGCTAATATTAGCGATATGATACTGGTATCCGAACAAGGGAATGTCTACTCCTATACACGCAATTCCAGTTTTGATGTAAAGCCCAGCTATGATTTTAGCAAGAGGGATAAAATTAAGGCCTTCTTAAAGAATGATGACAGCACCATGATTTTTTATGATGACCCCTCGGATTATAGTCTGAAGAAAAGGGAAACGGTGGTATCCTTTGTAGGGAAAATATATGATGCTACCTTGTACCCGAAAAAAATGATGGTAGGTATCTATATCATGAACCTTCCTCTGGTGAATATTGATACGATCCTCGATATGGCAGCAGGAGATAGCAAGGGAGAGCTGCTGCTGATCAATGAGCAGGAGGAGGTAATCTATTGTAACGAACGCAGTAAATGCAACAAGATTTATGATGAGAGTGCGGTAAATGCAAGGGATGTGTATCGAAGCACGAAGAATGTGGGAACCTCAGGGCTGCGTATCGAATATGTGTTATCCGAAAAGATCCTGTTTTCTGAGATTAGCTCCATTCGTAATCAAATTATTATGATTTTAGTATTTTCTATTTTTGTTACTTTAATCTTTAGCTCTGTGATCTATTATGTATTTAATAAGAAAGTAAAGGTACTACTCAACTCTATGGAGAAGGTACAGCAGGGTGATTTTCGCATGAAAATTCCGATTGAATCCCAAGATGAGATTGGCATATTGAGTGAATCCTTCAATAAAATGTGTGAAAAATTGAACACCTATATTAAGCAGGTATATGTATCTGAAATACAGAGAAAGAATGCTGAGATCAATGCACTTCAGACTCAGATTGATCCGCATTTTCTATATAATACCTTAGAAAGCATTAAAGCAAAGGCTCTGGAGCAAAATGCGGAAGATACGGCCGAAATGATTGCCATCTTAGGACATCTGTTTCGTTGGAGCAGCCGTACGAAGGAGAAGATCGTATATCTGGATCAGGAAATTGAGTACATAAAGAACTACCTGGTACTGCAATCCTACCGCTATAATCAACGGCTTGAGATCAATATTGATATTGAGGAGCGGTATATGAACTATGCGGTGCCAAAATTAATTCTTCAGCCGATTGTGGAGAATGTGATTAAACATGCGCTTGATAATTTAGACCGGGATAAATTAGTTGGCATCAGTGCAAGAAAAAAGGACAATAACCTTGAACTCACTATTTTTGATAACGGCAAGGGAATGTCGGAAGAAAAACTGCATGAGATCTGTGATAAGCTGCAAACAAATGAATCCCAGGATGAATTTGAGAGCATTGGAATACAAAATGTAAATCAAAGATTGCTGTTGCTCTTTGGAGATGAGTATGGGCTGCAAATTCGAAGCATTGAGAATATGGGAACAGCAGTCAAGGTCTGTATTCCGGTTATGTCAAAAGAGGAGATGAGTTCACTTGTATAGATTGTTAATCGTAGATGATGAGACGCAAATCCGCGAAGGATTAAAGCGAATGCTGAACTGGAAAGAGTATGGCATTGAGATATGTGCCGAAGCCGGTAATGGGGAGCAGGCATTGGCCTTGATCGAACAATTAGAACCTCATATTGTGTTAACGGATATCAAGATGCCTGTCATGAATGGATTGGAATTACTGTTTGAATTAAAAAAGAGGGACTTGGATACGAAGGCTGTGGTTCTCAGCGGATACGAGGATTTCTCTTTGGTTCGAAAGGCGATGAAATACGGAGCCGTGGATTATCTGCTAAAACCTGCGGGAAAGGCAGATATTATTCAGATTATCGAGGAGATGCTTGATAGCTTCGAGGATGGCAATCATTTGGGATTGAACCATATTGATAACATAAGCCTGGCCAAATACAATGTACTGAACCGAATGGTGCATTACACAATTTCACCGATGG
Organism: Bacillota bacterium; assembly: GCA_023392995.1. Taxonomy (GTDB): domain Bacteria; phylum Bacillota; class Clostridia; order Lachnospirales; family Lachnospiraceae; genus Mobilitalea. The sequence continues at coordinate 5,931 of JAEWMZ010000361.1, forward strand.
AGCTTACGGATAAACTGGAGCTTTTTAAGCTGAACTTTGGCACCGGATACCTGGCAGCGGGAATCATTAAGGTCTATGAAGATAATTTAGAGGCGGGTGTTTTACGTGATAAGGTACAAATGCTTTTCGCGTATTGCGAGGATGCGATTGAAAAGAGAAATAAGGGTATTGTTTTTATCGATGTTACTGGGAAAATAGCGATTATTTTTAAAGAAATAAGTGAAACGGAAGTAACCTTAGGGGTGGAAGAGTTACTGAAGGAGGTAGTGAAATTCGCTCTCGAGCAATTGAATATTCACATCATTATCTCGGTAAGCGGCGCAGTTGAGTCTTACCGGTATCTACATAAAGCATATGGAGAAGCCTTAGATACCTTGCAGTATCAGTTCGTATTTGAAGAAGGGAATACTCTGTTTGCCAATGAAATAAAGCAATACTTTGAGCGGAAAACCGCCTTAGTCATGATTAACTCTGAAAAAATCGAAGAGCTGCTTCAGGAGGGAAATCAAGATGAAGTGGAAGCGTATATATCTGAAATCTTTGATAAATTTGAAGATAAAGAGGCCTTCGCAAATCCCTATGTATTAAAAAACAGTGCCTTGGAAATGGTGATCTATGCATTCCGTTTTTTGCAGTCAGTCCCCATGATCGAACTTGACAAGGTGAATTTACAAAAGGAATCGATCTTAAAAAAGCTTTCTGAGATCACCTCACTGCACAAAATGAAAGAGTTTCTGATCGCGGTTATTTTAAATGCAAAGCAGGAGTATATTAAGTCCAGCAAGTTAAATTACAGTAAAATAGTTGTGGATGCCATTGAATGTGTCAGGGATTATTACTGTGATGTTAATCTCTCCCTTCAATACCTTGCGGATAACAACCATGTGAATGTGGCTTATTTGGGCAGAATCTTTAAGAAAGAAACAGGGAACAGCTTTAATGATTATCTCAATATGTATCGGGTTGAAAAAGCAAAAGAGCTGCTGATGACCACGAATCTAAAAGGCACGGAATTATGCAATAAGGTGGGGTATTCAAATTATAATTATTTTTACATTGTATTTAAAAAGATCACCGGGAAAAAACCGATGGAAGTGCGAACCGGAAAATAGGCTCATATGCAAGAAGCCATTACAAAAGGCAATTTTGTGGGATGTTATTACAAAGGTGACTTTGCGGGATATAACTTAACGCTTACATAGACAGATAGACATCTACTATGGCGGGTACTAAAATCGTAGATCAAAGTACG
>JAEWMZ010000390.1 GCA_023392995.1 Bacillota bacterium
TATAAAGCAGATCATGAGAAATTATTATATAGTAGTTGAATAGAAACGAGGTTTATAGAATGCCAAAACATCTTGTAATCGTAGAATCACCGGCTAAAGCAAAGACGATTAAGAAATTTTTAGGAGCTAATTTTGAAGTAATGGCATCCAATGGTCATGTTAGAGATTTGCCGAAGAGCCAATTAGGAATAGATATAAATAATGACTTTGAGCCCAAATATATTACAATTAGGGGAAAAGGGGATTTACTTGCGAAGCTTCGTAAAGAGGTTAAAAAAGCGGATAAAGTATATCTTGCAACTGACCCTGACCGTGAGGGAGAAGCAATTTCCTGGCATTTGGTACAGGCGTTAAACTTAGCGGATAAGGACGCCAGCCGTATCACTTTTAATGAAATTACTAAAAATGCGGTGAAAACGTCAATTAAACAGGCCAGAGAGATCGATATGGATCTTGTGAATGCGCAGCAGGCAAGAAGAGCACTAGATCGTATGGTGGGTTATCTCATTAGTCCATTGCTTTGGAATAAAGTGAAGCGGGGCTTAAGTGCAGGCAGAGTGCAATCGGTAGCACTGAGAATTATCTGTGACAGAGAAGATGAGATCAATGCTTTTGTTCCGGAGGAATATTGGACACTGGATGCTGAATTTGAGCTGAAGGGCAAGAAGAAGCCGATGGTAGCAAAGCTGAACGGATCAAAGAAAGAGATTCGCAGTGAAGCAGAGATGAATGAAATTCTTCAGCAGCTGGAAGGCGCGGATTTTATTGTAAATGATGTTAAGAAGAGTGAACGTATCAGAAAAGCACCGCTCCCCTTTACCACTAGTACTTTGCAGCAGGAATCAGCCAAGACACTGAATTATTCCACTCAGAAAACCATGCAGCTGGCGCAGCAATTATACGAAGGTGTAGATATCAAAGGGCATGGAACCGTCGGACTCATTACCTATCTGCGTACCGATTCCATCCGAATCAGTGATGAAGCAGATAAAGCGGCTAAAGAGTATATCCGAGATAATTATGGGCAGGAATTTGTTGCAGTAGAAGAGAACCAGGGACGCACTGGAAAGAAGATACAGGATGCCCATGAAGCAATCCGCCCTACCTATATCGAATTTACACCCAATGATATTAAGGAATCATTAAGCAGAGATCAATTCCGTCTGTATCAATTAATATGGAAGAGATTTGTTGCCAGCAGAATGCAGCATGCAATTTATGAGACTATTTCGGTAAAGATCAGCGCCAAGGAGTTTCGTTTTACCTCAGCCGCTTCCAAGGTTGTATTTGAAGGCTTTATGAGCGTCTATACACCGGAGGAGGAAGAGGTGGAGAATGCCAATGTTTTTGATGGTTTGGAGACGGGTGATGTCCTTGCGTTATCAAAATTAAAGCATGCTCAGCATTTCACTCAGCCGCCGGCACATTATACGGAGGCCTCACTGGTAAAGACTTTAGAAGAACTGGGAATTGGAAGACCCAGTACCTATGCACCTACCATAACTACGATTATCGTAAGAAGATATGTTGCAAAGGAGAATAAAAATCTTTATGTAACAGAATTGGGAGAAGCGGTCAATCGTATTATGAAGGTGGCTTTCCCGAGCATTGTGGATGAAAACTTTACTGCCAACTTAGAGTCGCTGTTAGATTGTGTAGAGGATGGGACGGTTAGCTGGAAGACTGTGGTTAAGAATTTTTATCCGGATTTGAATGAAGCTGTGAATAATGCCCAGGTAGAGTTGGATAAGATTCAAATTGAAGATGAGGTTACCGAAGAAGTTTGTGATTTATGCGGAAGAAACATGGTAGTGAAATATGGCCCCCATGGAAAGTTTCTTGCATGTCCAGGATTTCCGGATTGTAAAAATACAAAGCCCTATCTTGAAAAGATAGGAGTGGAATGTCCACTTTGCGGCAGTGATATCGTCATCAGAAAAACGAAAAAAGGCAGAAGATATTACGGCTGTATCAACAATCCGGATTGCGAGTTTATGACCTGGCAAAAGCCGTCTCAAATCAGATGTGTAAATTGTGGCGGAATTATGCTGGAAAAGGGAAACAAGCTGGTTTGTGATGATGCAAGCTGCGGGTTCGTAACCAGTAATTTGAAATAATGGTATCATTTGTATCGATAAATATGTAAAATTGGATAAAAAACTGAAATATTTTCAATAAATGTGTGTCAAAATAAAGAGATAGATATTGTTTTTGGGATTCATTTATGATAAAATCAAAAAGTAGTACAATTAGGATCACTTTCTGAATGTATTAACCACTTCTGAGTTGGTGGTAATGCCACAAACATTGGGAGGATAAATTGGGAGCATAGAAAGCTGGGAGGATATATAGCAATGAGCGTACAGTTATTGGATAAAACAAGAAAGATTAACAACCTGCTGCATAATAATAATTCGCATAAGGTGGTTTTTAATGACATCTGTGTTGTTCTGAGTGAGATACTGGCATCCAATGTTTTGGTAATAAGCAGAAAGGGGAAGGTGCTCGGTGTTAAGAACCGCACTGATATTAATGAAATTAATGAATTAATTAAAGATGTGGTTGGCAGACACATTGATACGTTGTTGAATGAGAGACTTTTAAATATCTTATCAACAAAAGAAAATGTTAATCTGAGAACGCTTGGTTTTGAATTTGATAATGTTGATACGTATCAAGCGATTATTACTCCGATTGATATCGCAGGTGAACGGTTGGGAACGTTATTCCTTTATAAGAACGGACCACAATATACTCTGGATGATATCATCCTCAGCGAATATGGTACAACAGTCGTAGGTCTTGAAATGATGCGTTCGGTAAATGAAGAGAGCGCAGAAGAAAATAGAAAAGTTCAAATTGTAAAATCAGCCATTAGTACCTTATCATTCTCTGAGTTGGAAGCCATTACTCATATCTTTGAAGAATTAAAAGGGAACGAAGGAATATTGGTTGCTAGTAAAATAGCGGATCGAGTAGGAATTACAAGATCAGTGATTGTAAATGCCCTTAGAAAGTTTGAAAGTGCTGGTGTTATCGAATCTCGTTCCTCCGGTATGAAGGGAACCTATATCAGAGTATTAAATGATGTGGTATTTGAAGAATTGCAGAATATGAATAATGATTAATAAATGGATTTGATCAAGCAAAAGGATTTGTGGGAGTAATTCCTCATGGGTCCTTTTTTTGTGCTGAACTATCAGTTTTTTTTTAGAAATAATATACTAAATGTGATAATATTCGACATATTATTTATTGATAAAAAATGAGCTTCAAAAAGAGAATTTGTTCGACAATTTGAATAATAAATTGCTAAGAGATTGTGAGCAATTTTTGAAACTATGTACATAATTCCACAAGGTATAGTATTATTCTACTAAATTTGCAAATATATCTTGTGTTTTTTTTAATATTTATTATAATGTTTATATGGTGGAAAGGAGTGTAGAAATGATAGGTTCTAATGCATTTAATTACATCAATGTGTTAAATAAAGCAGCGAATGCGAGCTGGAAGCGGAATGAAATTCTAGCGAATAATTTGGCGAATGTAGATACGCCTGGATATAAAAGGAAGGATGTGCAATTTCAATCCTATTTGCAATCAGCTTTATTAGGTGACGGCTCACTGGATTCCAGAGTGGCAAAAGCGGATAGAAAGCAGCTGGAGGCTACGGTATATACAGATGATGCTTCCTTAAGCTATCGGTTGGATGGCAATAATGTGGATGTTGATACGGAATCTGCTAAGCTGGCAGAAAATCAAATCCGTTATCAGGCTCTTTTGGATTCGATGACCCAGGAGTTTAGCAGAATTAAGACAGTGCTTGCGTCCAGATAAGAGCAGGCAAATCTGTGAAAACAAGAATGGGATTAAGATAGTCAGATAATGATACAAAATTAATACATCATATCGAATAAAGTAGGTTTTTCAAATCACAGTAGATATCTCAAACTACATAAGATATGAAGGGTTAAGATAAAAGACATAGGAGGAAGTATAAATGTCAGTATTGGGCGGAATGAATATCAGTGCAAGCGGTATGTCGGCACAGAGATTAAGATTGGATATCATATCTCAAAATATTGCCAATGTGAATACAACGCGCGATGAGAACGGCAATGTATATAGAAGAAAGACAGTTGTATTCGCTGAAAAGGATATGAGTTCTTTTGGGAATATACTTCAATATACGGCTGGCACCACAGGTGATGGTGTTAAAGTTACACAGATTGCAGAGGATACAAAAAGCGAACTGCGCAAGGTTTATGACCCCTCCCATCCGGACGCAGATGAGGATGGATATGTGTCTTATCCAAATGTGAATACGGTTCAGGAAATGACCGATATGATTGATGCCTCTCGTGCCTACGAGGCGAATGTGACAGCTTTTAATGCCACAAAGAGCATGGCGCTAAAGGGCTTAGAAATTGGTAAATAAGCAGCAGCTATAATACTTGAACCAGTTCATTTTGCTTTAGATAATTGGAATAAGTAGCAGGTATCAGTTGTTATACACGAACCGATGCATCCAGTGTCGGACTTTGATTAGGAAAGGCAAGGAAATAGATATGAATATCGCTTCAGTTAATAGTTTAAACAACCTTAGCAAATATGGAATCGATTCAGCAGCAAAAACATCTGAAAACAAAAATGCCGCATTCGAGGATATCTTCCAATCTGCGCTTAATCTAGTAAAGCAAACGAATGATTATACCAACGCAGCAGAAGAAGCGGAAACTTCCTATGCACTCGGGTTAACGGACAGCACCACTGATCTGCAGGTAGCGCAGCAAAAAGCGAATTATGCTTTGCAATATACGGTTGCCGTACGTAATAATGTGATGGATGCCTACAAAGAGATTATGAACCTGCAGTTCTAAGTGGAATAATAAATATACGCATAGGAGCATAGGTGATGGCTGATAGAGCTAGGCAAATTTTAAAGAATTTATTGAATATATGGAATAAATATACAAGCAAGCAGAAGACACTGATTATCAGCGTTACCTGTATTGTTATTTTCGCTTTTGCGCTGCTTATTTTTCTGATGCAACGTACTGTGTATGAGAAGTTAGTTACGGCGGATACCGTTGGTGATGCAAGTAAAATTACGGAGTTACTGAAAGGTCAGGGGATTGCATATAAAGTAGCTGGTGATAAGCAGACCATCTCTGTTGATGAGAACCGGTTGACGGATGCTACATTTTTACTGGCAGATAACGATATGCCCTCAACTGGGTTATCCGTGGATAAGCTTCTTGACAATAGCTTAAGTACAACAAATGCGGATCGTACACTAAAGCTGAATCTCTATTTTCAGAATCAATTACGCAATAGTATTATGAAGATGGAAGGCGTGGAGGATGCGGAGGTTTATTATCTTCCCACAGAAGGCAGCGATTCTATACTGGCGGACGTGAAGGATACTAGTGCCAGTGTAATCCTGACAATTAACGATGATTTTAAGCCAAAGACAGCAGAGACAATAGCGCAGGTAGTGGCATCCGTAATTGGGAATAAATCGCCGGACTTGATCAAAGTAGCTGACCAGTTTGGTAATCTGCTCTATGGGGGTGGTAATGATTTATATAGCGGCAGTGCCAGCTCCAATGAAGATTTTAAAGAAAGATTACGTAATACATATATTAACAATCTATATATGGGATTAATTAAGAGCGGCTATGATGATGTTGAGATCATGCCGAATCTTACCTTCAATATGGATAGGGTGACAGAATTATATACCGAATATACCCCGGGGGAAGGTCAGGAGCAGGGATTATATAGTCACAGCTATACCTATAAGTCGGAAAATGCTAATTCCTCAGGCGGTGTGCCTGGGACAAGCTCCAATGATGAGACCACCTATGAAACCAAGGATTCCTCCTCCAACACAGGAACGGTGCAGACGGAGGAATATGATTATTTGCCCAATGAAAGAAAAACAAATACAGAATTTGAAGTTGGTGCCGTGGTACCGGAGAAATCCTCGATTTCTATCGTGCTGAGGAGAGCGACGACTCATAAAGAAGATGAGCTGAAGGCGCAAGGAGCTTTGGATGGTACTACCTTTGATGCTTATGTGGCGGCAAACAGTGCTACCACAACCATTACCCCGGAGGCATCTTTAATTACCATGGTTTCAAAAGCAACAGGTATTGCGGAAGCGAATATATCGATTACCGCCTACGAACAGCCTATTTTTGTACCTACAACCAAGGTTGCGAAGAGTCTGACGGATTATCTGCAGATTATATTAGCTGTATTAATCATTGCGCTTCTGGGATTTGTGGTGTTTAGGGGCGTTAAACCGGTTGAGGTTACAGAGCTGGAACCGGAGTTATCTGTTGAGCAGCTGTTGGCTACCACCAAGGAAAATCAAACAATTGAAGATATTGAATTTAATGAAGTTTCCGAGGTTCGAAGGATGATAGAAAAATTTGTGGACGAAAAACCGGAAGCAGTGGCGCAGCTCTTGCGTAATTGGTTGAATGAAGATTGGGGTTAAGAGAGCTGCAAAAGTAGCTGATGGGAGGAATGGATATGGCGAAGAATACGAGTGATATCTCCGGAAT
>JAEWMZ010000236.1 GCA_023392995.1 Bacillota bacterium
TTCTCGCACTATCAGGTGTAATTGTGATGTTAGCAGCTTTTCGATTTAAGAACATATTAGCAAACCGAAGAAGTGAGCTTCGGACGGGAGGTGGATTTACAATGAAATACATAAAAAAGTTTCAAGAGGTAAAAAAAGGTGATATTTCTATCGTCGGAGGGAAAGGTGCAAACCTGGGTGAAATGTTTAACGCCGGTTTTCCAATACCGGATGGCTTTTGTATTACAGGAGCTACCTTTGACGAATTTATGAAACGAAACAAATGTGAGCAATTATCCGCAGACAATGAAAAGCTTCGTTCTGAAATAGCCGCTGGGCAGATCTGGGCTGAGCTTGAGAAGGAAATTATAGAATGTTACGCAGATCTTGGGCATAACATGCGAGTTGCGGTTCGATCCTCGGCTACGGCCGAAGATTTGCCGGAAGCAAGTTTTGCGGGGCAGCAGGAAACGTATCTTAATGTTATTGGTAAAGAACAGTTGATCATTGCAATAAAGAAGTGCTTTGCATCCTTGTATTCGACACGTGCCGTTACTTATCGAAAACAAGTAAACTTTGATACCATCAAAGTGTCTTTGGCAGTCGTAATTCAAAAGATGGTGGAAAGCGAAGTTTCCGGCGTTCTTTTTACCGCTGATCCTGTCAGCCAAGAGACAGAGCAAATGATGCTCAATGCCTCCTGGGGGCTTGGCGAAGCGATTGTTTCAGGAAAAGTGACACCGGATATCTATATCTATAGCAAAAAGCATAGGCGTATTATCGAAAAAAAGCTGAGCGAAAAAGAGATTTTGATCTGTTATGGTACAACAGGGATAGAGGAACGAAAGACAACCTTGGAGCAAAAAAACAGCTTTTGCCTGAGTGAAAAACAGGCACTTGAAATTTTTGAAATGGGTCAAAAAGTAGAACAGCATTATGGCAGTCCCCAGGATATCGAATGGGCCATTTCGGAGGGTAAGCTATATTTATTACAGTCCCGCCCAATTACAACTTTGAATAAAACAAAGGAAAGACCGCCGGAGCTTTCCGCATCACAAAAAGCTGTACTGAATAATTGGATTGAGCATTGTCCTACGCCCCTTTATCCTCTGGATGTAGAACCATGTAAAATCATTGACAAGGCAAAATCTAAAGTGTTTCATGAATTAGGTGTTTCTATCGGTGGCGAACTAAATATGGATGAAAAAGGTATACTATCCTTTTCGACCGGTACGATGCATATTTCTCCCCGGATTATCAAGATTCCTTTACTGCTTCGCAAGTTTACCGATTATGCCATTAATTCACTCAACACGGAACAGGGGTTTTCCAGGATAAAAAAAGTATTAAATGAAAAATTTACAGAAGATATTTCTATGTTGTCCGTTTCCGCGCTGGTTCAGCAAGTGAAGGAGCTTATGAACTTATCGGAAGAGATTGCCTATATTCGCTTTCGATACAATATCTTTCCTTCGGTTGCCGTTGCAAAGCTGCTTAATCTGGCCTTGCACCGTGTTGATAAGCATATCAATGAATTTGATTTGTTAAGTGACCTGCCCTATAAAACCTGGGAATTGAATGTTACACTGAGAAACCTTGCAGCTTATATTCAGGAACATAGTGAGTTGAAAGAAGCGATTTTAGATTTGAAAATAGAAGATGATAATGCGATAGTAGCACTTTGCAATAACTATTCTGAATTTTCGATTAAGCTACAGAATTTACTGAATGAATTTGGATGGAAATCCAGCAGCAGTTATTGTGCCTTTGGCTCCGTGTCATGGTTTGAAGATTTGACTCCTTTGTTCACTATAATAAAAGCGTTGCTGCAAGCTGAAAATATACACGTAGAAAACAATAAGTATCAGGCAATCCTTGCGAAAATTTCAAATCGTTTCTCTGCAAAAAAAGCGATCAAATTGCATAAGCAGATAGAGGAAATACGAGGGTATCATATGAATCGGGAAGAAAGTCTTTATCTGATCGAAATGTGTTATGGTCTGGCACGCAGGATGGTATTTGAGCTGAGTGGCCGGTTTCCGGAAACCTTTGAACAGCGAAAGGATATTCTTTTTCTTTCTTTAGAAGAGGTATATACCCTGCCGTTCGGAATTCAGGAGTATAAAAGTAGGGTTATGATAAGAAAAGAGAACCGAATCCAAAATGAGAGACTATGGAATAGTCTTTCTATTGGGGGAAAGCAGGAGAACCCTAATATATTGACCGGGGTATCCGGTAATCAAGGGCTTTGCCGGGGGCGGGTAAGAAAGATTTTAACCTTACAGGAATTTGAGATAATGCAGCCGGGTGATATTCTTGTTTGCCGTTATACCGACCCCTCATGGACACCGTTATTTGCCTTAGCTGCGGCAGTCGTATCCGATACCGGCGGTCCTTTATCTCATAGCGCTATTGTAGCAAGAGAGTATAATATTCCAGCAGTTTTAGGGTGTGGCAACGCAACTGAAGTATTACTTGATGGACAGGAAATTATAGTGGATGGTGATAAAGGTATTGTTCGGGTTATATCTTAAAAGAACATGTTTTTAACTAAGTAGAACTGGAACTATAAGCTTTTTACCTATCATACATGAAAAAAAATAGAAATTAACAAAGCTAACAGATAGTCTAGTGATTGATCTGCTAGCTTTGTTTTTACATATGCCTAAAAATGTTAGATTTGAAAATCCGAAGTTCTCTTAAAATTATAGAACATTTTATACAGCATTAAGCTTCAAAAGTGCGATTTCAAATTAGCTTCGGTGCATCTGACTGACAAAATCATCAATCTCTTGTCTGCTCCCAAATTCCTCAGGGTGATTTAAGATATAGCTTCGAGTATCAGAATCAAGGGAGGACAGGTAACTATTCCGGTCTTCATCATTTAAGAAGATACCTGCTGCGAATGCAAAACTTCCGTAGGGCACAAAGGCTGGTATCACGGTTGATGAATATTGCATGGGATCCATAAAATCACCTTCTCTCTATTTGGTTCCCTTGTTATAGGATTTATTTGAAGTATTTGAATTTACCTTATTGCTTGAGGTACAGTTGCAGTTTTTGTAATCTACATCATTATCAGAATTGTTATTTTTAGCACCGGTATCTTTGGAAGGTGTTGCTTTACTATTTTTCATAATTATTATCTCCTTTCTGTAGTTTTATTAATAGGTTAATTGCAAAACTCAGAGGCTAAAGCTATTGTATACACAACATATACTGTTTCGAAGCGGAAGCTAAGCCCGAAGGAAGCGTTGATGCGAAGAAATAGTATATGTTGTGTATACAATTACAGTAACTATATTGCTTCGCAATTAGTTTTATTAGTATTTGTTGATCGGGATAAAATAATTCGTAATTTATCATAGGCTAAATTCGTTAAAAGTAATCTCCTAAAATTTCTTAAAACAAGTAATAAATTGACAAAATTCGTCACGTATTTTATAATAAATCTATAAGCCTGGGTTGACAATATTGTCCAGGTTATTGGTCGCCAAAGATGAACAAAGTGACAGTTTTATGATAGATGGGAGTAAAAGAATGCTTAAAGCAGTTTCAAAAAATAAGTTACATAAAGCGGGTGTACCTATAAAGAAAAGAATTCTGCCCGCATTTCAAAATGAGGCGGTAACAATCGCCTCTATTTACTGGATTTTTGGCGCATTATGGATTTTATTATCGGATCGAATTCTTGAACTGGTCATCCAGAATATTGAAGTTTATAAGCATTATCAAACATATAAGGGCTGGCTTTTTATTTTTATTACGACCTTGATGCTCTTTTTTCTGATTCGGGATAGAATTGTATTGTTGAGAAATGAGAACAGTAAGACTCAGAGTACCTACGATAAGCTCAGCATGGCTCATAATGAGCTTACCAAGGCAAAGACAGAGTTGGACTTTCAAAAAGAGCTAACAGAGAGTATTATTAGTGATGCGCCGGTTTTTATTTTTACACACAATGAAGAGTGTATGATTAGTGTTAATCCCTTCGCGCAGAAGATGTGCGGATATACCATAGAAGATTTTAACGGAAGAAACTGGATTGAACTCTTGGTACCGCGGGATTATCAAGAGAATATCCGTAAAATATTAAAGGATATTCGTGAGAAGAAACAGGTTCAGGATTTTGAGATACCTATGATATCAAAGGATGGTTCTTTGATTAATATTCTATGGAATAGTACTATGATGAGCACCAGGTGGGAGAAAGAGAAGCATTATTTTGTTTCCTTTGGAGTTGATATTAATGAAAGAAAGCGGTATGAAGATCAAATCGAACATATGGCCTATTACGATGTGTTAACGGGACTGCCAAATCGGGCGCAGTTCGAAAATGAAATAAATAAGCAGATTAATCATAATGTTCGAGGTAATTACTTTATGATTACTTATATTGATATTGATAATTTTAAGAATATTAATGATTCCATGGGACATCAGGTTGGCGATTTGTTTTTAAATTATTTTGGAGAGAGATTAAAAGCAGAAATAGGTTCTCCTCATATTGTGGCAAGACTGGGTGGAGATGAATTTGCTATTTTGTTTGCACGAATAAATAAGGAAGATGTGTTACTAAAACTAGAAGCTCTGATGCAGAGAATCAGTCAGTCCTGGACGATTGAGAACAGGCAGTTTTACATATCTATGAGTGTTGGTGTTGTAGCTTATCCCTATGATGGAACAGACTCCACAACCTTGCTGAAAAATGCGGATATTGCTATGTATTCTGCAAAAAGAGAAGGAAAAAACCGGATACAATTCTATCAGAAGGAGATTAATGATAATAACTCGCATCATATTAAAATGATTAATAATCTCCAATATGGTATGGAAGGAGAGCAGTTCGTATTATACTATCAGCCTCAGTTTTGTCTGAAGACTGGAAAGGTATTGGGGGTTGAAGCACTGGTTCGTTGGATTCATCCGGAGGAAGGATTCATACCGCCGTCGGAGTTCATTCCCTTAGCAGAAGAGTCGGGGCAAATCTATAAGCTAGAACGATGGATTATCAAGAAGGCACTGCAACAGAAGAAAGAATGGGAACAGGCAGGTTACCATGAACTTGAAATGTCGGTGAACTTATCGGGTAAAACCTTAACCAGCAGTGTTAACTTTAATGAGATTGAGAAAATAATACAGCAGGCTGGGGTAAAATATGAAAAAGTAGTGATTGAGATTACAGAGACGGCTAATATTGATGATGTTGAGATTGTAATTGAACATTTACAACGCCTGCGCAATATGGGTATCCGTATAGCGCTGGATGATTTTGGCACAGGCTATTCCTCTTTGAATTATTTGAAGATGTTTCCGATTAACATCATAAAGCTGGACAGGAGCTTTATTCGAGCAATTAACGAGAATAGTGTTGATATGCTATTGATTAAGAATATTTTAATGCTGGCACATGATTTGGAATTCTATGTTGTGGCAGAAGGAATAGAAACACAGGATCAATTGGATTTCTTAAGAAAGGGAAGCTGTAATTCTGGACAAGGCTACTTGTTTAGTAAACCATTGCCGATCGAACTGTTGGAGGAGGTATTACAGAAGAATTTTTCCTAGAGATTGTCTGAAAACCTTTGCATTGCTTTATTAATAATGTGATCAAAGGAGAGGCTTATTCGCAAGCTTAAAAATATAAATGATAGATTTAGACATTAAAAGCTTTCAAGAGGTAGTAATGAGTGGGTGAAAGATCCCTCCACTATTTGTTTGCACACAGAGTCATAAAATCAGCCCTGAAAAGAAAATCGATTATGATTATTCTTATGCAGGGCTGATTTTTTGCTTTATTAATTGTTTGGTTCCAGCCGACACGGGAGCTGAGGTTTCTCCTTTGCTCCTTTTGGAGCAGGAAAGACATATATATAAATAATAACATGAATTTACTTATTATTTTTGTCTTCTTCCTCTGCTTCTTTCACAATTGCATCAAGCACATTAATTAAATCGTGAATATTATTCAATTCTACATTTCTCTCTAAAATTGCATTTTTTAAATCAACTGATAAAGTCTCGAATTTTTCTTTTACTGCAGGAGCTACATATGACATAGTTATCCCATACCTTTCACAAACTCAATTTATAATTTCTATAGTTTAGGATTCCCAAAACTACTTTTATTATGTGCTGGGTTTGCTATTTCAATAAGACCTGCGGTTTTTTCTTACGAAATATTACCTTGTTTTGAATAATATAGCTGAGACAGAATAATAAGCCTTCTGTCAATACTTTACTTAAGAAAAGCGGTAGCTGCAGTCCTTTGTTTAAAAAGGAGATCAGCAGATAATTACAACCAAGAATTGCTAGGACAAGCAAATAATATTGTACCAGGGCAGATGCTTTCTTGTTAGCCTTTGTTTGAAAAACAAAATGTTGATTTATCATATAATTGCATATGGAGCTAATCAGTCGTGCCCCAACTACTGCCGTCAGCAAATTTTGAAAAGCGGACTGTAATAGAAACAAAAATGCAAAATCGATTAGACCGCTGGCGATGGAGGACATACTGAATTTTAATATTGGCATTAATACTCGAATGGAATCAAGGATCGGATTAAAGTGAGAGCCTTTGTTATTATTTTCATAAATAGTTTCAATTGGAATACAATGAAAGTTAAAACCAGCCTTCTTCGCCTGCAAAAGTTGATTCATCTCGTATTCATAACGATTTCCCTCTAACTGCACCAACCAAGGCAGCATAGTGGAAGAGAAGCCACGTAAGCCTGTCTGAGTATCACTTATCTTTTGTCCGGTAATCAAGGAAAAGACAGCGCGGGTAATCGTATTGCCTAACATACTTTTTAGTGGTATCTTTCCAGCGAACTTACGGCTGCCAAGTATAATTGAGTTGGGATGAAAGGGCATGGATTCGGCAATTTTCTTTATATCCGCCCATTTGTGCTGGCCGTCGCAATCTGCACAGATTAAGGCATCTGTCTCGTTTGTATTTAATAGATAGCGAAACGCCGTTTTTAAGGCGGCTCCTTTTCCTTGGTTAGTTTTGTGATGAAGCACGGTGCACCCAAGCTCTGCGGCTATGTCAAAGAGGGCTTTGTATTTTTGAGAACTTCCGTCATTGACAAGGATGATCGCGTATTTTTCGTTTATTAGTATTTCACTTATTAGCTTTAGCATTCTTGTGTCGGGCTGATATGCGGGTATAATTATTTTCAACTTAAAAACCTCATTTCTGTAGCCTATTTTAATCGAATCATATCTTGATGTAAAGATATTCTTTTGATCATGTAGTGGAATAAGATCCGGCTCGGTTACCTTACACATAGTATAACAGGGAAATGTGTTGAAATTATTACGGCTATGTAAGCCTTTTGTGAGGCTCTTACGGTGGCAGGCTGTTTATAGTTTTTTTAGATTTTGTTTATAAAATGTATATTGAAAATATGTTATACATGTTGTATAACATATATTGCAAGGAGATATTACAGATAAACAAAATAAGTTCCTGTGATATCAGAAAGATTGAAATATTAAATTAAAAGAAGGAGTGGTAATTATGTTAAGACCAGCATTGTTTGAACAAACAGGACCATTATTTTTTGACAGAGTTTTTCATGACTTCTTTGGGAACGGCTTTAATCAAATTGATAACTTTAGCACAGATGTAATCGAAAAGGATGATAGTTATCTGCTGCAGGCAGAGCTGCCTGGCTTCCAGAAGGAAGATATCAGAGTTGATCTGGACAAAGAGATCTTGACAATATCTGCTTCTCATAAAGAAGAGAAGAGTGATAAAAAGGATAACTATGTAAGACAGGAAAGACGCTATCAATCTTATTGCAGAAGCTTCCATGTCCCAGGAATTAAAGCGGAAAATATTCATGCAGAATATAATAATGGCATTCTTGAGATTATGCTGCCAAAGGAACAGGCTGTAATTGATGAGCCAAAGAGAATTGAGATTAAATAATAATGAAATGCAAAGATTATTCAAATGCAAAAAAATATAAATACAAAGAATATAAATACAAAAAATATAGATACAAAGAATAATAAATGCAAAGAGTATTGAAATGCAAAGAAGAATAAATAACCAAATTAAGTTCGGAGTAAACGTAAGTGCAAGAAACTTATGTTTACTCCGTCTTCCTATATAAAGTGTTTAGTGCATGAAATGATTCGTAAATACGAATAATAACTCTAAGGTGTGTTCGAATAAGCATTGTACCGTGCTAAACGCCCCACTTTGAGTCAAACAAACCCTCGAAGCGACTTATGAATATGCCAGTAATTAGGAGAAAAGGCTGGGAGGATTTAGCTAATAATATCTTGAAGAAACGATAAAACTATGTTAGGATTAAATTAACATTATACTTATTTTCCATATACAATGCAGACAAAAGATTTGAATTTGGATATAGAGTGGTGTAATAGAGTAGTGGAATTTGGTGTTAAATAGAATGAGGGAGGTATCTTAATGGACGACTTTAATCAAGGAGAGAATAAAAGCGAATCGAATAATACGCAGAATAATGAGCAACAAAACAATCAGCTTAACAATCAAGCGAATAATCCGACTGGGGCAAATCCAAACCAGCCTTATCAGCAGGCGGATGCAAGTAATCTGGAAAATCAATCTAGTCAGGGACAATATAATCAACAGCCTTACAATCAGTCAAATAATCAGATGAATAATCAGATGTACAATCAGGGGCAATATCAGAATCCCCAGTATCAGCAGCCCCAGTATAACGGTAAGTCAGACTATCAGCAGCAACAGGGTTATCAGCCCCAGTATCAACAGCCCCAGTATCAGCAGAACCAATATCAACAATATCAGCCTCACAGAAAGAAGGATAATGGCTTATCAATTGCTGCATTGGTTTGCGGTATCATAAGCGTTGTAGGATGTTGTTTCCCATATTTCACTGTGATCGTAGCTATTGTGGGTATTGTTCTTGGCATTCTTAGTATTAATAAACATAAGGATGATAAGAATTTGGCTATCATAGGAATTGTACTTTCTTCCGTGGGTATTTTAATTGGAATCATTGCACTCATTGGAGTAGTTACTGTTTTTAATTCTCCAGATTTCTGGGATAGCTTTAATACTGAGATGCAGTCCAAATATTATTAATAAATTTCATATTAACGAATTTCATATTTAACGAATAGCCATCCTATATGCGAACTTGGTCTAGGACTATGTTTAACCTTCGGGCAGACAGTATTATAAAGCTGTTTACTGAAAGGGAGCATAGTATAATTCTGACCAAGCCCATGTCGAATGGCTATTTTTATTCATATTCATATTATGGTGTCAGATACGGCACAAAATTACGAAAAATCCAATATAGAATCAGACAAGCAATCAGGATCAGATAAAAACTTAGCTTTCTGGGAAGTAAGCGTACCTGGGTTCCGAAGCTATAGGTTGCCAGTTCAATGTAGGCTAAAAGGATAATGAGGAAAAGAATCAGAGGAACAATATTATACCGCAGAGAGCTTAATATATCCCCATGCAATAAAGCAATCACACTTCTTGTATTACCACAGGAGGGACAATAGAGGTGATAGAAACGATAAAAGTAACAGCTTGGAAGAAATGGAAGCACCAAGTTTAAAAAGTGATCTCTAAAAAGTATTGGGAATAAAGCGGTTAAAGGTAATAGAATAGTGATTAATTTCGGTACGAATTTATTGCTCTTCATAGTATTCCTTCTTTCCTATCTATAGTCAAGCATAGCTATTTGCGAAATGATAACATATGTGGGGCGCCAGCTTCATCGATCTGCGAATGAGAATACATGCAGTTAAACTTATAAATATAATGCGAAAGGAAGCCCATATAACGAGTGACTGCTCAGCTAATACATTTATGTAAGCCTTTGCTCAATATATACTGAATTAGAACAGGTCGTCCGTACCTCCGCAGCAGACCCCATATCTGCCCATATTATATCATATTCAAGGGCACAAGCCTAGTAGGGATTACAGAGTAAAACAAAGAAATAGGAAGAAGTGCTTGTGATGTAAAAGGTTATGAGATATAATTAGGAAAAAATTCGAATTGAATACAAATGCATAACAGCACTTCCTATAGCGTTGGGCAGAATAGAGGTCAAATGAGGTTAAAGGATTATTTAAAAAAATATAGATTGATACCCGATGGTTCCATGGGAACCTATTACTGTGAATTAATGAATAAACCCGGCGCCATATCAGAATATGCCAATGAAGCAGATCCGGATATCATCAAGCAAATTCATAAAGAATATCTGGAAGCAGGAGCCAGTCTTCTCCGAACCAATACCTTTGCTGCGAACCGGACAGTGTTACAGCTGGGGGAGGAACAGCAAAAGAGCTTGCTGCGTGCTGCCTGCCAAATTGCTAAGAGAGCCTTGGAAGAAGCTAACCTGGCCAGTGATGACAAAGCAAGCCGGTGGATACTGGGAGATATTGGGCCGATCCCGGAGGATGGGAATACCGTTGAAGAGAAGATATTAGAAGAATATAAGCTGATGTGTGATGTGTTTATTGAGGAAGGGCTGGAGGGGATTCATTTTGAAACCTTCCAGAGCCTGCATTATATCGAGCAATTGCTTCCCTATATTAAGGGCAAAAAATCGGACATGTTTATTCTTACCAGCTTCTCCGTTAACAAGAATGGATATACCGAGGCAGGAATCAGTGCTTCCAGATTACTGGCAGCAGCTGAGAAGATCAGTGATATTGATGCCTGCGGCTTAAATTGTGGAGTAGGCTCCGGTCATATGTATCAAATACTGAAAAATGTGGTGCTTTCCGAGGAGAAATACCTTTATGCAGCTCCGAATGCCGGATATCCGGAGCAGATGCAGAACCGAATGGTATTTATGGATAATGCGGAATATTTTACAGATAACATGGAATTAATCGCAGATTTGGGCGTTGACATGATCGGAGGCTGCTGCGGAACCACTCCGGCATACATGAAGGCGTTAAATCTTAGAATAAAGGATAAAAAACGACTTACTTCCAGAAAAGTGAAGGCTCCTACTACAGAGGGAGCTGTGAAACCCTGCAAAGAAAATGAATTCTACCAGTTGTTCCAGAGCGGCAAGAAGGTGATCGCCGTTGAACTTGATCCGCCCTATGATGCTGATATTGACCGGGTGATGGAATGTGCCCATACCTTGAAGAACAGTGGAGCCGATTTGATTACCTTTGCGGATTCGCCTATGGGCAGAAGCCGGGTGGATTCCATTCTAATGAGTATTAAAATTGCGCATGAAACCGGGCTGAAGGTAATGCCCCATATCTGTTGCCGGGATCGTAATATGATCTCGATCCGTTCCAGCCTGCTGGGAGCCTATATCCATGGCATCCGAAATCTCCTGATTGTAACCGGAGATCCGGTGCCTAGTGCAAATAGAGCGAAGACAACGGCGGTATTCGATTACAATTCAGTACAGCTGATGGAATTTGTAAAGGAGATGAACCTGGAGCATTTTGCTTCAGAGCCTTTTTACTTTGGCGGGGCACTGAATCAGGGCAGGGGCAACCTGGAAAGGGAAATAGAACGAATGCAGAAAAAGATGGCTGCCGGAGCCACTTATTTCTTAACACAGCCAATTTACTCCGTAGAGGATGCAGAGCGGATTAAGAAGATAAAAGAAAGACTGGATACAAAGATACTGTGCGGTATCATGCCTTTAGTAAGCTATCGAAATGCTTGCTTTATCAAGAATGAATTCACCGGAATTCATGTTCCTGAAGAAATTGTGAATCGGTATAGCCCAAGCATGAGTAAGGAAGAAGCAGAACAGGTTGGTGCGCAGATTGCCAGAGAAATGATGGAGCTACTGGAGCCGGTTGCAGATGGATATTATTTCATGCTGCCTTTTAATCGAGTCAGTCTTATGGATAAAATTTTGAAAAAATAATTTGTGGTATAGAGTGGAGGAGGTAGTAGCATGACAAGGAAGGAATTTTTGGATTTCGTCCAATCAAGAATTGTTATTTTGGATGGTTCTACAGGAAGGAATCTGCAAGAACGAGGAATGCCGTCAGGTGTATGCCCAGAGGATTGGATGCTTAAGAATCCACAGGTGCTAATCGGCTTGCAAAAGGAATTTTTAGAGGCCGGGACGGATATCTTGTTTGCCCCAACCTTTACGGCTAACCGAGTTAAGCTGGCTGAATATGGGTTGGAGAAGCAGATCGCTGAGGTGAATAAAGGACTGGTTGGCTTGTCCAGGAAGGCAATAGAAGAATACCGGAAAGCGAACAATGACCAGAGAGACATATACATTGCCGCGGATATCACAATGACCGGGGAACAGGTAGCACCCCTTGGAACTATGGAATTCGAGGATTTAATTGATATTTATAAAGAACAGCTGGGATATATGATTACAGAAGGAGTGGATCTCATTGTAGTAGAGACTATGATGAGCCTGCAGGAGTGCAGGGCAGCGTTAATTGCTGCAAAGGAAATCTGTGAGCTGCCGGTAATGATCTCTCTTACCTTTGATGAAAGCGGAAGAACCCTGTTTGGTACAGATCCCAAAACAGCAATTCTTGTATTACAGAGTATGGGAGCCGCTGCTGTGGGAGTGAACTGCTCCACCGGACCGGATAAAATGGAAAAGATTATCCGTGAAATGAAGGAATATGCTTATATTCCTGTTCTGGCAAAGCCCAATGCCGGAATTCCGAAGCTGGTCGGGAAGGAAACGGTATTTCCATTAAAGGCGGAGGAGTTCGCCGTTCAGATGGTGAAGCTGGTGGAAGCCGGAGCAAATATCGTTGGAGGGTGCTGCGGTACAACCCCAAGACATATGGAACTCCTGGTACAAGCTGTGAAGAACTTAAAACCGGTTCCGGTAAGTACGAAGCATACCAGAGCACTAACGACGGAGCGTAATACGGTTGAAATCCCCCTGGATGGAAGATTTATGATTGTGGGTGAACGAATTAATCCAACCGGAAAAAAAGCACTGCAGGCAGAACTTCGGGAGGGAAGCCTGGATTTAGTGACCCAGATGGCGGAAGAACAGGCGGAGTTAGGTGCTGATATTTTAGATATTAATATGGGAATGAACGGCATTGATGAAGAGGCAATGATGCTGGAAGTGATACAGGAAGTACTTCAGGTAGCCAAGTTACCCTTATGCATTGATTCAAGTCATGTATCGGTAATCGAAGCTGCTCTTAGAATTTATCCGGGAAGAGCCTTGATTAATTCCATTTCCTTAGAAAAAGAAAAATTTGAAAAGTTAATTCCCATTGCTAAAAAATACGGTGCGATGTTTATTCTGCTGCCCCTTTCCGATCAGGGGCTGCCCAAAGATATGGCAGAGAAAAAACAGATTATAGGTACAGTGTTAGACCGCGCTTTGAAGCTTGGTTTAACAAAAGAGGACATTATTATTGATGGACTTGTAAATACGATCGGAGCCAATAAAAATGCGGCATTGGAAGCGATTCAGACCATCCGCTATTGTAAGGAGGAGCTGGGAATTGCAACGATAGTGGGGCTGTCCAACATATCCTTCGGACTGCCGGAGCGTCAATTTGTTAATAGTACCTTTTTGGCCTTTGCAATTCAGGCAGGACTTACTATGGCAATCGCAAATCCGTCCCAGGATATGCTGGTGAATTCTGCCCTGGCGGCTGATTTATTGTTAGGTGAAGAGGATGCTGCCGAGAGGTATATTGCCCGTGTAACGGCCAGACCGTCAAGGGCACCCATATCATCAACTGCCCCAGGGAACGGGGGAACTCAGGCAGCAACAAATACTGCATCTAAGCAAAGCGAAGCGGATAGTCAAACGCTTGGTGCGGAGCGAATCGGTTTTGAACAGAAGGGAGAATATCGTCAAGCGGTATTCAACGCTGTAGTAAAGGGAAATAAGAAAAACATCCTGTCCTTAGTGGATCAAGTATTGGAGGAAGGGAATTCTCCTGCCTCTATCATTGAGGAAACCTTAATTCCCGCTATCAATGAGGTGGGTGAGCTCTATGACCGCCAGATTTATTTCCTTCCCCAGCTGATTGGCGGTGCAGAAGTAATGAAGCGGGCGATTGATTACCTTGAGCCCATGCTGAAAAAAGAGGATTCCTCTAAGAGTAGAATAACAATTGTAATTGCTACAGTGGCCGGAGATATCCATGATATAGGCAAGAATCTGGTAACTCTGATGCTGAAAAACTATGGATTTCGTGTGATTGATCTGGGAAAGGATGTAGCTACGGAGAAGATTCTCCAGGTTGCAAAGGAGGAGAAAGCAGACATTATTGCTCTCTCAGCTCTCATGACAACAACGATGATGGAGATGAAAAATGTAGTTATAAAAGCGAAAGAGCAAGGACTAACGGCAAAGATTATGATTGGTGGCGCTGTTGTAACCCAAAGCTACTGTGAGGAAATTGGAGCAGATGGTTATTCTGAGGATGCACAGGCTGCGGTCGGCCTGGTGAAAAGGCTTATGGGCTTAGTGTGAAATGCAGAGCATTTCACATCCAACACCCGCGACCTGCGGATGAATGATCGTTAGTTAGAATTTACGATATAAATTCCACTGCAAACAAGAATTAATGCCAGCAGATTATTCCAGGTAAATAATAGGTCACCAAGGAATAAAGCAGATAAA
>JAEWMZ010000488.1 GCA_023392995.1 Bacillota bacterium
CTCAGGCGGCACAAGCGGCAGCCCTGACTCAGGCAGCTCAAAACAGCGAGAATGAAGAGGTAACAGAGAGTCCTGAGGATCCTGAGGATGATGGGGATGATGGCTGGAATGAGGGAACCGATCCATCTGACGATGGAGAGGAAGTAAATCCAGGTGTTCCTGCTACTAAAGTTCCTGCTGCAACAGTAACTGTTGCACCTGTGAATGGAGATAATCAAGATGTGAATGGTAATGATGCTTCGAACAATCAGAAAAAAGTGGATAATCATGGCTCGGAAAATGGTACAACGCCTGAGACGGAAGCAGGCGCAGACACCCAGGCCTCCGGAATGTGAAAAATGTATAAATCAAGTAGCTCTTTGTTTACAGTGTTCCCTAACACCGCATAAGAGTCTCTCAATAGAAAAACGGGTTACTCATAATAAGAATGAGCAACCCGCTTTTTTATATATCATCGTTCAGTATCTATATCAATTATTCTTTATCACTGTAAGCACCTTGCTTATAGGTTTCTAATATGTTCTGAATTCGGTTCACCGGATTTAACAGGCCGCTGATACTGTCGTCATGATTCAGGGTATCAATGATCAGAGCAACATATTTACTCATATCGACATTGATGTACCAAGGCTTGGTTAATAATTCAGGAGTCTGGTAGATCAGATTCGTAGTAAGTACACGGTAAATATAACCGTTCTCGTAAGCCTCATCAAGCTTATCAAAGCCATTTGTAAATAAACCGAAGGTTGCTGCAACAAAAATTCTGCCCGCATTTCTTGACTTTAATTCTTTTGCAACATCTAAAATACTTTCACCGGAAGAAATCATATCATCCACGATCAGTACATCTTTTCCTTCGATATTGGAACCCAGGAATTCATGAGCGACAATTGGATTACGTCCGTTAACAATACGTGTATAATCACGTCTCTTATAGAACATACCCATATCAAGACCTAATACATTGGCGAAATACACTGCTCTGGACATACCGCCTTCATCCGGGCTGATCAGCATCATGTGATCGGAATCAAAATGGATATCAGGCACGTTATGAAGCAATGCTTTGATGAATTGATAATTTGGAGCTACTGTTTCCAAACTGGTTAGAGGGATTGCATTTTGTACACGGGGATCATGAGCATCAAAGGTAATGATACTGGAAACACCCATCTGAACAAGTTCTTGTAATGCAAGAGCACAATCGAGAGACTCTCTTGAGGAACGTCTATGTTGTCTGCCTTCATATAAGAAAGGCATGATTACGGTTATTCTTCTGGCTTTACCGCCAACGGCTGCGATAATTCTTTTTAAATCCTGATAGTGATCATCAGGTGACATATGGTTTGTATGTCCGCACACAGAGTAAGTTAAACTGTAATTCGTTACGTCAACCAACAGGTATAAGTCATCTCCACGAACAGATTCCTTGATGTGACCCTTTGCTTCTCCTGTTCCAAATCTCGGGCAGCAGGCATTAATTAAATAAGAATCTCTCTGGTATCCGGAAAAAGCTATGGTGCTTTTATGCTCGCTCTCCCTTGATGTACGCCACTCAACAAGATAATCATTCACGTTTTGTCCCAGGGACTTACTGCTTTCTAAGGCAATAATGCCAAGAGGTCCTACTGGAATAGTTTCTACGATCTTCTCGTGCTTAGACATTAATTTTTCCCTCCATGTATATATAAATAAAATTTGTTTCAAAGCCACTAAAGTTATACCATTTAATGAATAGGTTCGTCAAGACAGTTTTCGACTTTTATCCAGAATTTAATCCGTTGACCGCCTTATGTAGACGAATGTCCTCGCCTATAATACGGTGAGCGCAGTAGCTGCTTGCAATACGTGAAAAGATACGTTCCCCATAAGTGGTATTAATATTCGTTAAGGATAAATTAGTTGAAATGATCGTGGACTTTTGTCTTAATAATCTCTCGTTTATAATTAGATATAATTGGGAGTTGGTAAAGGAATTATTCAACTCCGTTCCCAGATCGTCAATGATGAGTAAATCACAATCCAAAATATATTCAAATTGATTTGCAGCAGCATATGCCCGATCCTCATCCTTGCCAAACTTATTCTTCTCCAGAATATCAAATAAGCGAAAGGCAGTCAGATAGATCACGGTATAGCCCCGGTCTAATAATTCCTTGCCGATACAATTGGCAAGAAAAGTCTTTCCTACTCCAGTATTGCCAAGTAACAGAAGGTTATCATGATTTTTGTTAAAATGGCGGATAAAATTTTTACAATTAGCCACAACCTTTTGCATATTTGTAAGAGGAGACATCCCAATGGTTTCATCGGTATAATCGTCGGAATAGTAACGGAAGGAGAAGCTGGTAAAATTTTCCTTCTCGAGAGTTGATTTCATATTGGAGCCGGAGTACAGTAAATCAGAGATAGCTTGCTTAAAGCAGCTGCATTTGTCATTCCCAATATATCCAGTATCTCTGCACTTAACGCAATGATATTGCAGCTCTAGAAAATCCTCTGGGAAGCCGTGGCTGGTTAACAGATCAATTTGGCGGGCTTTCAGTGCCGCTGTTTTCTCTCTTAGGTCCTTTAAGGCATTTTCATCCCCGAAAAGCGCCAGTCTGCCGCTTCCGGCGGAAAGAGAGATAATCTTGTCCTCGATTACCTTAAGCTGAGGAATCTGCTGATAAGCTTCCTCTCTTCGTTTATCAAGGGCATGCTTGTTTTGAAGCATACGGCTGTCATATTCTCTAAGAATCTGATTGTACTGGTCATTTTTTAAAGCCATGTTATCTTACTCCTTGTCCTTAAAGGCCTTTATTCAATAACTTTCTCTCCAGCTCGGCATAATCCTGGGCGGTATAGGATCTCTGTGGAAATTGGTTAAATTTGTTGGTGGAAGGCTTTGCCGTGACGTTACTCTTATTCTCGACAGAACGGTTGCCCCTGGAGAATTCCTCATCCAACCGGGCGATATCACTTTTGGTCTTGGCATTCTTTTTAAACCAGGTTTCTAAGATACGATCGGTGTATTTAAAATCAGGCTTACCGGTTCGTAGTATGGTGCGATTACAGGCCTCGGTAATGATATCATCGGGGAAGGAGAATACTTCCACCCATTTTCTGATGTATTGACGTTCGATCTGTCCTGGCGAACGATTTAGCCCGAAGGCTTTATTTACGGCATTAAAATGATCATTGTAAACAGAGACCGCTTCCTTTGCCTTCTCCTCTGTATCAATTCCTTCCTCAGCCCAGGTAAGCGCTACCGCTTCAATGTAGGAAGCGTTCTTCTTTCCCTTTGATACACAGTATTCATATAAATACATAATTAGTTCAGCTGAGAAATGAAGCTCCTCATATAGGTAGAGGATTAATTGAAGATCCATCGGCTTTAACGGACGATCCAGATAGATCTCAACAATGTGCAGTGCCCATTTGATCTCGTCATTATCCGAGAGCTGGGCAATTTTTTCCGCAGAGTAGGCTTGTCTTGTTGCAGGCTTTGTCTCTGTATGTATCGTAACGGCAACTTCTTCTAGCTCCGAATCCCACTCGGAATTCATGGGAGGAGTGAACTCTTCCTCCGTATCCTTGTGGAGGGAGTTTAGATCTACCAATTTTATCGAAGTGATTTCTTTATTTAGATTTCGCGTCAGAATAAGCAGGTTAAGCTTTTCCCAATAGGTCAATGCGCGAATGATGTCTTTTTCTGTGTTGTCAAGCCGGTCAGCGATGGAGGAAATGGTTACTTCAGGACAATTGCCCAGGAAACAGCGCAGTAGATAAAGGTAAACCTTGACATACGCACCGTTTGCAGACGGCATATAGTGGTCAATGAAACTGTTGGGTACGATGGTGACATCTGAGACACCTTCCGCATGTAGTGATATTTTGTTCATATATTCCCTCCTAAATAAAACCTGATTAGGCATTTACGAAATAATAAAACAGTATCTGCTGTGTATACAATATCTTCAGCAAATGAGTCTCGCAATTACCTAAAAACCTGATGAGAAGAGGATGGATAACAAGCTCCTTGCAAGCAAGCTTGCAGAATAAAGCGCTTCCTCCGGCTAATCTGCAGCAGCTTAGGAATTCAAGACCTGCTCATCGTGCACATTATAACACACATGGTTTCGGTTGGAAATAGCCTATTTTAAGGGGGTCTGGAGATTACGAGGATTGTGGATACTGTGGATAATGTGGATTAGATAATAGTGAAAAAATGTAAAATTTGTGTTAAACCGGGTAAAATCTAGGAAAAGAATTATAGGAGTCTTGAAAATGAGCCATTTGCTCAGAACCAACATTGTGAAAAAAATATCCACAGCATTCATCAACAAAATTGTTGATAATCCTGTGGATAATGTGGATAACTACAGACCTAGAAGGTTTTCTCCCACGGAAACTATGTCTCCGGCGCCCATAGTTATCAACAAGTCGCCGTTAATACAATTTTCTAATAAAAAATTTTCAATGTCATCGAAGGAATGAAAATGGTGAACATCCTTACCTAATTTCTCGAGTTGGTTGGCCAGATCCTTGGAGGAGATATCTCCGGGATCTTTTTCTCTGGCAGCATAAATATCCGCAAGTACAATTTTATCCGCTAAGGAGAGAGATTGTGCGAACTCCTCCAGATGCTGCCTCGTTCTCGTATAGGTATGGGGCTGGAATACGCACCATAGGGTTTTGTGAGGGCGGTTCCTGGCAGCCTGTAGGGTTGCGGTAACTTCCGTTGGGTGATGAGCATAATCGTCAATGATTGTCACACCGCCGATTTCACCTTTATATTCAAAGCGGCGCTTGGAATTGTGAAAGCCAAGCAACGCTTTTTTAATTGCTTCCATTGGAACACCCACCTGCATAGAAAGGCCAATGGCAGGAAGGGAGTTGGATATATTATGAATTCCGATCACATTAAGCTGAATGTGTTCGATGAATTGCCCTTTGTAGTAAAAATCAAAGCTTCCGATACTGTTCTCATCAAAGGCCACATGATCTGCGGCGAAATCATAGGAGGCATCTACGGACTTGCTGTATTTGGGATCGATAATTCCATAAGTGAATACTTCACACTCTAAACCAGAGGTGATTTCTTCATAGTGATCTATTTCACCATTGATATATAACTGACCATCCTTTGGAAGGCGCTCTGCAAAAGCCCGGAAGGAATGACGGATATCTGCCAGATCCTTAAAGAAATCCAGATGATCCTCATCAATATTTAATATGATACCCCGCTTTGGATTAAACTGAAGAAAGGTGTTGGTATATTCACAGGCCTCAGTAATAAAATGCTCCGAGTTACCCATACGGATATTTCCCCCGATTACATCCAGGATACCGCCCACGGAGATCGTAGGATCTAACTTACCTTCGATAAAGATAGAGGATAGTATGGAGGTAGTTGTAGTCTTACCATGAGTACCGGATACAGCGACTGCATTATTAAAGTTAAGCATTACCTGGCCAATCATCTCGGCACGGGTTAACATAGGGAGGTCTCTGCGCTTTACTTCCTGGAATTCTTCGTTATCTGCAGAGATAGCTGCTGTATAAACTACAACCTCAATATCAGAGGAGATATTAGAAGGCTTCTGGCCTAAGTGAAAATCAATTCCTAATTTTGTTAGATGATCAGTAATATTACTTTCATGGGCATCAGAACCACTTACCTTAAAACCTAGGGTATGTAGGTACTCTGCAAATCCACTCATACTAATTCCGCCGATGCCGATGAAGTGAATCCGGCAGGGTTTATTAAAATCAATTTTGTACATGGTACACTTCCTATTCTATATATTTTAATGGTGTTACATATCATTTTATATCATTTTATTATAGCCCATTTCCCCTAAATTACAACACAAAATTAGTTCATATCGAATCTCGTATGATTAGTTCATATCGAATCTCGGTGCATAAATATACCACGACTGGAAGGAAGCATTTATACCTATTATATTCCTTTTAAGAAGAAAGAGTGCAAAAGTGATGTAAAAACCTGAGGTAAAACAAAGGGATATGGAAAAATTGGGAATAATGCTTAACAAAAATCACAAAAATATTGCAAATTTATCTAATATTTTCGTAAAAATTATTCACATTTTTCAAGTTATATGATATAATGACGCTATCAAATAATCAGTAAATAAGTTCCAGAAGTCAGTAACAAAGAAAAGTGAGACAAGGAATGACGGAAACTTTTCTAACAATTAACGATTTATATGACAGAAGGGGGAACCATACCATGCAGATTACAGACGTGCGAGTAAGGAAGGTAAGTAAGGAAGGCAAGATGAAGGCAGTGGTATCAATTACGCTTGATAACGAGTTCGTGGTTCACGATATCAAGGTAATCGAGGGTGATAAGGGCTTATTCATCGCTATGCCAAGCAGAAAAGCTGGGGACGGTGAGTATCGCGACATTGCTCATCCAATTAATTCGGACACAAGGGACAAGATCCAAAAGATCATCCTTGAAAAGTACGAAATCGCGGCACTTGATTCAGAAGAGCCGGAGGAGTAATACAGGACGAATGTGAAAAAAGCAGCATAGAAGCTGCTTTTTTTGTGAGCTTTTTTGAATTATACCTGGCCAGTGAAACCCGGATAGAAGAACAGTAACTGAATAATTACTGTACATTAATGCTTGACGTTTTAAGCTATGTTATATAAAGTATAGAAGTCAACAAAAGAAGAGAATCGGCAGAAAAAAACAAAGATGAAACAAGAGCCGGAACAAAGAAAAAGGAAGAATTCGTGCAGGCAGTTAGTAAGAAGCCATGCATAAGGGAAGGTCGGGTTAATAAAATGGAATTAAGTATACTGCTGTTCTTTCAGATGCTGTCGATGATGTTAATGATATTAATGGGATATGCCATCGTAAAGCTGGGTGTTGTGAGGAGTGAACAAAGCTCTCTGCTCTCTGCTATCACCTTATATATCATCGTACCCTGTATGGTTATTGATGCATTTCAGATTGACTATTCACCGGAGAAATTAAACGGCTTACTACTTGCTGCAGGTGTGGCATTTATTATGCATGTTATATTTATATTAGTTTCAAAGCTTTTAGGGAAAACGTTGCAGATCAGTGAAGTGGAGAAGAATTCCTTAATCTATTCCAATGGGGGGAATTTGATTGTACCGTTAGTCAGTGCCTTATTAGGGAGTGAACAGATCTTCTACTGCTGCGCCTTTATGACCGTGCAGCTGTTCTTCCTATGGACCCATGCGGTGTCCTCCATTGGAGGCAGCAAGGAGCGAAGTATCAAAAAAAAATTGACCAATCCCAATATACTTGCAGTGGGTGTTGGATTACTCATCTTTTTTACAAATACCAGATTACCGGGAATCCTGGGAACCACAGTGAAGTCTGTCGGAGGAGTGGTAGGACCGGTATGTATGATTATGCTTGGAATGATTATGGCGGATGCGAATCTGAAGGAGGCCTTTTTATCCAAGAGAAACTGGCTTATCTGCTTTGGACGTCTGATCCTATATCCGTTTCTGATGATACTCCTTTTATTTGCTACAAGGGTTACCCATGTAATTCCCTATGCAAAGGATGTGTTAATGATCCTGTTTCTTGCAATTGGAGCACCAGTTGCAACCACAATAACACAAATGGCAAATATCTTTAACAAAGATGCAAAGCACGCGGGTGCTATCAATGTGATGTCAGTAATTTTAAGTATCATAACGCTTCCGCTTATGCTGGCGCTTTATCAGAGAATACTTTAAGCAATTGCTGTTTATATTGTACTAAAATCAAGGAAAACGGCTTGCCACTTATCCCCAACATAGATTATAATTAAGGAAATGTTCCATAACCAGCAGCTAAAGCTTGCTTCCTGAATAGGAAGGGAGCAACGCTTAAAGCTTAAGTATTTACCGTCCGATTCTGGCTAAGTGTATGATATAATGGCAAAAGGATTCATAATATGGACTTCTTGAAGGATAGAAAGGTGGTTGTGACTATTGAGAGAAACACTACAGGATAAGTGCAGTTTATATGCGGATAATTATTTGAAACTGAAGGATTCGTTCAAATGGGGATATCCTATGAATAATCGGCTGGGTGCACTTCTTTATACAATGGAGAATCTTCCGGCAGATGTGGCGGGAATAAAGAACTGCCGTGAAATAATAAAGGCAAACTCAAGTATATTTTCGCAATTCCAATCGTTTACCAGCTTTATGCTTGCGGTTACGCTATCACTAAAGTCAGATCCTGAGAATAAAATAAGAGACTCGCTTACCATTTATGAGTCATTAAAGAGAGCAGGATTTCATTCCTCTCCCTACCTGGTGCTTGCCGCAGCTTCCATTGCAATTTATGCAGAGCCGGGGGAGTATCAGGATTGTGTGATTAGAGCGAAAGCTTTTTTTGATGCTATGAAAGCAGAGCATCGTTTCCTTACCACAGCCGATGACTACAGCTTTGCAGCGTTGCTGGCTTTATCCGGGAAAGAGGTTAGCCCAACCATTTTAGAGATTGAAGACTGCTATCACCTGCTGAAGGAAGACTTTCGAAATTCAAATGCCGTACAGTCTCTTGCACAGGTGCTTTCTTTTCAGGAAGAAAAAGCTCAAGTAAAATGTGACAGAGTTGTGGAGCTTTATCAGGAGTTAAAGCGGAGAGGACTAAAATTCGGACTATATTTCGAACTTCCTTTTCTCGGTGTTTTAACCATGCTTCCCAAAGAGGTATCTGAAATCGCGGATGAAGTTGCGGAAGCAGAGGGATACCTTAAAGAGATCAAAGGCTTCGGTAATTGGTCGATCACGGCAAAAGAACGTCTGATGTTTGTAGCGGCTTTAGTATGTGACAGTTTTCTTGCTGATGAGGCAAAGGAACACTTGGAGGGAAGCATGTCAAATAATACAACGGTAGTTTTACTTGCACAACAGGCTATGACAACGGCAATTACCTCAGCAATTGCGGCAGCTGCCGCAGCTTCAGCCGCGGCTTCTTCCACATAAAATAATAGGAAAGAAAGCTCCAATTCCTTGAAATTAAGTTTAAGAAAAGTATGGTATGTACATACTCATAGCAGATTGTTTTTTAAGCGGGGGATACAATACGAAGGAAGATGGCATGAGTATATTAGAAAATCACCTTATAATCACAAATAGGTTGAAAGATACGAATAGATTAGAGAATTAGGAAGGATTGATTCCGGTAATGTCTCCAGAACAACGATAGGATAGAGCAGAACGCTCTTTCCTGGTAGAGTCCTGGAAAGCAGGTTTGGTTCCACACCAGGAAGACCGCGGCTTTACACCGAAATCAAGGTTATTTATTATGTACATTATTGTAGGATTAGGAAATCCAACGGACAAATATCAGGCAACCAGACATAATATCGGCTGGGATGCAATTACAAGAATTTCAGACGACTATGGGATTTCACTGGATATGAAAAAGCATAAGGCAATCTGCGGAAAAGGCAGCATTGCAGGTGAGAAGGTAGTGCTTGCCCAGCCGATGACTTATATGAATCTCAGCGGAGAAAGTGTAAGAGAGCTGATGGACTTTTATAAGGTAAGCCCGGAGGAAGTGATTGTAATTTATGATGATATCAGTTTGGAAGTGGGTCAGCTGCGCCTTCGAACGAAGGGAAGTGCGGGTGGACATAACGGAATTAAGAGTATCATCAGCCATATGGGGACGGATGAATTTCCAAGAATTAAAGTAGGAGTTGGCGATAAGCCAAAGGGCTGGGATCTGGCAGACTATGTACTTTCCAGATTTCAGGCAGAAGAGCAGGCAACGATGCGGGACGCATTGAAGGATACCTCCGAGGCAGTAAAGACGATTCTTACGGATGGCATGAATGTTGCTATGAATCAGTATAACAAAAAGAAATAAAGCAAATCGTTAGAAATGAGACTGGAGCAAAGAAATCTGGAAGGAGCTATTGCTTCATTGTAAAAGCCGGATTTTCTAAGATCCCTCGAAGACGATTTGCAGCGGTGAGCTAATTATTTAGAAAGAGTTCGTTTTTAACAGGAGGAAAAGCTTTTGAAAACGTTTATAGCTCCTTTAGCAGAGTTAAAGGAATTTAACGATATACGGGAAAATATAAAAATGAATGCTCTGCCGGTACAGGTGACCGGCTGTATTGATTCCCAGAAGTGCCACCTGATCCATGGATTGGGAGATGAATTCAAATATAGGGTGATTGTTACCTATAATGATCTGAAAGCCAAAGAAATCTATGAGGATTACCGGCTCTATGATAAAGAGGTGTTGATTTATCCGGCAAAGGATATTATTTTTTATAGCGCGGATATTCATGGAAATGCTATTGTCAGGGATCGTCTGAAGGTGCTTCGGAGGCTGATTGAGAAAAAGCCGGCAACAATTATCGTATCCTTAGATGGAGGAATGGACAGATTACTGCCCTTACCAAGTATTAAGGAGCGTGTGATCACCATCGATTCGTCCTCTGTGATCAAGCTTCAAGAGCTTAGCGCTGCTCTAATCCATCTGGGGTATGAAAGACAGGGGCAGGTAGAAGCACCGGGAGACTTCTCTATCCGGGGCGGCATCGTCGATATTTTTCCTCTTACAGAGGATGCACCCTATCGTATTGAGCTGTGGGGGGATGAGATTGACTCGATTCGAACCTTTGATGTAAGCAGCCAGCGTTCCATCGAGCAGGTTGAGCGGGTGGTAATTTATCCGGCAGCAGAGATCATACCGGATGAGAAATGTATCAAAGCAGGTCTGAAACGGATCGAGGAGGAAGAGAAAAAATATGTTAAGAGCCTTCGTGATGAGTTTAAGACAGAGGAGGCAGCCAGAATTCATCAGATCATTGCTGAATTTAAAGAGAATTTGGAAGCCTTTCAGGGCTCTGTAGCACTGGAGAGCTATATTAGTTATTTCTATGAACAAACGGTAAGCTTTTTTCAATATTTTGATTCTGAGGACACTATCTTTTTCCTGGATGAGCCGGGAAGGCTTGTGGAACGGGGAGAGGTAGTTGAAACTGAGTTTCGCGAAGGTATGATTGGACGTATCGAGAAGGGCTATATTCTTCCGGGTCAGATGAACGTAATTTACAGCTATAGGGAAGTAATGGGACTCCTGGCGACGAAGAACAGCATACTGATCAGTACCATGGAGGTTAAGAATAATTTTTATGCACCTAAGAAAAAATATGACTTTACTGTTCAGACCGTCTCCTCCTATCATAAGAACTTTGATGTTTTAATTAAGGATTTAGAGCGTTGGAAGAAGAATAAATACAGGGTAATCCTGCTATCCGGTTCCAGAACGAGGGCAATGCGCTTAAGTGAAGACTTAAGAGAATATAACCTGAATGCCTTCTACAGCGAGGATATGGATCGTGTGCTGCAAAACGGAGAAATTCTGGTGGCTTACGGCAATCTTCGCAGAGGCTTTGAATATCCATTAATAAAACTAGTAGTTATCTCGGAAAGTGATATCTTTGGTACGGAGAAAAAGAAGAAGCGTAAGAAGCCGGCCTATGAGGGAAATAAGATTGCAAGCTTTACCGAGCTTACACCCGGCGATTATGTGGTGCATGAAAATCATGGTCTTGGTATCTATAAGGGTATCGAAAAGATTGAGGTTGACAAGGTAACAAAGGACTATATTAAGATAGAGTACGGCGGTGGAGGCGTGTTGTATATACTTGCAACAGGCCTTGATGTGATACAAAAATATTCAGGCTCCGAGGGAAGAAAGCCGAAACTGAACAAGTTAAATTCCATCGAATGGAAGAATACGAAAGCCAGGGTTCGAGGTGCTGTCAGGGAGGTTGCCAAGGATTTGGTGGAGCTTTACGCACAGCGCCAGCAGAAGGTAGGCTTTCAGTTTGGTCCGGATACGGTATGGCAGAGGGAATTTGAAGAGGCTTTTCCGTATGAAGAGACCCAGGATCAGCTGGATGCAATTGCCGCTGCAAAAAGGGATATGGAAAGCACCAGAGTAATGGATCGTCTGGTCTGCGGTGACGTAGGCTATGGTAAGACGGAGATTGCCATTCGTGCCGCCTTTAAAGCAGTATCCGATGGAAAGCAAGTTGTAATCTTAGTGCCGACCACCATATTAGCGCAGCAGCATTATAATACCTTTGTGCAGCGTATGATGGACTTCCCAGTCAGTGTGGATGTAATGTCAAGGTTTAAAACTGCGGCGGAGCAAAAGAGAACCCTGGAGCGATTGCGTAAGGGGAGCCTTGATATAATCATCGGCACCCATCGTGTGCTGTCTGCGGATGTGAAGTTTAAGAACCTAGGTCTTTTGATTGTAGATGAAGAGCAGCGGTTTGGTGTTGGTCATAAGGAAAAGATCAAACAGCTGAAAAAGGATATTGATGTTCTGACGCTAACAGCGACACCGATTCCAAGAACGTTGCATATGAGCTTGGTGGGAATTCGGGATATGAGTGTGTTAGATGAACCGCCCATTGACCGCCTTCCGATCCAAACCTATGTGCTGGAGCATAATGATGAGATTATCCGTGAAGCAGTTACCAGAGAATTAGCAAGAGGCGGACAGGTCTATTATGTGTTTAACCGTGTCAATGGGATTGATGAAGTGGCCAATACGGTAGCAAGGCTGGTGCCGGATGCCAATGTGGCCTTTGCCCATGGTCAGATGAATGAGCATACCCTGGAAAAGATCATGTTTGAATTCATCTCAGGAGAAATTGATGTATTGGTATCCACTACAATTATTGAGACAGGGCTTGACATTTCCAATGTAAATACTATGATTATTGATGATGCCGATCGGCTGGGGCTGTCACAGCTTTATCAGCTGCGGGGCCGTGTGGGACGTTCCAATCGTACTTCCTATGCATTTTTGATGTATCGAAGAGATAAGATGCTGAAGGAAATTGCGGAGAAGCGGCTTCATGCCATTAAGGAGTTTACGGAGCTGGGCTCCGGCTTTAAAATTGCGATGAGGGATCTGGAAATCCGCGGAGCAGGCAACCTGCTTGGCGCTGAGCAGAGCGGGCATATGGAAGCGGTAGGATATGATCTTTATTGTAAGATGTTAAATGAAGCAGTGAAGTCCATGAAGGGTGAAGTGCTGGAAGAGGATGCGTTCGAAACCACGGTGGATATGGACATGGATGCCTATATTCCGGCTACTTATATTAAAAATGAGGTTCAAAAGCTGGATATCTACAAGCGAATTGCAGAGATCGAGAATGAAGAAGAAATGATGGATATGCAGGAAGAATTGGTTGACCGCTTTGGAGATATGCCGAATGCGGTGAACAACTTGCTTAATATAGCGTTGTTAAAGTCAGTATGCCATTCCTTATACATTGCAGGAGTCGTTCATAAGGGAAATGAAGTAAAGCTTATGATGTATCCAAAAGCAAAGCTGGCTGTGAACAGAATACCGGAATTGGTTGCCGGTTATAAGAATAATCTAAAGTTTGTACCACAAGCGAACCCGTACTTTGAGTTTACATTACCAGCTTCACCAAAGGGAAAATTAGACAATCTGACGGTGTTTGAATGTTTAATGAAGCTGTTGGAAGGATTTAAGATACTGAAGTCAGATGAAAAGAAGCAAGAAGAGCTAAGGGAAAACGGATTGTCCGGATCAGAATAAGAAATAATCGCTGTCAGGTTACAGGCGAAAGCACGGAAGCTGGCAGCAGGAAAGGCTGGAAAGGGGAAAGGAATGAACAATAAGAAGAAACTGATAGTTACCTTGATCACTTTGATGGGAATGCTTTTGTTAACGGCCTGTGAATCTGCCACAAAGAAGAATGAATTAACCAATTATATCGGGAAGTCAGTAGCTGCATTGGAGAGAAAAACCGGCCTAACGCTGGCGGAGCAGGGCACCGGGGTCTATAAAGCAGAGAATACAGTGCAGGTAATTGCGCTAAATAAAAAAATAACATCCATTACCTTAATGAAAAATGCAGGTGACCTTAAGGTTCATGGTGTAGGGATTGGTATGACAAAGACAGATGCGGATCGTCTGCTGCTTGATATTTTTGGTAAAGAAATAGCGAAAACGATCAGTGCAGATAATAAAGCAGTCACCTATTCCTATTTCAAAAATGAGAAAGAGCTCTACATTACCTACTCCTCTGACCAGGAGACCGTTTTGGGTCTCTCGTATTATGTAGATAATAAGAAGGAGGAAGATGACGCAACCGTTACAAACGCCGGACAAATGATGTTAAAGATAGGGAGCACGAAGGTATACTATAATGAAGCAATGGTTTATCTAAAGTCCGCTCAGGAAAAATACGAAAAAAATTACGGCAAGGATATCTGGGATGCTGATATTCTTGGAAATGGTAACACCTTTGGTAATATGATAAAGGATGAGGTAATCAAGCAGATTACGGAGCTGAAGATCATCCGTGAAGAAGCGGGGAAGCAGAGCATTCTTCTATCAGAAGAAGAGGTGGCAGAGGCTAATTCCTATGCGAAGGATCACTTTAAGGACTTGACCGCAGAGGATCGGGCGAAATATCTGATTACGGAGGAGTTGCTGCAGCAGGTTTATTGCGACAACCTTCTGGCGGATAAGGTGTTTGAATCGCTCACCATTAATGTAGACACTGAGGTATCAGATGCGGAGGCAAAGCAGATTACGGTGCAGGATATCTTTATAGCCAATGCAGATCTTGATCCGGCAGGGAATGCAACTCCGATGACAGCAGAGGAGAAGCAGGCCGCCTATGAAAAGGCACAGGGTCTTGCGCAGACTGCAAAAACATCAAAGGATTTTTATGCTTTGGCGGAAACGAATTCACAGGCAGATACTATTGAATATACCTTTGGAAAAGGACAGGCGCCAAAAGAATACGGAAGTATTTTTGAACAGGCAGCGCTGAACTTAAAAAAAGGACAAGTAAGCGATCTTATCACAACGGATAACGGCTGGCATATTATCTATTGTGTGACGGATTATAATGAGGATGCTACGACGCAGGTAAAAGAGAAGATTATTGAGGATCGCCGGGAAGATTTGTTTGTTGGACTGTATACGGAGTGGGCGAAGAAATATGATGTAGTAGTGAATAATGAAGCATGGGATTCAATTGAATTTGAATAGATAAAATATGAGCTGGGTTTCCAAAGTATGTTGCGTATATACGTTGGAGACCTGGCTCATTATTAAGGAATAAGAATATAATAATAGAAATAGGATTCTTTGCATGTATATTTCGACAAATACATTTGAAATTTACATAAGCATACGATAAAATGTAGTTAGAGAGATCAGTCTAAAGACTGATCGAAAATCATAGGATAGAGAGAAGTATTTTGATCATACTATAAAAAATGAGTAATTGTAGTTTCTGTGCGTTCAGTGTTTAATTGGAAAATACTTGATATTGTTGGGTTATTCTGCTATAATCAAAAAGATACAATTACTCCCAGTTGGGAAGGATGTCTATGGAAGGATTAAATGACATGGAAAAAACAGTGATTGAACAAAAAACAGAAGAGCTATTAAAGCAGGTGAATTATACGGATGGTGAAGTCGATGTAATAGCTGTAGCGAAATCTTTAGGTTTTGTAGTTGGAAATGCTGTTTTAGAAGATGATATGGATGGTTTTGTAATTGTACAAGCGGGTAAAAATGAAATTTTAAAGATTAAAACAGATAAATTAATTGGAGTAAACTCATCCAGGGATCTGGGGTTTAAACGTTTTATCATTGCTCATGAGATAGCCCATTATATTCTTCATTATAGTTCCGAGTCTGTAAATGGCATGTATGCACATAGAGATCATAGAAAAGGAAGAAGCGATAAAGAAAATGACGCAGATTATTTTGCTGCAAATCTGCTGATGCCAAAAAATGCTTTCAAAAAGAAATATAATGAGTTAAAGGACAAAGAATTGCAGCTTAACGATATGCTTTTATTATTGGCCTCATATTTTAGCGTACCTCTGGAAAGTGCAAAAAGGCGAATCCAGGAGATTGGATTGTAAGTATGAATAAATTCGAGGAGACATTTGAAGATATATTTGAATCATTAACGTCGATTCATATAGTCAACAGTGATAAAGATTTGGATAATTCCTATATAGATAGTTATTCCACAAAGCAGCAGAAGATGCGAGATAAAGAAATAACGCGATTGTTAAACCTTTATGTTGATGGATATCAAAAAAAGATAGGGAGTAATATAATCATCAAATGGCTAATTATCGTCTTATGCTTGCTTATTTTATTATCCTTTTCTATTGTATTCATTATCATTATTTTGGGATATGATAGGAAGTCCGGCATTTCTTCAAAGGATTTAGCAGCGCTTATATCAGTCTGCATAACATTTCTGACACTGATCGTCGGAATTTTGAAAATTATAACCACCTATGTATTTCCCAAAAATGAGGAAGAATACATAACCAGGATAGTTGAGTCTATACAAAAAAACGATTTGGAAAATAAGAAGGAGAATATCCGGACAGTTTCATCTGCACATGATAAGGAAAAAACTTCAAATGCTGAGATGAAATAGGAGAGATAGCCTGCCTGATTCAAATAAAATAGTAAAGTATCTAAATTGAATTGTAGCATTTATATATAAAAGTATCAATTAAATATAAATATTCAGAAGTACAC
>JAEWMZ010000489.1 GCA_023392995.1 Bacillota bacterium
GGTGAAGACCAACCATCTCCAACAGCTGGACAATTCGCTCTTCCTTTTCCTTCCTGCTTTTATAAAGGCGATGGATGTCCAGCCCTTCTCCTATAATGTCTGCAACAGAATAAAAGGAATTCAGGGACGCATAGGGATCCTGGAAAATCATCTGCATCCGTTTGGTCAGCTCCTTTGCCTGCTTTTTATTTACCTTGCTGATATCCTGACCATCAAAAAGGATCGTACCTTCCTCCGGTTCATAAATTCGAAGGAGGGTACGTCCTACGGTCGTCTTTCCGCAGCCGGATTCACCGACCAGTCCCAGTGTTTCTCCCTTTTTTATCTGGAAGCTAACACCGTCAATAGCCTTTAGTACGTTTTTTCCACCCACATGAAAGTATTTCTTCAAACCTCTGACCTCAAGTAGATTCTCACTCATGACCAGCACCTCCCTCCCTGTATAATGGCTTCGGGATAACTCCCTCCGGCGGATTAACCTTCGGTGCCCGTTCATCCAATAACCAGCATCTTGCCATGTGTCCCGATCCGTCTACCATTTCTTGGGGATTTTCCTTAAGACAGGCTGACATACAGTACTCACACCTGGCAGAAAAAGCACAGCCCTTCGGGGGTGCGAACAAATCCGGCGGCGTTCCCGGAATGGAATACAACTCGCTGCCCTTCCTTACACCTGCCCCAGGCATGGCACCAAGCAGCCCCCAGGTATATGGATGCTTAGGCTCATAAAATATCTGCCTTGCACTACCGATTTCGATAATCTGCCCGGCATACATAACTGCGATCCGGTCTGCCATCTTCGCAACCACGCCAAGATCATGAGTTACCAGTACGATGGAGGCCTCGGTCTGCTGTTTTAAATGATTCATAATATCAAGGATCTGCGCTTGCATTGTTACATCCAGCGCCGTGGTAGGCTCATCTGCGAACAGGATTCCCGGCCGGCAGGATATAGCCATAGCAATCATGACACGCTGCCGCTGGCCTCCCGACAAGGTATGAGGGTACCGATCGTATATCTTCTTAGGATTTGGTAATCCCACTTTCCCCAGCATGTCGGTTGCAAGATTTTTCGCTTCTTCTTTTGTAATACCCTGATGCTTTCGAATGCCCTCGCACATCTGTCTTCCCACTCGCATAGTCGGATTTAATGAAGTCATGGAATCCTGAAAAATCATTGCAAATTCTTTGCCCCGCAGCTGTTCCATTTCCTTTTCCGTTTTTGTTAGAATTTCTTCCTCTTTATATCTGATGCTGCCCCCCTTAACATAGGAGGGAGGGGTAGGATTTAAGCGCATCACCGTCTGCATGCTGACTGATTTCCCACATCCGGACTCTCCCACAATGGCAAGGGTTTCCCCCTTGTCTACATGGAAGGACACCCCTCTTACCGCATGAATTTCTCCTGCGTAGGTTAAAAAGGACACCTCTAAATTCTCTACTGTTAATAATCGTTCTCCCATGGTTTCTCACACCCGTGCCTTTCCATTATTTGATGGTCTCTTCAAAGATTTAATAGACCAAAAATAGTAAAGGTTGAACTTCACTGTTATTCAACCAAACTCTTCTAACATCCCAGCTTGGGATCTAAGGCATCACGAAGACAGTTGCCAAAGATATAGAGCACCAAAATCGTCAGACTGATGATGACACTTGGAATATATAACTGATAGGGATAAATTCGAAACAGATTCATTCCTGTTTGTGATAATTGCCCCCAGGAGGTCATTGGCGATTGTACCCCCATTCCAATAAAGCTTAAATATGCCTCCATAAAAATTGCCTGAGGGATACCGGATGTAATTCCAACGACGATTTGTCCCAAAATATTGGGTAAAATTCCTTTCAATATCAGACGCAGGGGGCTTCCTCCCAGAGTTTTAGAGGCTAGAACAAACTCCCGGTTTTTAAACTGCATTACCCTGCCCCGTACATTTCTGGCAGCACCCATCCAGCCCGTTAAGGCAAGAGCCATAATAATTGTTACCGGCCCTCCTCCGAAAAACAGCATTAGCATTGTAATATAGACCAAGGAAGGAATGCACAAGCCAACATCGATAATCCGCATGATCACCATATCTGTCCATCCCCCAAAATAACCGGCAATCCCTCCGATTAATATCCCCAGAATCTCCGGCAGGATAGAACCAAAAAGTCCAATGAGCAAAGAGACTCTTGCTCCGATCCATACACGGGTCCATAAATCTCTTCCCACAGCATCCGTACCAAACCAATGTGCAGCACCCGGAAACAAATTTCCCTCTTTCAGGCTGGTCGCATCGTATTGATATTGGCTCAGGATTGGCGCAAAGATTGCAAAGCCAATCAAGATCACCGTATAGATCAGGCATAACATGGATACCTTATTAGAAGTCATTTTTCTGGTTACATTCGCCCAGTAGCTGATACTCGGCCGAACCAAAATCTCCTTATTCTTTTCATTTTCTGTTACTCGTACAAAATCTGCTGCCGTAACAGTACTTTTCCTACACTCTTCCATGCCTGCCTCCTTACTTTGTAATTCGAATTCTTGGATCAACAAAACCGTATATGATATCGACAATAAAATTTGCTGCAACTACAAAAATTCCAAAAAATACGGTTAGCCCCAGTATCATAGTATAATCAAGACTCTGGATGGAAGTAACAAAATAAGAACCAATTCCAGGTATTGCATAGATTTGCTCTACTACAAAGGAGCCCATCAAAATCCCTACCAGCTCCAAGCCCATCATCGGAATCATTGGAATGATCGCATTTCGAATCTGATGGCTCCATACAATCTGAACACTGGAAAGACCTTTTGCCTTTGCCGTTTTTATGTAGTCCTCATTCACAATCTCCAGCATCAGGGTACGCATCCCGCGAGTTCTTCCGGCAATACTGCCCAAAGCCAGTGTCATCGTGGGGAGTATTGTATAGCTAAAGCCCTTCCATAGGGAGACGGGGAACCATTTTAACTGCACCGCAAAAACCATCTGCAATAATGCCGCCAAGATAAAGACAGGTACGGATACCCCCAAAGCAGAAAAGGCTACCAGCGCATAATCCACCGCCTTTCCTCTTTTGCGTGCTGCAATAATACCAAACAAAAATCCCAACGGAATGGAGATTACGTAAGCCTGAAAGCCCAGCTGGGCTGAGATCGGAAACGTATGCGCTATAATTCCATTTACAGATTGACCGGGATATTTATAGGAGTATCCAAAATTACCATGCATTAAGTTATTCATAAAGGTCATATACTGCTCCCTTAAAGGTTTATCTAGCCCATAATAACTGGTTAACCGCTCCATCGTCTCTTTTGATAGAATTTTTCCGCTGTTAACTGCGATGGGATTTCCCGGTAATGCGTGAATTAGAAAAAAGCTGCTGGTTGCTATCAGCCAGATTGTGATCACCGATATGATAAGCCTTTTTAGAATATATTTACCCATCTTTCCACCTTGCCTTTCCACTTTTAATGACCTTTTCTGATATCACAGCTGTCAGACTCGTCCTCAATATGATACCACTCATTTATCCTAAAACAAAGCATCCGCGGTTACGGGTGTTTTGCTCTAAGATAAATAAGGAACACAATACTCTGGCATTGTGTTCCTTATTCTGTTTTTTTATTTGCTTACCTTTAATTGATTCAGCTGGTAATTGTATGCGATCCCTGGTTCAACATAGCCTTCCACGCCATCCCTCAATGCATAATAGAAGGTCTGATTATAGAGCGGCACAATGGCATACTCATTTAAGAAGGCTGTCTCTAACTCTGCCACCTTTTTAAAATAATCATCGGATTGGAATTCGTAAGAATTCGCTTCCTTTAGAGGAGCCGCGATATCCGTCCTCCAGCCAGCCGTGAAAAAGCCATAATCACCTTCCGGTGCAAAGCCCTTAATAATATCTAAGGGGCTTACTGTACAGCCAACGGAAATCATGAAAATATCATATTCACCGGTATAGAATTGCTGAATTGCAGTCCCAATCGGATATTGTGCAAAGGTAATACTGCTGATACCAAGTACCTGCTTCCAGCTGTCTACCAAGGTTTCACCCAATAGCTTCATGTCATCTCTTTCGAAGGTTATATAGGTAATCGCCGGCAGCTCGCTTACATCCTTATAGCCCAATTCCTTTAAGGCTGCAGCTAAATATTCTTTTGCCTTAGCAGCGTCACCGGTTACAGGGCATGCCTCAATGGGGTATTCCTTTACATATGTATCTGAAATGCCTGGATAATTAGAGCTGACCGCTCG
The DNA here is from genome assembly GCA_023392995.1 of Bacillota bacterium. GTDB lineage: Bacteria > Bacillota > Clostridia > Lachnospirales > Lachnospiraceae > Mobilitalea. The sequence goes on from JAEWMZ010000489.1 coordinate 4,251, forward strand.
ATTGGTTCCAACAAAGCCTGCGCTCACAGCACTGCTGATTGCATCACGATCAAGCGCATAGGTTAGTGCCTTACGGAAGTTTTCATTTCCCATCAGCTTTGCACTGGTCTCGTCTTTACCAGCTTCGTTCATCCAAAGAAGCATTTCTGTATTGCCTACATAGGAGGCGATCTGGTCACTAATCGTAGCAGAGTAATTGGCATCTACGGAGCTGATGATATCTACCTCACCATTTTCGAACATACTTACCTTGGTATTTGGAGAATCAATTTGTACGATATTGACATTCTTTGTAGGGAACTCATTGGCTGAGTTCCACCATTTATCATTTTTCACTAAGCTCATGGAGGTATTCACTGTCCATTCGGTCAAGGTATAGGGACCGGAACACAGTACACTTTCCGGAGAACTTCCGAGGGAATCTCCCCATTTGTCAACAAACGCCGAGGTGATTGGGTAAAATGCATTGATCGCCAGGCTATTCAAGAATGCGCCATCTGCTTTACTTAAGGTGAATACTACTGTGGCATCATCCGGACTTGCAAACCCTACGTCCTCCCATTTTCCTGCTCCGGTGCTGTATTCCATCGCACCTGCAACACTATAATAGGAAGATGCTGCCGCTGAACCGGAATCCGGGCCGATAAACTTTTGAAATGCATACGCAAAATCCTTGGAGGTAATTGGGGTTCCGTCAGAATAGGTCAACCCTTTACGCAAATGAAAGGTATAAGTAAGTCCATCCTCAGAAACATCATAGCTTTCGGCTGCATCCATCTCTACCTTGCCGCCGTAATAACGCACGAGAGAACTCATAGTCAGATAAAATAGATCATAGTCATTGGATGCCTGGGAAGCAAATTCATTCATAGTAATTGCAACACCACCGGCAATATTAACCGTATCGGAAACTGCTGTCTCTGTACTTTCTCCTTGAGAGCCGTCCGCTGCTGGAGTTGGTGTGCTGCCGGATGAAGTCTTATCATCCGTATAAGTATTACATCCGGTAAGCATCAAAAAACACATACTTCCTACCAATAGCAAGGCCATAATTTTCTTTTTCATTCAAATCCTCCTCAAAATGTATTGTTGTGGGGTACTTTTTCGAAGCAATACTATATCAGTTTACTCCATTAAAGCATTTACTTTGTTAAAAAGGCAAGGTCAAAGCACCTTGCCTCTTTACATTGTATGATTTTATTTTACACAATTCTAACAAATTGTCAATATAAAGTTGATATTTTGTCAACTAAATTTCCGTTCAAGAATTTTAGGATTATGTTCATCTGTCATAGGTCGAGAATATCTAGCTTTCCTTGCTTCTTATCTTTTCTTTCGGTAATTGCGAAGCTCATTATCTTAAGATATTGTATACACAGCAGATACTATTTCGAAACGGAAGCTAAGCCACTTTCCTTTCTTTATATAGCAGAGTTAGTGAATGACGAGTTAACAACAATATATTGGCAATCATTTCACCACACAAAAACAGATATAGTTTTGTAGTTTCTCCTTAGGGTGAAAAAAATACACTATTTCATCGTGATTAAGCGACAAAACAGTGTAGTAATGTTATAACTATTTATTTTTAAATGTATCATAAATTTCTAATGATAATAAGAAAATTCCAATTAACATAAATAATATAACAAAAAAATTAGTTTTCAAATCAGGCATATCTGGTGACAGCTCTGAAAGGTAAACTTCTTTAACGTAACCTGTTTTCACCCAAAATAGCAATTGTGGAAATCTTTTCTCTGTTTTATGGATTTCCAGGTAAGTTATCCACATCATATATTTAGACTCATTTTCT
>JAEWMZ010000027.1 GCA_023392995.1 Bacillota bacterium
GGTGAATCAATCAGGATGTAATCATAATCGCCTTCTGCTTTCACTCTTTCCAGACATTTCTTTAAAATATATTCTCTCTGCCACTTGGTAAACAGTTCATATTCAATCGAACTCATTAAGGTGGTTGAGGGAATCAGATCCAGCTTCGGATACTCTGTTGGTATAATGTAGTCCATCAAATCCTTCTGCTGCTTTATTGCATAATAGAGATTCTCCTCACCCTTGGCATATTCCAATACCTTCTCCTCGGAGAAAAATGACAGCGATAAGTTCAACTGCATGTCCCCATCAATTAACAGAACCTTCTTATCCATCAGAGATAGGCCATAACCAACATTGGAGCAGGTTGTCGATTTCCCGCTGCCTCCCTTGTTGTTAGCAAAGCAAATTACTTTCGTCTCCTTCATATCAACACCGTGCCTTTCCTTCATTCCTCCTAATTATAGCCGATTATCCGGGATAAATAAAGTTTACATTTTCCATAAATATATCAGAATTGGATCATCACAGGAAAATATTATAAAATTTATGTAATATAATGAATTGAAGAACACGACTCTCATTGATAAGATTACCTCATTACAAAAGGGAATACCGTTTTACGGTATCAGGAGGTAGCAATGAGGTTTCCTAAAAAGTCTAGTATCGTCCATAAGCTGGTTATTATGGTAGCGCCAGCTATCCTTACACTTTTCTTAACCCCCGTCTTTATTTGGGTCACTGCCCATAACATCAGGCAGGAAGCAAAAACATCGTATTATAATATCGTCTACGAGAATACCAGCTTAATCTTAAATACAGACCGGAATTTGTACCGGATGCAGGGGATTCAAAAAAGCCTGGCCTGGGATACACAATTACAAGCAGAGGAACGACGTGCATTATTAAAACAATATAACAATAATTTAAACGAGGTCATGCAGAGCATTAATACAATCATAAATAATCTGCAGGATAATCATGAACTGCTAAACGAATATAAACATCCCGAGACAGGCGAAACCCTGTCACAGTTATTTGATGCCTATAACGAGAATCTGCAGACCTGGATGTGGTCATATCGCCCGGAATCCGGGAATGGAGATATGAGTAAAAGCATCACTGCCTTTGAAAATGTCCGTTCTGGCATCGGTACCATGATTGATATTCTAAATGACTATGCAGGCTACACCGATGAAAGCATAAATACCTATACCAATAACGAAATCCTAAGAGTATCCATTATCATAGCCGTTATTTTTGCAATCACAAGCTTTATCTCGATATCAACCATACTATATCTGAGAAAGCACCTGCTTAAGTTAACCTCCAATATGATTTCGCTTTCTCAAAATGACCTTACAATAACACCTGCCACCCTCAATTCAAGGGATGAACTAGGGCAGCTATCCGTTTCCATTTCTGCCATGGTATTTTCATTAAAAGAAATTATAAACAATTTAAAGACTTCTTCAAATAAGCTTTCTCTATCCTCACATACCATGAGAGAAAATTCCAGTGAGATTACGAGAGCTGTCAAAGAGATTACAACAGCAGTCTCCGATATAGCAGAAGGTGCCGGTAAACAGTCCCTGGATGCGGAAGACTTAATCGAGCAAATCGAAGTCCTTAACGAAGCGGTAAATGAAAACTCTCTCAGCACCGAGCTGCTCTCCAAGGCAAGCGAAAAGATTAATCTAGCCAGCCAGGATGGGTTGCAGGCCGTTAATAAGCTGGCTCATATAACCATTGAAAACGAGCAGTCCTTCGAGTCTATTTTTAACATTATTGAAAAAACCAATGAAAATGCAAGTAAGATCAGTGAAGCCAGTTCCATGATTACTTCCATCGCTGAACAAACAAACCTTCTCGCCCTGAATGCTGCCATCGAAGCAGCTCGTGCCGGAGAAGCCGGAAGGGGCTTTGCAGTTGTTGCTAATGAAATCCGCAGCTTATCAGAGCAGTCTTCCAAATCCACCACCATCATTGATTCCATGCTAACGCAGCTGCACTCCGGTATCGCCAGCGCTAATGAGCAGAGCAGCCAGGTAAAGCTTGCCGTCTTATCTCAAACAGCAAGTGTAAATGAAACCAGAGAAAAATATTTGACTATTGTTAACGCACTGGAGCATATCAATGAGGCAATCCTTACCTTAGGCCATACCAGTCATAAGATGGAAACCAGCCGCTCCAGTGTATCGGATATCGGCGCGAACCTCTCCTCCGTATCCGAGGAATATGCTGCCAGCACCGAAGAGACCTCAGCCACAGCAGAAGAGGTGCTCGCTGCCATGACCACCATTCATGATGTAATCGAAGAGGTGGATCATATGGTCATTTCTATGAAATCAATGATTGATAAATTTAAAGTAGAGTAAAGCATCAGGGTCATCAGGGTGTATCGGAAACTACAAAGCAGGGCGTTTAGAGCGGTACAAGGAGCTTTCAGAGGCACCCTGGGAATATGAAAACATAAAAAGGCTGTTTCAAGAGAGTAAAGCGAGAAGAAAGGTTTACCAGGTTGCATTAGGAAAGGTAAATTATATTCTTTAAAGCTTTCTTTTGAAACAGCCTTCGTTTAGGGGCGTCGAAACGTTAATTGCAACCTTTTAAACGCTCCCTAGTTCATAAATGAAAATTTATATTTGATAATATCAGAATGAATATCAACTGGGGGGAAGAAGATTCATTCTGATATTATACAGACATTAGTAATTAATAAGCAATCGAATTCCAGCGAAGCTCATTCTTGAAGTTTCTGATGGTAGTATCTTTATCAATAAACACTGCTTCGATTCCCATTGCTGCTGCCCAATCTCCCATCTGCTCCGAAGTCAGGTCATAGGAGAAGGCTGTATGATGGGCACCACCTGCTAAAATCCATGCTTCTGCACCGGTAGCCAGATTTGGTTCCGGACGCCAGAAAGCAGTCGCTACCGGCAGCTTTGGCATCGGAGTATCTTGAGGCAAGCATTCTACATCATTAATTAATAAGCGGAAGCGGTTGCCAAGATCAACCAGTGAAGTGGCAACTCCCTTGCCTGGCTTTGAGGTAAATACAAGACGTGCAGGATCTTCCCTGTTACCCATGGACAGCGGTGTAACCTTGATTCCAACAGAACCCTGGGCAATGGTAGGGCAAACCTCCAGCATATGCGCTTGCAGGATTCCTTCCTTTCCTTTTACCAGATTATAGGTATAATCCTCCATGAAGGAAGTTCCTTTTGCATCCTTAATTCCTTGTGTCATAAGCTTCATCAGACGAACCATGGCTGCAGTCTTCCAGTCACCCTCTCCTCCGAAGCCATAGCCCTTCTCCATCAGTCTTTGTATTGCAAGACCCGGAAGCTGCTGTAAGCCGGAAAGCACTTCAAAATTAGTTACAATTGCATGATAATTCTTTTCTTCCAGGAATCGCTCAAAGCCGATTTCAATACCAGCTTGTACTGCTACATGGCGCTTGAACTCAGCTGCATCCCTGCCTTCCAGTAAAATATCATATTTGCTGTAGTATTCCTCCACCAAAGTATCAATATCACTCTTTGATACGGCTTGAACATATTCCGCAATATCCGTAATGTTATATGCATCAATCTCCCAGCCAAACTTAATCTGAGCTTCCACCTTATCACCTTCTGTAACGGCAACATTTCTCATATTATCACCGACACGAAGAATTCTGATATGGCTGCTTTCAATAATACCGATTGCAGTTCTCATCCAGTCAGCAATCCGCTTCTGAACCTCTGCATCATTCCAATAGCCTACAACTACCTTACGTTCAATCCCCATACGGCTGACCATATGGCCGAATTCACGGTCACCATGGGCGGACTGATTGGTATTCATAAAGTCCATATCGATGCTGTCATAAGGAATCTCTTCGTTAAATTGAGTATGCAGGTGGAGCAGCGGTTTTCTATATTCCTGTAAACCTAAGATCCAGGATTTCGCAGGAGAAAAGGTATGCATCCAGGTGATCACACCGGCGCAGTTCTCATCTGCGTTTGCTTCATTGAAAATCTTACGAATTGATACATTGTCAATTAAAGTTGGCTTTAGTATAACTTCAAAGGGTAAATTTCCTGACTTATTTAATGCCTCAACCATAATTTTTGAGTGCTCTGCCACTTCTCTTAAGCATTCATCACCATATAATGATTGTGAACCAGTTGCGAACCAGAATTTGTATTCTTTGCTCTTTAACATTGCTACTACCTCCTTTTTATTCATTGTACAATATGCCTGAATTCCTTACAATTGCGCTATCCTACCGTTCCTTCAAAAAAGTTACCTATTCCTACTTACCTATTATGGATCAAGGTTTTTATCTTCTTAGCCAAAAGGAAGGATGTCAAAAAAGGCAGCAATGGGATATGCTTGCCCTAGTTCATTATTTGAGGCAAGGCATATCTCCAGAGCTACCTTTTCTTAATATCTCTCTGGAAACTATCCTTTTTATCTTATGTTCTGAGAATTCGTTTATCACAATTGCTTCCGGTACTTTGAAGGAGTTGTCCCGTACCGCTCAGTAAAGATCTTATAAAAATAGCCCTTATTATGATATCCTACCTCATTCGCAATCTCCTCCACCGTCAGATTCGAATTACGAAGCAGCTTATCCGCCTGTGTTAACCGAATATTCTGCACATATTCCGAGTAAGTCATTCCTGTTTTGTCTTTTAATAGCCGATTATAATAATCCTCATTGAAATGAAATTTCTGGACCAACTCCTTAATGGTTATATCCGTATAGTGCTCCTGTATATAATTTGTAATCTCCATAAAAGCAATCCAGTTCATTTTTTTCCGTTGCTCATTGGATAAGGAAAAATCATACTTAGAGCTGATGTAGTGAAGGATTCTCATGAGCAATCCCTTGCAGATATATTTGGAAGCCTCGTCCTGCTGCTCCATTTCCAATAATAAAGCCAGCAAAAGCTCCTCCAACTGATGATCTTCTGTATTCTTCGGCTTAAAATGTAAAAATTGCTGAACATCCTTTTGCTTGAGCAAAGCCATCCGAAGAAAATGAAGGATACTCTCCTCCTCAATTTTACCAACCATAACCTCATCGAAAATCTCATTGGCTAATCCAATAAAAATAATTGTACTGTTATTATCAAACAGATAGTCCTGGTGAAGACAATTCTTATCAATCAGGCAGATTTCCCCCTTTTTAAACTGAATATCCTGCCCCATAATTTTTTGCATGAATACACCTTCTACTACATAGGCTAATTCAATGTAATCATGGGTATGGAACTGTGTGCGTTCTCCGGTTCTAAAGGTATTCTGATAGGAAAATGGGGCTTCATAAGGCTTAATGGTAGCTGATAAATGACCTCCCTGCTCAAGCTTCCAGCAAAGCAAAAACATTCCCTCCGGATAGGATCTGGGAAAGGTTTTTACCTCCACCTGGTCGATTGAATATTCGGGGCGCATAATCCGGTTTCCAATCTTTTCATTATCAATCCGGTTTTGCTGGACTCCTGTTATTTTATTGCAATAATCTATGAGTTTCATACACACACCTCAAATTTTATCTTAGTTGCATTACTCCAGGACTTTATTTTTGATAACCCGAAAAGAGCATAGCGTTCTTTTAGAAAGCCGTGCCAGTAAAAAAAACAGCTATTTCATGTTGTGCAATTGACGATCCATCTATTGGCAATGAGAAAATCGGGAGGATTCCTTGCAAGGACTAACGCTGTTGCTTTTTTTCAAATAATTCTATATAATAAACTACGAGCTTTATTTCAGTAAAACTTAAGGAAGGATTCTGTATTAGTATTTTTACTGAATTTATCAGATCATATCTATTGGTTCATTGTTATTATATTTTAGTCAATTACGAAACGCTATAGTTTGTGATATTTTATGTTTCGCAATTATATTTAGATGATAGCGAAACTCATTAACTGAAGCTATTGTATACACAACAGATACTATATCGAAGCGGAAGCTAAGCCCGAAGGAAGCGTTGGAGCGTAGAAATAGTATCTGTTGTGTATACAATTTCATTAACTATATTGTTCCCAATTGCCTATCAATTATATTTTATGAAAGGATTCTATCATGAATAAAGTAAAGCGTATTTCCGCCATTATTGGTATCGCATTCATAGCCGGCATGTATCTTCTCTTTTTTGTATCCGCCTTCTTTGCAACCGAATATTCCAACGGCTTGTTTTTAGCCTGCTTATTCAGCACCATTGTAATCCCTATCTTTATTTGGTTCTTCCAGTTATTTTATAAGATGGCACATAAAGAGGATGATACTGAAAATAGCTCAGGGGACAACGAATCATAATAATTGCTTAAAAAGGGGAACTTGTCTATTCCCCTTTTATTTTTTTGAAATATTCCTGTATCTTTTGTTCATATCCGTTATCGGAGGGAATATAAAATCTTCGTTCCTTGATTTCATCGGGCAGATACTGCTGCTCCACATAATGATTTTCAAAATTATGGGCGTATTGATACCCCAGGCCATGCCCCAGCTTTGCAGCACCTTTATAATGAGCATCCATAAGATAGGCCGGTATTGTTGCCGTTTTCTCATTTTGCACCACAGACATAGCATCATCGATTGCACAGATGGCAGAATTACTCTTCGGTGCACATGCAACATAGGCTGCTGCCTGAGCCAGAACAATCCTCGCCTCCGGCATACCAAGGCGCTCAACTGCCAGCGCTGCTGAGGTGGCAACAACCAGTGCGTTGGGATCGGCATTGGATACATCCTCTGCCGCACAGATCATAATTCTTCTGGCGATAAATGCAACCTCCTCCCCCGCATACAACATCCTGGCAAGATAATAGATTGCTGCATCCGGATCAGAACCGCGCATGCTTTTTATGAAGGCAGATATGGTATCATAATGATTGTCCCCATTCTTATCATATTTTAGCACCCGTTTTTGAATGCATTCGGAGGCTACGGATAACGTAATGTGTATCTTTCCATCCTCAGAGCGTTCGGTGGTAAGGACACCAATCTCGAGGGCATTTAACGCTGACCGCGCATCTCCGTTGGCGATATCCGCCAGAAACTCTATGGCCTCCTCTTCAATCACAGCATGATATACACCCAATCCCTTTTCAAGGTCACTTAGAGCCTTCCTCAATAAGATTTTAATATCTTCCTTATCTAATGGCTTTAATTCAAAGATAATTGACCTGGAGATTAAAGCTGAATTCACCTCGAAGTAAGGATTTTCCGTTGTCGCACCAATTAAAATAATAGTTCCGTCTTCTACAAAGGGTAAAAGATAGTCCTGCTGTCCTTTATTAAAACGGTGAATCTCATCTACAAATAATATGGTTCGCTTTCCATAGCGTCCTATATTATTCTTTGCCTCCTCTACCACAGCCTCCATATCCTTTTTCCCTGCTGCTGTTGCATTAATTTGCGTAAACAGGGAGCTGGTGGTATTCGCAATCACCTTAGCCAGCGTTGTTTTTCCCGTTCCCGGCGGTCCGTAGAAAATGATGGAGCTTAATTTATCTGCCTTGATCGCACGGTAAAGCAATTTATCCTTCCCGATGATGTGCCTTTGTCCAACTACCTCCTCCAGTGCTTCAGGACGAAGCCTGGAAGCCAATGGAGACTCCTTTTTCATCGTATTATCCCTCATGTAATCAAATAAATCCAAGTTCGTTACCTCCCATAAACACCTGAGTAGCTCCTGTAAACTTTATATGCAGCCTTACAGCCGTATACAGTTATTTTCTGAGTACTCTATTGAAAATTCTTCAGGAATGTGCATAATAAGATAAGTAAAAACACATTTATTACAACCCGCCCGAAATCGGCAGATTGGAGTCCTATGAGCCTTCCCAAAGATCCTTATATTTTGTTAAGCTATATCAACACAAAGTTACGTGACGAATACCACAGCCTGGACGCATTATGTGAGAGTTTAGAGATTGATCCGCATGAGATCAAAATCCAGCTCTCCTCCATCGACTATATTTATACGAAAGAGTTAAACAAATTCACCGCAATTTAATCGCTGCTATGTTTTCTCCTGGAATAAAAATGATAGATCATTAGAATGATAAAAAAGAATAACATTCCTGCCGCAGCTCCTGATGTATCAATAAGTACATCTCGGAATTGACCGCTGCGACCAGGTATAAAGGTCTGGTGAAATTCATCCGTAGCTGCATACGCAGCTGACATTGATACCGACAGTAATAATAATCGCATCCCTCGTGTTGCATGAATATAAAAATGAAAAGCCAAAGCGACTGCCAGCAATGCATACTCACAAAAATGAGAGCTTTTGCGGACAATGTGGTTCATTACTTCTAATACCTGATATCTTTGTTCTGCCTCTAGCTCTACATTGGCTGTATTCTCATATGCAGATAAAATATCGTCGGCGACGGCCATACTGCTTTCATTGGAACTATCTGCCGGTTTGGATGAAAAGGCAAAGATAATAACCATTACAATAATTGCCGGCAGCCAGGAAATTTTCTTTAAATTCATTGATGCCTCCATATGAAGTCTTATGTTATTATATAAGTTATGCTGTTATAATGATACCAAAGAAGCCTGTGAATAGCAACATTTCCATAGAAATCAATGTTTGCTAAGCCAGCCAGTTAAGTGCCCTGTCATAAAAAGACAGAATAGGACATCGTTAGACACGAGTAGCCCCTCCTATACTCCTATCCCATCGAAGTATAGAGGAAGACTCCATATTTTTGAAATTAATTTCAGAAAATAATTATTAATTGATAAAAGAGGATAAATTTATGAAAGAAGCATTTTCAACCATCTTTGAAGGTGGTATGGCAGAAATAGTTATAAAAAAATCCAGATTCATAGCAACTATCCTCCCTGTCACTACAGAGGAGGAGGCCATTGCTTTTATTGAGGAATTAAAGAAAAAGTACTGGGATGCGAGCCATAACTGCTCTGCTTATATTCTTGGTACAGACAATGCAGTTATGCGTTGCTCTGACGACGGAGAACCAAGCAAAACAGCAGGAAGACCAATGTTAGATGTTTTACTTGGCCGCGAATTAACGAACCTTGTAGTTGTTGTTACCAGATATTTTGGCGGCACCCTGCTTGGCACCGGTGGATTAGTAAAAGCATATCAAGCAGCTGTAATCGAAGGCTTAAATCAGTGCATCATAATCACCAAACAGTTAGGACTTCAACTCCAGATTACCACCGACTATAATACACTGGGAAAGCTCCAGTACCTGGCTGCCCAAGAGGGAATCACTATCTTATCCTCCGACTATAGTGATATTGTGGTTGTGGAATTATTAGTTCCTCCCAGCAAACTTGAATACTTGTCCAAAAAGATAGCTGAGCTATCTAGTGGCTCAGCTATCTTTGACACCTTAGGGCAAGTGTATTTTACCATTTTGGATGGAAAAGTACAGCTTCTTTAAACTCCCTGTGTTACCATATCGTCCACAATTTCAACCATGGAGATCGGCGTAACTTCATGCTGGCATAACTTTTTAATAATTGATACAACAACATCCTTTGATGTTGATATCCCGGTGATTTCATCTGCCTCTACAATATCATCCAAACGTTTCGTAATTCTTACCCCGTAAAATGGGGTATCCTGATTTGTTTCAGAAACTCTCTCGGTTAGACTGTAGTCTAGCTTCATCACACGTGCATCCTCCAGTAATACCTCGTTGCTAAATAATAACTGTAACTGCTTCATAAACTTTACCCCCAAAAAATTATATAACAGAAAACAACTGACAATTTAAATTATACACTGATAATTTGATTTGAAAAGAATAATTTAACGCACCATTTTATCGGCATCGTTATATTTCGACATTAATCCACGTTTCGTGAATGAGTATCTTTTAATACTTTATTCTTTATTCGTATTCATGTATATTAATGGTAATTTTTCCTCATAACTGGTAATTGAATTTATAATTTTTTGACGTTTATTAGGGAAAAATATACGTGTACTAATTTACATGTATCATGTGTAATTTGGGGAGCATAGTACTTCCTTGCGTAAATTTACTTACAGCTGAATACATCGCTTTCGCAGTACCAATATTGGATACTGATTTGAATTATATTCTATACGTTATCACCAATTTTCCCATATATTGTATAACAAATGTGAACAACGATAATTTTTCTTTATTTCATGGGCAGAATGAGGTATAATGGGCATCAGGCGAGTACATGTACTATTGCATTGGAGGTTATTATGGATTTTAGTAAAAAGGGAATTGAAAATAAACAACATCATATAAAATCAACTTCACGCCGTCTCATTTCAAAAACACGAATCACCCTTTTCCGTTTATGTATCGTAGTTCTGGTTGCTTGTATTATAATCGGAACCTTTGCAGGATTGGGTTTTGTTAAGGGCTTGATTGATATCTCTCCGGATATCGCACAGATTGATGTGGTGCCTCAGGGCTATACCACAAAGGTGTATGACCGGGATAGTAATGAAATAGAGTATTTGGTGGGTGCACATGCAAACCGTGAATATGTTTATTTAAAAACGTTACCGGAATATGTGAAATACTGTTTCATCAGTATTGAGGACGAACGTTTTTATGAGCATGACGGAATAGACGTCCGAGGTATTTTACGTGCAGCAGTAATTGGTCTTACCACCGGAAAATTTTCAGAAGGTGCCAGCACAATTACGCAGCAGCTGTTAAAAAACCAGGTGTTTGAAGGAGGCCGCGAAACAACCTTTTCCGAACGGCTCGAGCGAAAGATACAGGAACAGTATTTAGCAGTGCAGCTGGAGAATAAATTAGATAAAGATACTATTTTAGAATATTATATGAATACGATCAATCTGGGCTCCGGAACCTACGGTGTTCAAACTGCATCAAAAAAATATTTTAATAAGGATGCAAAGGATTTAACCTTGTCGGAAGCCGCGGTTATTGCAGCAGTTGCTCAGCTGCCGGTATATAATAATCCGATCACCTATCCGGACAGAAACGAAATCAGAAAGAATGAGATTCTAAAAGAGATGCTAGAGCAGGGTCACTGTACCCAAGAGGAATATGACAAGGCTATGGCTGACGATGTCTATACCAGAATCCAACTGGCAAATACCAAGGAGGACACTACCTCCTATTATAGCTATTTTGTGGATGAGCTGATTGGCCAGGTTATGACTGATTTACAAGAAAAACTGGGTTACACAGAGACTCAGGCCTCTAATTTAATTTATAGCGGCGGACTTGATATCTATACTACCCAGGATTCCACAATTCAATCCATCTGTGATGATGCCTATTCAGATGAAGCAAACTTTCCCGCAATGGGCGTATCCTATTGGGAATTAACCTATGCCTTGTCTGTTCAAAAGGCGGATGGAACCACGATCCATTACCATACCGACGATGTCCTTGACTATTACAAAGATTTCGATGACCCTGACCGTCTATACGTCGATGATAACGGAAGCAAGTTCTCTGCTCTCTTCCTGGATAAAGAAGATATGCAAGCAAAGGTAGACGCATTTCGTGATGCCATGGTTGAGGAAGGGGATACCATCCTGGGTGAAAAGACTACCATGACCATTCAGCCACAATCCTCCTTTGTAGTAATGGATCAATCTACCGGAGAGGTCGTTGCAATCATAGGCGGCAGAGGAGCAAAGGAAGGTAACCGAACTCTAAATCGAGCGACAAATAATTCCCGCCGTCAGCCCGGCTCCACCTTTAAAATTCTCTCCACTTATTTACCGGCTTTTGATACGGGTGCATTCACTCTGGCCAGCGTACAGGATGATTCTGCTCCCTACTATTACCCAGGCACAAAAAAAGAGGTAAATAACTGGACCTCCCGCAATGATTATAAGGGGTTAGTTACTTTACGCCAGGGTATCTATGATTCCATGAATATTGTAACGGTAAAGACCTTTGTAAAGGTTACTCCGCTGGTGGGCTATGATTATCTTAAGAAGCTTGGATTTACTACACTGGTGGAATCCAGAAAAGAATCTGACGGAAGAGTTGTATCCGATATTAATTATCCAATGGCTCTTGGCGGTTTAACAGATGGAGTTAGTAATCTTGAGTTAACCGGCGCATATGCTGCTATTGCAAATAGCGGTGTATATACAAAACCGATCTTTTATACAAAAATTGTTGATCACGATGGTAAGGTATTATTAGAGAATAAGCCTCAAAGAGAACAGGTTATGAAGGAATCCACTGCTTTTTTATTAACCAGCGCCATGGAGGATGTTGTTAAAAAAGGTACCGGTAAAGTAATTCGCTTTACAAAAATCGATATGCCGGTTGCCGGTAAGACCGGTTCTACCTCCAACTATTATGACTTATGGTTCTCCGGTTACACGCCTTATTATACCGCCACCATATGGTCCGGGTTTGACATTAATCGTACGCAGACCGATACTCTCTATCCCAAGAAACTTTGGAAAACAATTATGGAACAAATCCACATTGCAAAAAATCTGGAAACAAAGGATTTCACCATTCCTGACTCCATTGTGACTGCGAAGATATGTACCAAATCCGGTAAACTGGCCGTAGAAGGCTTGTGTGACCATTATCTTGGCGGCAACAGCGTGAGAACCGAATACTTCGCTAAGGGCACGGAACCGAAAGAAAAATGTGATGTGCATGTTCAGGCAAGCGTTTGTACCGTTTCCGGCGACTTAGCCACAGACAGCTGCCCTATCAATAAGGTGAAGGAAGGTGTCTACTTAAATAAGGATGAAACCGGTAAAACAGATGATACACCTTATGTACTACCAAAGACCTCATGTACCATCCACAAAGGAAGCGGCTTAAATAACAATACGCCGTTCACACCAACAACCGGACCAAATCCTAATAGTAATGCGAATCCTAATAGTAATACAAACCCTAATGCAAATACCAATCCTAATACAAACACCAATACAGATCCTGATCCAAATGGTAATCCTGATTCTACTACGGATACGGAGGAAGAGGATAATACTAATTTTAATATCACCGACTTCCTGATTCCCTAATAGTACAAAAGAGCTGATGGAATTCAGTATTCTCACAATTGTGATTTACTGGATTCCATCAGCTCTTTTTGATATTGGTTATGTGAAATTTCAAAGATAAGTTACGATTTCATCTTGGAATTAAAAAACCAGGAGGCAATATAAGCAAAGATCAATGCAGAGGAGATACCTACCGCAGAAGCCGTAAAGCCTCCTTTAAAAAGTCCTATAAATCCTTCCTTATCAATGGCCTCCTTCATTCCCTTAAACAGCACATTACCAAAGCCGGTTAAGGGAACACTAGCCCCCGCCCCAGCCCACTTAGCAAAGGGCTCATAAAGACCCAGCGCTCCCAGCACAGACCCAGTGCAAACAAGAATCACCATAACCCTTCCAGGCATTAGCTTGGTGTTATCCAGCAATAACTGAACCACCGCGCAAATCGCACCTCCAACTAAAAATGCTTTTATATAATCCATAGAAATAAACTCCTTTCTGTCTTGACTTATTATAGGTAATTGCGAAACTCAGAAACTTTAGCTATTGTATACACAACACATACTATATCGAAGCGGAAGCTAAGCCCGAAGGAAGCGTTGGAGCGAAGAAATAGTATGTGTTGTGTGTACAATTACAAAAACTATATTGTTTCGCAATTACCTATTGACTATCCCCATTTACCCTTCCGATTCAACCATAACTGCATGGGCAATTCCCGGAACCGTTTTTCCCTCGTTAAAACTAACCTGTGACAGCAGTGCTCCTGTTGGTATGAACAGCACCCTCTTCCACTCTCTCGTTTTCAGCTTTTTGTAAATAAGACCTGCAAAGGTTATCGCCGAGCAGCCGCATCCACTTCCACCTGCATGAGTGTCTTGATTTTGCTGATCAAAGATTTCAATTCCGCAGTCCATATGATTTTTGCTAATATCATACCCGGCACTTTGAAGAAGATCGATCAGTATCTTCTTACCCACCACCCCCAGATCTCCTGTGATGATTCTATCATAATAAGAAGGCTCAACTCCAAAGTCCTCCAGATTCTGCTTGATCGTTTCAAAGGCCGCAGGTGCCATACATGCTCCCATATTCATTGAATCCTTTATACCATAATCAACAATTTTTCCTGTAGTAATACCCTTTATTACTACATCTGCTTCTCCGGAAACCGATATTTTCTTATCAGCATTCGTGATAACAACCGCACCGCTCCCAGTCACTGTCCAGGAGGCTGAATACGGTCTTTGATTACCATAATCTAATGGGAAGCGAAACTGTTTTTCTGCACCTGCAAAATGACTCGAGGTGATTGACAGTACCCTGTCCGCATATCCTCCGTCCACAAGAATTGCGCCGATTGACATAGACTCTCCCATAGTCGAGCATGCACCATAGACCCCAAACATAGGTATTTTCAATTCTGCTATTCCGAAGGAGGTGGCAATTAATTGTCCCAACAAATCCCCTCCTACCAGATACCTGATATCTGTACTTTCTAGTCCTGCTTTCATCAGTACTTTATCCGCAGCTTCTTTCATCAATTCGCTTTCCGCTTCTTCCCAGGTGTTCTTTCCAAACATAGGATCATCATTTACAATATCAAACAAAGCTCCTAGGGGTCCTTCTGATTCTTTTTTCCCTGCCACGGAAGAGGTTGCTACAATATAGGGGGCATTCTGGAAACAAATGCTTTGTTTTCCGACTATTCTAGATTGATTATTCGCTTCTGCCTTCACTCTTACTACTCCTTTTAAAGCCTTTTTAATCAGGCTGTTCTATATAATTTTCTAATAATTCATTCCTTTACAATGCACCTAATAACTTCAGCAGATAATAGATCACTCCAAGAATCCAGGAGCAGAAGATACCATATAAAATTACGGGTCCTGCAATAGTGAAAATCTTACAGCCTATTCCAAAGACTTGTCCCTCTTTTTTATATTCAACCGCAGGTGCTGCCATAGAATTCGCAAATCCTGTAATCGGAACCAAGGTACCTGCTCCACCAAATTTGGCTAGCTTCTGGTATACGCCAACACCTGTTAAAACAATAGCCAAAAAAACTAAAGTTATGGTGGTATAGAGCTTTCCTGTATCCTCATCCGCACCCATATAAATATAATAGTTGGTGAGTGCTTGACCGATTACGCAGATGATACCACCGACCAAAAATGCCTTAGCAGTGTTCTTAGGAATACTATTCTTTGGGGTAACATCCTTTACGTACTGGTTGAAATATTCGTCTCTTAGTTTCGTATCTGTTTCATTAATAATGTCTTTCGCAGATACTTGTTTTTTCTCATTCATTCTGACACCTGTTCCTTTCTTAATTTATATAACGCGTCGTTAATTATAACCATCTTAAGTTTGTGGGTTTTGAGCTCCCCAATCTCCAGCTGGTTAAATCTCCCCTTCACCATAATAATCTCTGGTATATGCCGGTTGGGCTATCTGGTGATTCACCAGCGTGCCATCAAATTCAGAGGGCTGGTTTCTAACATATAACGTAACGCAGAGTACAATTAATAAAGCTGCCGCCACTAAAAATGCGGCCACCCATACGATTCTTCTTCTTATTTGCATAAGCGCATCACATCCTTTTCAAACAAAGAAGCATCAGTTTCATCTCTGATGCTTCTTTGAATTATCCATATTCTGATCATATTATGTGAATTACCACTTTTCCCTATACTGGAAATATATGGTCTGTATTTTCTCCCTTATTTCGCTTTTGTATTATTAAAAAGCTAT
>JAEWMZ010000030.1 GCA_023392995.1 Bacillota bacterium
GATATTAAGACAGTTAATATGCTTGGGTGTCATGATGGAATTCCACTTCTGGATTTAAAGGGACTTATACCGGAGGAGCGTATACAGAAGCTTATTGATACTGTTGTATCAAGAGGTGGAATGGTTAAAGATCTTCACGGACAAAAAAATATTTATTATCAGGTGAATTCAACATACTACAGTGCGCTGGGGGATGATGATAAGAAGATGCTTATGGCGCGTGCATTACAGTTGTTTATGCCAGGAAAACCACAGATATGGTATCTTGATTTGTTTGCAGGAAAGAATGATTATGAGGCTGTAAAACGAACTGGAATCAGCGGACATAAAGAAATAAACAGAACAAATCTTGATATGGCACAAATAGAAAATGCCCTTGAAAAAGAAGTAGTGAAAAGGCAGTTAGAAATGCTAAGATTCAGAACATTGTTCCCGGGATTTTCATTTGATTCAGAAATTAAAGTTGAAGCAGTTGGAAGTGTTATGAAATTTACCTGGGAGAAGGAAGGCTATATTGCTATTCTTAATGCAGATTTAAAAGCTATGACATTTGAAATAGAAGGTACGAGTAGCGAAGGCAAGATAATAATAAATAATATGTAAACTTCTGGAGGGAAAAAAGATGAAAAAATACGAATATCATGATGTAAATATGCGAGGCACTATTGAAAAGGTAACATATATGACCACAAATAGAGATGGAGAATTACGTGATAAGTATGCTAATGTTTATTTGCCATATGGCTATGATGCAGCAGATAAGGAAAAGAAATATAACATTTTATATATTATGCATGGTGGAGGAGGAAATCCTGATGCGTGGTTAGATTGCTGTAAAGTGAAAAATATGTTGGATTATTCAATTGATTCAGGAGAGATCAAACCTCTAATCGTTGTATTTCCTTCCTTCTACAAAGAAAAAATTTCAAGAATAGGTGCTGCGGATCCGGTACTCGAGAGAACGAATGTTATGTTTTTTCAGAATGAGTTAGTCGAGGAATTATTACCTGCAGTTGAAAGGGTTTATAATACTTACGCAGAGGATACAACGAAGGAGGCTTTAAAGGCTTCCAGGATGCATAGAGGCTTTGGCGGATTTTCTATGGGAGGATGTACCACCTGGTTGGCTTTTATGAATCATTTGGATTATTTCGCTGAATATCTTCCGTTAAGTGGAGATTGTTGGGCAATTGAGGTGAAGGGTGGCCAGACCAAAACAGTCGAAACAGTGAAAGAATTATACGATTGTGCTATCAGATCTGGATATGGTACAGATGAATTCTTTCTTCACGTAGCAACTGGTACAGAAGACGCAGCTTCTGCCCCATTAACGATGCAGGTTACTGAAATGAAAAAATACCCAGATATGTTTGATTATAGTGACGACTTTTCAAAAGGGAATTTACATTTTCTACTAGCAGAAGGGGAAGTTCATGCGTATGAAGCTGTATATCAGTACTTATTTAATTACCTTCCCTATTTATTCAATAAATAGAGATGACCTATTTCCTTCCTTCTTACTTTTGGGATCTACTTGAAGCGGTTACTTATATGGAGTAAGCATTTAATCCCGCGCAAGCAATTTTTAGATATTCCTGAGTTAGAAATGTATTATAAATTAAATTAGAAAGGGATTATCTTGCATATAATGTTATAAATAAAAGGGTGAGGCAAATATGGTTGTTTATACAGTTCAGCCCGGTGACTCAATTTATTCGATAGCCGAAAAATTCAATATTCCATATATGCGCTTAATTCAGCAAAATATCACACAGCCGGATTATGGATTAGTGCCGGGTCAAAATCTGGTAATCACATACCCGGACTTAGTTTACATTGCCCAAAACGGTGATTCTCTTGATCGTATTGCACAGACATATGGCGTATCGGTAATTCAATTATTGCAAAATAATCCTCAGCTTTCAGATAGAGATTACCTGATTCCAGGTGAAGAGGTTATCATTAGTTATACAAAAGAAGGAGAAATTGAAGTAAATGGATATGCATTTCCGTTCATTGATATTAATACCCTGCATAAAACATTACCTTTTTTGACTTATCTGACTATAGTGGGCTATCAAATTACAGCAACGGGAGATATCACAGTTCCTGATGTTACCAATCTTGTGAATATTGCAAGAGCACATGGAGTGGCACCATTAATGATGTGTACTACCATAAATGCCAGAGGAGTCGGAAATTATGAAATAACGCATATCATAATAAATGATAAAAAAGCGCGGGACAATTATATCAATAATCTATTACAGGTGTTAAGGCAAAATAACTTAGCGGGCGTTAACTTTGGATGTCAGTTTATCTCGAAAGAGGATTTGCAAGATTATATCGATCTTATGGCAGAAGTAAAATTGCGTTTGCAGGAGGAAGGATATATTGTGATTATTACAATGGTGCCTTCCACTTATGGATTTGTTCCGGACGGAAGCAATGATTCCACTTATTTTTATCAAATAGGGCAGATCGCATATCGCGTTATACTGATTTCTTACCAATGGCCCACTGCAGAGATTTCTGTGGTAGAACAGACGACAATTAAGTTTCTTGAAAAATATGTTCAATATGCGGTGACACAAATTCCCCCCGATAAAATTCTGGTGGGTATTACAAGAGTCGCTTATGATTGGGAATTACCCTATATCGAAAATGAATCAAAGGTCAATTCACTGACAAATACTTCATCCTTAAACTTAGCGTATGACCTGGGAGTGAATATTTGGTTTGATGAAGAAACGCAAACTCCTTATTTTTATTATACGAACAATGGGGTAGAGCATTTCGTTTGGTTTAAGGATGCAAAAACAATCCTTAGTATTTTAGATTTGGTAAAAAGATATCAATTGAAGGGAATTAGTGTATGGAGCATTATGGATTACGGACCGCAAACCTGGACAGTAATTAATGTCTCAAATCAGGCAGCCAAGCTGCTCAGTGATACCTTAAGCACCTAGAGCCGTCTGAAAAATCATTAAACCTCTCGGAATGCCCCACTTTGTGGTATTACTACTTCCCCCCCAAAAATCGTGCCTTGGCAACTACAAAATGGAGTGTTTAGCCTGGCGCAAGCAGTTTTCAGCCACATCCTAGGAAAAGTGTCTCTTGATTTTTACCGAAATATCAAATAAATTTCTTTTATTGTCATATATTATAACAACATATAAATTAAGGATATCCTATGAGTATATATATTGTTCAACCAGGAGATACAGTTTATACCATTGCGGATCAAAATGGAATAACGGTTGATCAGCTAATACAGGATAATGGGTTGATGTACCCATATAACTTAGTGATAGGTCAAGCACTCGTAATAGCAATTCCAGAGCAGATATATACCGTTCAGCAGGGGGATACCCTTCAAAGTATCGCGGAGGCTCATCAGGTGTCCGTAATGCAATTGTTGAGAAATAATCCGTTCCTTTCGGAAAGAGAATATATATATCCGGGAGAGACCTTAATCATCAGCTACAACACCAAAGGCAGTCTTACTATAAATGGCTTTGCCTACCCTTATATCATGAAAGATATCCTAATTAAAATTCTGCCTAACTTAACTTATATATCTGTTTTAAATTATACGGCTACTGCAGAGGGCAATGTTGTAGTATTTCAGGATGATACAGATATTATAGCAAAGGCAAAGGAATATAGTGTGATTCCACTTATGGTGCTTACCACATTATCTCTTCAGGGAGAACCCAAATATGAGGCTGCATTAAGCATTTTGCAAAACGAAGAGTATCAAGAGGTATTTTTTGATAATGCGATTCGCTTAATGAAGGACAAAGGATATTATGGCATTAATATTATTTATAATTTTTTAAGTGAAGAAAATCAATCTCTTTATTTAAGCTTTACAAACAAGCTGTCGAATCGTTTGCAGCAAGAGGGATTGTTATTATTTGTTACCATTAATTATAAGATATCACAAAACAATAATGAGTTGGTTTTTGAAAAAGTTAATTATACTGAGCTTAGCAATTATGCAGTTAATTTAATATTCCTGGATTTTGTATGGGGTACGAATTATGATCCGCCAGAACCGGTTTGTAATATGCTTTATATCGAAGCACTTACAGACTATCTGATCACTTCCCGCGTGCCGCCAGAGAAAATTGTGATGGGAAAACCAGTGATCGGTTATGATTGGGCATTGCCATATATTCCGGGCAAATCAAAAGCTAATTCGCTTACCCTTTATTCAGCATATAATCTGGCATATGAGCACGGTGCTGATATTGAATTTGATGCGGTTTCTCAAACCCCATACTTCTATTACGATGAAATCCTGGCAAGCGGTTACTCGGAGCATTTGGTTTGGTTTATTGATGCCAGATCAATTAATTCCTTGGATACATTAATTGTGAATTCAGGTCTGAATGGTGGTGCCATCTGGAATATTATGATATATTATCCTCAATTATGGATTATCATTTATTCTCAATATGACATCGTAAAATTTGATGTCAAAATTGATATGAAAATTGATGTGAAAACTGATGTGAAAATTGAGGAGCCGCCGGAGGAGACGGAAAGCAACAGAGAGTAGGGGATACCCCTATACTCTGCTGCAAATTTTTAGTACCTCTAAAAGATTGGGTTTCCTATGGATTGTCCTTCCAAACTTGTGAGAACCGGAGAATTATGTTAAGATATCTCCAAGGTAATCTGAGTTGGGAGGCTTTTTTAATGTATAAAATTCTAATTGTAGAGGATGATCGGACAATCGCTGCCTCCGTCGGTGAGTATTTGAAACAGTGGGGCTTTCAGGCGGAATGTGTAGAAGATTTTCAGCATGTCAAGGAGGCATTTCTTAGGTACGAGCCTCAGCTGGTTTTGTTGGATATCAGTCTGCCGTTTTATAACGGCTTCCATTGGTGCGGTGAGCTTCGGAAAATATCAAAGGTTCCCATCATATTTCTTTCTTCAGCCAATGATAATATGAATATTGTCATGGCAATGAACCTGGGAGGCGATGATTTCATTGGCAAGCCCTTTGATTTGACGGTTCTGGTTGCAAAGGTACAGGCCTTGCTGCGAAGAAGCTATTCCTATCTGGGAAAATTGGAGGTACTGGAGCACAAGGGTGCTATTTTAAATCTGAAAGATACATGTCTGACTTTTGGAGATCGGAAAGCTGAGCTGACAAGAAATGATTTTAGAATTCTTCAGCTTCTGATGGAGAACAAAGGAAAGGTGGTCAGCCGGGAGCAGATTATGAAGCGGCTATGGGAAAGTGACAGCTTTATTGATGACAATACACTAACAGTAAATATGACGCGCTTACGCAGGAAGCTGGAGGAAATTGGCCTGTTCGAGTTCATTGCAACCAGGAAGGGCATTGGATATTTGGTGGAAGATGAGTCATAATAAGCAGGAAAGAGAGTCAATCATGCAAACAGGCCGATGGAAAAGCATTCTGGAATATCTGAAGAAACAGAAGCTTCTTTTTATTATATTACTACTATATCATGGAGCGGTAATTTCTGCCGCAGTACTTTCCCATCAGAGCATGGAGCTGCTGGTGAACGCCCTTCTGCTCTCAGGCTTCTTTTCCATGCTATTGATTCTGGGAGATGCTTTCAGAGATATTCGCCGGCATAATGCGTTAAAAAAACAGATACAGGAGTTGAATAAGCAAGCAGAGGAGGCAGATACACTTCTCTTTAGCGTAGTACATCTTGAACCCTATGAATATATAGAGAGGGATTATCAGGCTATCATCCGTCTGTTAGAGCAGAAGTATTATTTGCTGCAGCAGCAGAAAGACAAGAGCCGCAAGGATATGCTGGATTATTATTCCTTATGGGTGCATCAGATTAAAATCCCCATCTCTGCCATGGATCTGCTGCTTCAAACCGGAACAGCGCTAAACAATGAGCAGCTACGGCAGGAATTATTTAAGATAGAGCAATATGTAGAAATGGTGCTTTGCTATCTTCGGATGGAGACCATAAGCCAGGATTTACTGCTAAAGGAATATTCTTTGGAGGAGATGGTCAGGAAGGCAATTCGCAAGTATGCCTCGTTGTTCATCCATAAAAAGCTTACAATCGAATTGGGAGAGCTGAAAGGAAAGGTACTCACCGATGAAAAATGGCTGCTTTTTGTACTGGAGCAAATTTTATCAAATGCCATTAAATATACAAAAACAGGTGGAATTCGTATCTATATGGAGTCGGAGATGACATTGGCAATTGAAGATACCGGAATTGGAATCCGTAGAGAGGATATTCCCCGGGTTTTTGAAAGAGGCTTCACCGGATACAATGGTCGCATGAATCAAAGCTCAACCGGAATCGGTTTATATTTGTGCAAGGAGATTTTAAATCGGCTGTCTCATCGTATTAGAATCGAATCAGAAGCAGGAAAAGGAACGAAGGTTCTTATTGGCTTTAGCACAAAGAAATTATATATTGATTAGATACAATTGTGATACTATGCTCCGATTTAAGCGATCAGGCTTGTCAAGCTTACATAAATGTAAGCTTTCAGGGGTTCATTGTAAGGTTAAGTTATGGCAGCAGCCCCCAAAGCGAGTTACACTAATGACATATTGTTGAATGGAGGAGATACAATGTCATTATTGGAAGTAAAAAATCTAAAAAAAGTATATACAACACGTTTTGGAGGAAATCAGGTAAAAGCATTGTCCGATGTAACCTTTTCGGTGGAGGAAGGTGAGTATGTGGCAATTATGGGTGAATCCGGATCGGGTAAAACAACACTTTTAAACATTCTGGCGGTTCTGGATAAACCAACAGCAGGAGTCGTTCTCCTGGAAGGCAGGAACATAGCTGATATCAAAGATAATCAGCTGAGTGCTTATCGAAGAGAGCATCTGGGGTTTGTGTTTCAGGATTTTAATCTTCTTGATACCTTTTCGCTTAAGGATAACATTTTACTGCCCTTGGTATTGTCGGGCATGTCCTATCGTGAGATGGAAGAACACCTAAGTCAGGTTGCCGGTAAGCTGGGAATTCAAGAGCTTCTTGAGAAATTCCCCTATGAAGTTTCCGGAGGGCAAAAGCAGCGGGCAGCTGTAGCAAGAGCCTTGATTACGAAACCAAGGCTGGTGCTGGCGGATGAACCAACCGGAGCCCTGGATTCCAAGTCATCGACACAGCTGCTGGAGCTATTCTCAGAGATTAATTACGATGGACAGACGATTTTATTAGTAACTCATAGTACTGCTGCCGCAAGCCATGCCAGTCGTGTGCTTTTTATTAAGGACGGAGAAGTATTTCACCAGATCTATCGGGGAGCTATGACCCAGGAAGAGATGTATCAGAAGATATCCGATACCTTGACTATCATTGCAACAGGAGGTGTCAGGGGTGAATAAGCTTCTTTATCCGAAAATAGCACTCTCGAATCTGAAGAAGAATGCTAATATCTATGTTCCTTACCTGATTACAGCGGTATGCTCCGTGATGACCTTCTATATTATGAGCAGCATTTCCAGGAATGAAAGCCTTTTTCATATGCCGGGCGGATATTCTCTCAAGATAATTATGGGGCTTGGGACTGTGATCATTGCCATCTTTGCTTTCATTTTTTTATTTTATACCAATAGCTTTCTAATTAAGCGACGAAAGAAGGAACTGGGATTATACTCTCTCTTAGGTATGGAAAAACGCCATATTTCAAAAATATTATTTTTTGAGACCTTATATTCCTGGCTGTTTAGTATGCTTATTGGACTTCCTGGAGGAATTCTCCTGAGCCGTTTGATGTTCTTGCTATTGCTAAATATAATTCATTTTGATGTCACGGTTCAGTTTTCCTTTTCGGCAATAAGCTTGGCACAGACACTTATACTGTTTTTTTGCATTTTCCTGCTAACATTACTTGCAAACTTCTGGATGCTTAGTCGAACAAAAGGGATTGATCTTTTAAAGGGAGGACAGATCGGCGAACGGGAACCTAAGACAAAATGGATGATCGCAATTCTAGGACTTCTTTCTCTGGCGATCGGGTATTCCATTGCAATAATTGTTAAGTCTCCTTTGCAGGCCTTGAATCTCTTTTTTGTGGCAGTACTTGCAGTCATTATTGGAACTTACCTGCTTTTTACTGCCGGGAGCATAGCCTTATTAAAGCTTATGCGAAAAAAGAAGGGATTTTATTATAAATCAAGAAATTTCATTGCGATATCAGGAATGATCTATCGTATGAAGCAAAATGCGGTAGGACTTGCAAATATCTGTGTTCTTAGTACGATGGTTCTTGTTACGATGTCTACCACGATATGTCTGTATATTGGAAAAGAGGATTTGCTTCGCAATCGTTTTCCGAGGGATGTTATGATCGATTTTGATGGTATGGATCAAAATAGAGAAATGATCAAGAAAAATATGGAGGAGCTTGCCTCGGGACATCATATAGAGCTTTTGAATTATGTGGATTATATTACGCTGGAATGCATGGGTATAGCAAAAGGGACTCAGATCGAAATCTTGGGTAATGACGCCATAAAACAAAAAAACACTTCCAATCTAATGATATTGAAGTTAGTGGCACTAGAGGATTACAATCGATTAACCGATTCTAAATTGACCTTGCAGAAAAATGAAATTCTGCTTCATACAGAAGGAGATCTTGTCCAGGAAGGAAATCTGATGCTGGGAGATCAGGAACTTCGTATCAAAGATAATATTTCTTATCCGGAATTTGCAAAAACTGGAATGGAAAACTTATTGGACAGCTATTTTATTGTAGTCAGCAGTAAGGAGCAGCTGCAGAGCTTGAATGAGAGTAATGGGGATTTGGAACAGCTTTATGGACAAAATCTAAGCTATGTATGTAACTTTGATCTTGGAGGATCAGACAAGGATGCACTTGCCTATGCAGAGGAATTAGAACAGAGATTACCTGAACTATATAAGGACTTTGGTGGATTACAAAGCAGCCATATCTCAAATAACGAATTTTATGCTATCTATGGTGGTTTTTTGTTTCTTGGAATTTTCCTGGGAGCTCTTTTTACAATGGCTATGGTATTAATTATCTATTATAAGCAGATATCCGAGGGCTTTGATGATAATCAGCGCTTTAAGATAATGAAGCAGGTTGGACTGAGCAGAAAAGAGGTAAAAAGTACCGTTCGAAGGCAGATTATATTGGTGTTTTTTCTGCCGCTATTTGGAGCAGTGATCCATATCTGTTTTGCCTTTGGTGTAATCTCTGAACTTTTATCGTTGTTTGCAATGACCAATACACAGTTATTCATTCTTTGCACACTGGGTACAGTCGTTATATTTACTATCATCTATACCTTAATATATCTTTGGACAGCGAAGGTTTATTATAAGCTGGTTCAGGCATAACAAACTTTAGGCATAAGAAGAAAAAAGAAAGTATGACTCTTTCGCCATTATCATGGGGATTTTTATAAAACCAGGTAATGGCAGGAAGAGTTATTTTTTAATAATAGACGCAGATAGGTAGGCTTTTTGTATATGTATCAAAGAAAGCTGGTTTTGCAGGATAGAATAAAATAACATTTGTAAATTGAAAATTTGAGGACTATAATAGAGGGGCTAATGGTTAGGAAAGAATATAACAGGAGCAAGGACAGAAAAGAATAACAGAAGATAGATTATTTGGGAGGGGCAAGTTTTGCAAACGATAATGAAGTATTTAAAAATTACTCTGGGTACCTTGTTGATGACCTTTGGAGTGTATTTATTTAAGATACCAAACGGATTTTCCACAGGAGGCGTATCAGGTTTAGCAACAGTTCTGGGAAAAGCTATACCAAATACCAATATTACACCCGGTGCATTGATTATGATTATTAATGTAATATTACTAATTATAGGACTTTTATTCCTGGGTTCCAGCTTTGCAATCTATACGGTATACAGTAGTATGCTGTTTTCATTTTCCATGTGGCTCTTAGAGCTTCTCATACCAATTACTGCGCCAATCACGGATCAGCCATTTTTGGAACTGGTATATGCTATTTTACTTACTGCTTTTGGCTCTGCAATTTTATTTCATTGTAATGCCTCCTCAGGCGGAACAGATATCGTTGCTCTGATACTTAAGAAATACACAAAGCTGGATGTAGGAAAAACCTTGCTGATCACCGACTTTTTGATTGCAGTCTCCACCTTTATTGTATTTGACTATAAAACAGGTTTGTTTTCCCTGCTGGGACTATTTGCAAAAGCCTTTGTTGTTGATTCTGTAGTGGAAAGTCTGGATATGTGCAAGTCCTTTATGATTATCACTACACAACCGGATGAAATATGCCAGTATATTATTAATGATATGAAACACAGTGCGACCGTAATTGGAGCTACAGGAGCTTATACCGGAGAGGATCGGAGAGTAATCATCACTGTTTGTAAAAGAATAGAGGCGGTTCGTTTAAAGAAAAAGGTGAATGAGTTTGATAAGAATGCCTTTGTAGTTGCAAATAACACTACCGAAATTATAGGAAGAGGATTCCGAAGTGTTTAAAAAATGAAGCGATTAGTTGGACGACGAATGCATGTCAAAGGATAAGAGTCGGAAGGCTTTTCTAAATATAAGAGGTGCGCATTGATAGAACAGGAGATTGATGAAGGCAATAAAATAATACACATTAAATGTACAATAGAAGAAAAAGAAAAAATCGTGTCGGAGCTATCGAAATATCTGTATGACTATCAATTTAATTTCCTTATTACAGATGAGACTCAGGAGAAATGATCAGCATACAAAAGGATATATGGTATATGGATTACGGTTTTAAAAAGAGCGGCAAGCAGGATCAATGAATAGTTTTTATCAGAAAACACATAATAACTTCAGTGTTTTATAATGGAGGAATGTATATGGCTGATAAAAAATACGATAAAAATATAAGTAAGTCAGAGCAAGATCATAACGGAATCGCTGAGCGTAGTATAACCGGGGATGACTTAAAAAGATATAAGAATGCACTGGATAATACAAGAAGTTATGTAAGCGGTGATAAAGAATGGTCCTCCTCAAGTCATCAATTTTCCAAGGAATCGGAATCAAAATAAATCACTCCGATTTGAAGGATATGGTTGCAATCCCAGGCTTTGGATTGTAAAATATAGATTAAATTAGGTAGCATGTAACAGTGATAGAGGTATCAATGCTGCTAGATTTATTTGTTTTACAATGAGCAATCCATTTGATATGAGGAGAATGTTATGAGAATTGATGAAAGTAAGATACTCAAGATAATGAATAAGTATGACAAAACGGTAGAGAGTACCGGAGCCTTCCTGTTGGAAATTGATGATGGAGCACTGTATATCACAGATTCCTGTGAAGGCGTTGATATGGTTCAATTAGATAAGGATAAATGCTTCAAATTGGCGGAGCTGTTTCGTGAATTAGGTGAAAATCTGTAGCAGATATATTATCGGTAAAATAAAAGGGAGAGCACTTATCATTTAAGTGTTCTTTTTTTTCAGTCCTTCGACTATTTATATGTTAGATTAAATAATGAAAGCCTATAAATCATGACTATGATTGTTGGTGAAGGAGGAACTATGGGAAATTACTATATGGCAATTGATATTGAGGATAAAGAGGGAAAGCTAACACTGGGATACGTAGCGGATAAAAAGCTTCAGCTTGAGGAAGTACATCATTTTAATTTGGAACAAAAGGATACCGGTGAAGCCTTAGATAAGACAGAAATCATAATAAATGAAATAAAAGTAGGCTTAATTAAGTGCAAAGAAATAAAGAAGCTTCCTGTTCTGGTTGGTATCAATGAATGGAACAGCGAGGTGATAAGCAAATTATGCCATCTGAATACTCTGTCCTCCTTGGTAATAAAACCGGGCAGCGTAATTGGAAGTCTGTCCTTGGAAGTTACCGAAGAGGTTGGCTATGATTGTATCGTACTGATTTCAGCTACAAAGCTGGTTGCGGCTCAATTAGAGCAAATGAAGTCTGGTGATGAAAAGAAAGAGGAAACAGAAATATCTGCAAGTAATACGATGAGTAATCTATTGTATCTGATGCTCTTTGGTCATGAGTTACCGAATTTGAAGGCAGCTCAGGAATTAATAGTGTAAAAGCTCCTGTTAAAATCAGAGATAACCAGTTATATGAATTGTTACTTTTTAACGAAAAAGCAAAGAGAGTATTGACAGTGAAAGTGATTCCCATTATGGTAAAGATATTATAAGTTTCGAATTACCTTATTGTAAACTTGTTCTTTTAATTGCTTTGACCCTGTAAGGAGAATTTTTACATGAAGATAAAAAATTCTGTGACCGCTCTGTTTGGGAAGATTAATAATCCTGAGTTAGCCCTGGAATTGTATCAAATAAACCTGAGAAGAATCCTTGTCTTTTCTTTTATTTGTATTCCAATTTGTTTGGTTAATATATGGATGTTTTTGCATTACAAAGGGGATCAACGTTCAGAAGTATTGCTATGGAAAAATAGAATATTACTCGTACATCTCGCACTAATATTTATTTTGATTTTTTTCTGCAGCGCATCCGCCGTTGTACTGCGGTATAAAAAAAATGCACTATTTTTCGGGAAAGTATTGAGCTTATTGGCAGCAATCGCCCTGGTTGGCTCTGGTATTGTTGTTACTGTGATCGATCAGATGGTTACTGGATATATTACGCCTTTTTTAATATCCTGCATGGCAGCAGCAGTGCTGATCTTGTTGGAACCAAGAGTTTCTTTGCCCTTGAATGGGATAGCATATGTTCTTGTCACGATTGTATCAACATTATTTCAGATGGATACAACGATTTCTTTGACAAATAAATCAAATTTTATTACCACTGTTGCAATCAGCTTTTGTATCTCCCTACTATTGTGGAATAACCATTTGGAAAACTATAAACAGAAGCAGCGGATTGCTGACCAGAACAGGATTTTGGAAATAAAAAATAAAGAATTATCAGAAAGCAATGAGATAAAAGATAAGCTGATTTCGATTATTTCTCATGATGTCAGGCAACCATTAGCGAATGCTTTAAGTCTGACTGAAATTATGATGGAGATTGAACCGGACGATGCGGATTTTCATGGTATTGCACGACATGTAAGGGAACAGATGATAAAGTCCTTTCATATGACGGACAATCTTCTTAGCTGGTGTAAGCAGCAAAGGGAAGGCTTTAATTACATACCGGTACTTATGAATTTGGAGGAGCTTGTTACGGAAAGTATCCAGTTAAGTAAGATCAAAGCAGATTCAAAGGAAATTCATATTAATAATGAAATAGATAGTAATGCGCAGCTTCTTGTATTAGCAGACCGGGATATGATTGGTATGGTAATACGGAATCTAATCAATAATGCAGTAAAGTACACCAGGCGTGGAAATCAAATCAATGTAAAAGAGAAGCAGACAGGTGGGGAGATTATTCTCGAATTTGAAGACAAGGGGATCGGTATGGACGGTCATCGATTAACGGATATATTTAATACAAAGAATGCCATCACTTCCGCCGATGGAACGGAAGGTGAAAAGGGCACTGGTATTGGTCTTCAACTTTGCAAAGAGATAATGATAAGAAATAAGGGGAAGATATGGGCTACATCAGAGCTGGGGGAAGGAAGTACCTTCTATATATCTCTTCCTGCACAAAATGCTGTGTACAAAAGATAAAATGAAGGTGATGATCGTATGAATATTGTAATAATAGATGATGATAGTGCAGCCCGATTTATAGCAGAGAAAATGTTGGCTAAAATACCGGGTATAAAATCAGTAGCAGCTTTTTCAAACAGTCTGGAGGCTGAGGCATATTTATCAAATAATCACGTCAACATAATTTTAATCGATATTGTGATTCAAGAAGAAAATGGAATAAGAGTTGCGAAATATTTTCGGACACTCTACCCGGAAGTTATCATTATATTTATGACATCTCATCCGGAGTTTGCGTTGGAAGCCTTTGATGTATATGCCCTTGATTACATGGTGAAGCCAATCTCCGGAGAACGGCTGAAAGCCACCATTGAGAAGGCAAGAAGCTATATCTATGGGATCGTTGAGAATCAAAATACAGAACTCTTTGTTTATACATTAGGCGGATGTAACGTAAAGAATGCCGATGGGAAAACAATTAAATTCTATTCCTCGAAAAGTGAAGAATTACTGCTATACCTGTTGTATCATGAGGGGAAGATTATCAGTAAGTGGAAGATCATCGACGATGTTTTTCCTGATTTGGCCTTGAGCAGTGCCGAAGGGTATCTAAAAACAACGGTATATAAATTAAGAAAAGCATTACTGCTAAACAATGTGAAGGAGCTTTTGATTCAATCCAATGGTGGATATTTTATTGATCATTCGAAGGTATATGTTGATTACCTGGATCTAAAAAACAAGCTGTCAATGAACCACTGGGAACGGAATTCTGTCGAAGCAGCAATAGAGGCAGAGCAGCTATACCAGGGAGAACTGTATAGTGGCAAGGATTACGGATGGTCTTATGTTGAACGGGACTATCTTAATAATTTGTATTGCAGCTTTGCAAAAGGGTTATGTAATTGTATATTGTCAGAAAATATGACGGATAAATATAGTGTTGCTTTGTATATCTTAAAAAAGCTGCAGGCATTGAATGAGCTGGATCAAGAGACAGCCCTTCTTTTTATGAAACTTTACGCTGAGGTAAAGGACAGAAAAGCATTCGATGGCTATTATAGAAAGTATTACAAGCTTTTAAAAGACGAGCTTGGAGTTGTGCCGGATCAGGAATTTATGAATCGTTATAAAGATTTAAAAATGAGTATCTAAATAATATGTGAATTAATTGTAAAAAAAGTGGCGAAATCTCAGGAAATGAGGTAGTAGTCACTTTTTTGTCATCTAAAATCCTTATAATAATAATGCCGCTGTCTTTACTTATTTTGATCTTTTACAACATCATCCGACAACCGGTGGCTTCGCGGCCTAAAGCTTGTTAATATGAATAATGCCCAAGGAGAATAGATATGAAGACAATAAAAACGAGAATGACCTTACTTATTGGCATACTTTTAGTAGTGCTATGTGCGGGACTGGCAGCAGTATCCTTTGGAACAGCAGAAAGCGCTCTCATCTCAAAAACAGAAAATTCAATGAAACTGCTGGCGGTACAAGCCGGAAAGGCAGTGGATGCGAAACTCTCCAGCTATCTTAATACCCTGGAGGTACTATCCTACAATGCGATATTTAGTAATAATGGGACGATTGATAATATGAATAAGACCCTTCAGGAGGTTTTACAAAAGGAAGCCAAGCGGGGGGGATACTTACATATAGCCTATGCGGATCAGACTGGAGCAGCTCTCTATGAGGATGGCAGCCAATCCAATTTAAAGGACACCAGTTACTATAAAAGTGCTATTCAAGGACAGCCAGTGGTAACTGAGCCAATGCTCTTAAGTGACCATAGTATCGTTATGATCTATGCTGTACCGGTGATTAATGAGAATAAGCCCGTTGGGGTAATAATAGGAATCAGAGATGGATTTGAGCTTGGAGTATTGGCGGGAGAATCAGCCTCAGGAGATACCGGAACAGCATTTATTATCAACCGCTCCGGTAATACCATTGCTCATTCCAATCAAGATATTATGAATAATGTATTGGCAGCACTTCCAATAAGCAGCGGGGGAACCTCCGTCGAAGGAGCAGACATAGTATCCTCAGCAACTCAATCAGTGAAGGAGGGAGAAACCGCAGCTCCGGAAGAAAAGTTGGAAGGTCAGAATCTGCTGGGATATTCTAATTTTAGTGAGATACAAACGAATATGCTGGAGGGTAAGATTGGCTATGGTGAGTATGAATATGAAGGTTTGCGCAAAATTATAGGATATGCTCCCATTGAAAATGCTGACTGGTCCATCGGACTGGAGATTAACCGGGAAGAAGCGCTGTCAGGGATTGATCAACTTATGATCAACTTTATTCTAATAGCAGCATTATTCTCTCTGGCCGGACTTATTGTTGTATATCTTGAAGTAAAGCAAGTGTCAAAGCCCATTGAATATCTTACAGATTTATGTTATGAGATGTCAAAAGGTGATTTTTCTGTTGAACCGGAGGAAAAGTATCGGAAGCGCAAGGATGAAATGGGAAAGCTTGCTTCTGCATTTCATACTATAACGAATATGATTAAGATACTCTTACAGGAGAATCAAGACATCTCCAAGAAGATGGCTAACGCCTCTATAGAAATGGATGAGATGCTGCATAGGTTGTCAACAACCATGAAAGAAGTTTCTACTGCCGTAGAGCAAATCGCAGCAGGAAATATGGAGCAGGCAGAGCATACCCAATATGGGGCACAACAAATTAGTGATGTAGAAGAATTAATTGAGCAGGAAAGCCAGAATATGATGGGACTTCACCACTCCTCCGATAAAGTCGAACGCTTGAAGGAGGAAGGCTTCGCCAGCTTGAAGGATCTTGTAGAGAAATCAAAAGCAACCAGTGAGCTTTCACAGGAGATTAGTCAGGTATTCCAGGAAACTCATGAGAGTACAGATAAAATCAAATCCATAAGCAATCGTATCGGTGGTATTACGCAGCAGACCAAGCTACTCGCGCTCAATGCTTCCATTGAAGCAGCACGAGCCGGAGAAAGCGGCAAAGGCTTCTCTGTAGTTGCTGTTGAGGTTGAGAAGTTGGCTGAGGAGGCAGATGCGCTTTCAAAGGAAATTGCTGGATTGGTATTGGAATTGGGAGATAAAACGATGTCTTCTCTTGGTAAAATCGAGACCATAACAGCCACAGTGGAGCAGCAGGCAAAGAGTGTTGAAGTGACTCAGTCAAAGTTTATTGGAATAGCAGACGCACTTAAGGAAACCAGAGACAACATGGACACGTTAACAGTGTCCATGAATGAAATGGCTGAAAAGAAAGATAAGGTAGTCAAGGTTATGATGGATTTATCAGCTACCTCCGAAGAGAATGCCTCAGGTACAGAGGAAGTATCTCAATCAGTGCAGGAGCAAACAGCTTATCTGGAGCAAATAGCAATGCAAAGCAGGCTGCTATCTGAAATGGCGGCTGAAATGGATAAGAGCACGAATAAATTTAATTACTAGTAATTGTAATTTTAAAAAATCACTACCTCCGTACCAATTGGTACAAGATTATACAATTCAATGATATCCTGATTATATAGACGAACACAGCCATGGGAAATATCCTTTCCGATAGAGCTTGGATTATTTGTACCATGAATACCATAGCTCCCCCCTGTTGCAGTTAAACCCATCCAGCGTGCTCCGAAGGCACCTCCTGGATTTTGCGCTTTATTCTTTATCTGAAAGTGACCCTTTGGCGTTGGAGTGGAGGCTTTACCAACGGCAACCGGATATACCTTATAAAGAGTTCCATTTTTTAAGAGGGTCAGAGTGTGCTTCTCGGTATTGATTTGGATGGAGTAAATGGGTGATATATTTGTTTGCATAGGGTTATACCTAACAGGTCTTTGTTATAAATTATATGATACAATGGAACAAAACGTATCACCTAAATTATGATTTAACAGGTGGTACGTTTCTTTTTTGTATCGATTACTGCTTGCTTAATGAAATTTCACATGTTAGACTTATGAGTAGCTTTTTAGCAAGCAGTCATAAAACGGACGGAGGAGAAATTGAAACAGATAATAAAATCAGAAATATACGACAGTTTTAAGTGCAGTGCGGATCAATGTCCATTTACCTGTTGCGAGGACTGGGAAATTGCTATAGATCATGAAACATATGCAAAATGGATAGGGGATGCTTGGATAAGCAGAAACCTGACCAAAACAGTAAGAACAAAAAACAAAAAGCACGAAGCAGTATATTCTATAAGAATGAATGAAAAGAGAATGTGCCCCTATCTCTCGTCAGAGCAATTA
>JAEWMZ010000052.1 GCA_023392995.1 Bacillota bacterium
CTCTCAATGACTGGTGCCCCTTCAACCACTTCAAAAATAGGTTTGATTCGCTCTACGCTAATCTTAGGTTCTTTGGATAAGCCAACAATATATCCATTGATCCTGCGATTTCCTTTTCCCAGAGGAACTACAACAAGAGAACCGATGACTGCTTTCTCCTCTTGGCCAACGGGAATCGCGTATTGGTAAGTCTTATCCAAATTCTCATGAGATATATCGATGATGATATCTGCATAGTAATGAAACGACATTGGCTCCTCCTTCGTATATATTATCTTTCAGGTAGTTGTGAAACCTGGTAGGTAATGAGATTTTTCATAGAATGGATGTAAATTCCTTCGCTCCACGTTGATTCCGCGCAAGTTTCGCTCAGGAACCCACATCCATTCTATGAAAAATCGCCGAGGTTTCTGTGCCTCACCCCACCTGTTTTATTTCATTTTGTTGGTTAACTGGCCTTATAAATTTTGTCCGTAACTGGCTTTATAAAACTTCCAGTTTTACCTTCCGGCTAGGATATCTGCAATCAGCTCTCGTTCATCCATATGATGCTTTACACCGTTGATTTCCTGGTAATCTTCATGTCCTTTACCGGCTAATACGATGACATCGCCTTCCTCGGCATTGTCCATGCAAAATTTGATGGCTTGCTTACGATCAATAAGTTCAACATATTTTCCAGTGCCTTTTTTGACTCCTACGATAATATCATCAATGATGCTCTGGGGATTCTCTGTTCTTGGATTATCGGAGGTTACTACGGTAAGGTCGGCCAGCTTGGATGACACCTCACCCATCTCAAATCTTCGACTGCGGGAACGATCCCCTCCACATCCGAACAGACATACCAGGCGTCTTGGATGATATTCCTTTAAGGTTGTAAGCAGGCTTTCCAGGCTCATTGCATTATGGGCATAGTCTATCATCAGGGTATAATGATCGGATACCGGAACCAGTTCCACGCGACCCCTTACATTAACATGCTTCAGCGCCTTTAATATTTCCTCTTCCTTTACGCCAAAATGTCTGCATAGTGCGATTGCGCACAAGGAATTATATACATTGAATTTTCCGGGGACATTCATATTCACGTCCATCTGCATTAAGCCACCGACTTTATAAGCGATTCCCAGGTAGCCCGGTCGTTCTACCAGGTCAATCTCAGAGGCACGAACATCAGCCTTCTCTGAGAAGCCAAAGGTTTCTACCTGGCATGTATGACCTTCTAATATCTCAGAAGCATGGGCATCATCGATATTAATTAAGCCCTGCTTGCACTGCTTGAACAATTTGCTCTTGCAACGCAGATAATCCTCGAAATCCTTATGCTCAGCTCCGCCGATATGATCCGGGCTCAGATTCGTAAAGATACCGTAGTCAAAGGTAAAGCCTGCCATACGATGAAGCATCAATCCCTGGGAGGACGCTTCCATAACCACACATTCACAGCCCGCTGCCACCATATCTGCAAAGTATTTTTGCACCATATAGGATTCCGGTGTTGTGTTATTTGCCGGTATTACCTGATCTGCAATGATTACTTCAATGGTTCCAATCAGACCCACCTTTTTTCCCGTATTTTCAAGAATGGATTTGATCATGTAGGTGGTGGTGGTCTTTCCCTTGGTTCCGGTGATACCGATGGTAGTCAGTTTTTCTGCTGGATAGCCAAAATAGGCTGCGGACATGTAAGCCAGTGCCAGTCGGGTGTCTTCCACCTTAATGACTGTGACGCCTTCCGGGTAGCTGCCTTCCTTTTCGACAATAACTGCTGTTGCTCCTTTTTGAACCACCTCATTTACAAAGTCATGCCCATCCCTTACTGCACCGGTGATACACACGAAGACAGAACTGCTGGTTACCTTTCTTGAATCATAGACTAAATCCGTGATTTCAATGTGAGTCTCTCCTTGCAGGCAAGTATGCTCTAACCGTTCTAACATTTTATCTAAAAACATGTGATGTCCTCCTTGTTCCTATTGTTTTCTTAAGCGATCTACGTTTAAATAATAGAATTATTTTATTGATATGATATGCAATTGTATTCATCGAAATCCATGGGGAATTCATATGATTCCGAGATGAATACGCACTATAACTATTATTAGTGCTTCAGCTCTTTTGTTCCAAATATTATTATAGGCGATTCAATGTATTTGTAAAGAAAAAGATGGTAATTGAGTCAAAATCGGATGGGATATTGCTGTTATTATATGGGAATATCCGATATAACTGCTGAACTAGGCTGCCCGGCAGTCCAATTTCTTAATTTATCTATATCTCTAAGTCTTACGTCATGTAATTACTGGAAATATATACTTCTATCTCTAGCACATTAATTCTGATATAATCATACAATTAGTTTCACTGTTGTGAAAGTCTATTCTATTTATAGGTATAATCCTATCTTAATGTAGTGGTTATTTCGAAATCAATATGGGAGAATATAATGGATATTGATATAAACCAATCAAGAAAGCCCGTCACGGGTAGAGATGTAAGATTGCGTATTAAACATACCTTATGATAAACCCGCTTAAT
Organism: Bacillota bacterium; assembly: GCA_023392995.1. Taxonomy (GTDB): domain Bacteria; phylum Bacillota; class Clostridia; order Lachnospirales; family Lachnospiraceae; genus Mobilitalea. The sequence continues at coordinate 2,542 of JAEWMZ010000052.1, forward strand.
ATCTATTTTATAACGTAATCTATCTATAACGTAATTACATAATTACTAACTAGAGAAAGGTATTGGAATGAACAAAAGGAAGAAATTCTTTTATTTTTCTATGGATTTTATCATGTTTTTTATCGCTTTTATCATTGGCTATCATTTGGAGATTCCAAAAATATATTCGCTAATTATTAGTGCCTTTATTTATTTTTTTGAACTGGCCTGTGTTAAAATTGTAAAAAAAATAATATTTATGTTTCTGAAACATCATAAAAAATTAGATTGATTCGAGTATGACTGAAAGCTCATTTTAAGGAGGTTACATGTTTTGGCGGCAAAAAGAACTTAAATATGACATATTAATTCCACCAATTGATAAGCCTTTTGAGAATTTTAGTGCCAAAGAGGCAAATGATTACTTTCATTGGTATGTTGACAAAATAATGGAACGGAACGTATATTTATCACTTTTTTCAGGGCTTGAACTTGATTATAGCCTTTCTTCCTTAATTGATATTTGGGGCTGGTTTTTAAAATATGCTGAAATTGAAAAAACACCGTCTTCTAAATTAAATTTCATAAAAAAACAATTGAGTAATAGTCCTTTTTTACATGATGTTTTAGTAGAGTCCAAAGTCCAATTTTCTCTTGAAACAGAGTATATCATGAAGGATATCGCAATGTATTATGGGGAGGTATTTGTTAGAAATCACAAAAACATTGAATGGGGATATTATACAGATACTGCAAAAGATTCCTTCGCTAATATGCCCGTCTTGATGGGGTTTGAAGATCAAGATTATGAACCTCCCTTCCAGTCATCTGTTGATCCTAATGGAACAATTGAAAGCTGTGCATTAAATATATTAGATCATACGCAGAATAAGATGGATTTAATGAAAGCATATGAAAAAAAATTACGCATGGTACATGATTAGATGCCAACCGTATTTAGAACAGTACTTTATTTGCCTTATTGCCTTAATCGTATCTACGCATTCATTCAGATTTTCCGTATGGCTATTCCATAACAATAACCCATAAAAGCGACTAAACACTTTATGGGTTATTGTTATGGGCTGGTGATTAGCCCGTTTTAACTAATCACCAGTGATATAATCTGTGATACTTTCTCTATGAATCACCTTTCTGATATTTATATGGAAGGTAGTCTGCACCAGAAAGTATACCACATTTAACAATACAAAGATTCCAGTGATCACAAAGATATTCGTTTGAAAAGGCATATAATCACCTATTTGTATAGAAAGTGATTTTAGGATTGTCTTAACTATCCCTATTGTCGGCCATAGCGTCAGAAAAAATGACACCCATAAGATCGGCCGGTAAATATCAATCAGCATTTTCTTAATACTCTTAATCTGATAGCCCATTTGTTGCAGGATCAGAACATCACGCGTATTGTCCTGGGCGTTCAGCAGCAAGGCAAGGTATAGAAGAACACTGCCAATAAGACAACCGATTGCCTGATTAATGATTGCACTGCTTCGATTGGATACAGACCCCCTTCTTAAGGCGTCCAGTTTCTGCTCATATGTAATTACCGTTCCGCCCTCAAACCCTTTTTCCCTACTCAAAATCCCTGTATAAGAATGCTCCGGCAAAGATAGCAGCTCTGAAAGTTCCTTTTTTGAAATATAAACCCAGTTTGACTTTGCATTCAATGCGATACCGGATATCACCAGCTGGCGTTTATTATTATTCACAGTGATGGTTACCTGATCCCCCAAGTGAAGGCTATATAGTTCCTCTAATTCAGATCCGATTACCACTTCACCCTGGCCAGGTAGTGCTATTGCATTACCTTTTTTATCAAGCAACTCCAATAACCTGGGATTATCCTCGATGCCAGCGATAGTTCGCTGGATATTATCAATGGTTCCCGTCGAATCCAGATAGGTCAGAGTTTTATCTATATCTGTATCTATATCTATATCTGTATCTGTATCCACAGGTAATTGCTGGGGTGTATCAAAGTGTGTATCATACAGATAATGATGTCCTTTTGTCTGGGATTCAAACACCTCTGAGCTGCTCAAGGTGAGGGAATATCCCAGAATAAACATAACAGAGAAACTCATTACAGAAAATACAATTAACAAAACAGCAATTGGTTTACGAAGTGCCAGGCGTATGGGCAGCCTGTTTTTTGCAGGAAAAATCCCAGCAATTTTATTCGCCAGACGCAATGAAGCTTGATAGGAAGTCTGAATCCTCCTACCCGCAATTAAGTATCCGGTTTCTTTCCTGCATATTACATAATACATGAAAATCGTAACAATACAAAACACAACCGCAGGAACAAATAGCCCAATGATAATGCTTATCCCATTCAATCCTTTGATAAGACCGGTCACTAAATAGGACTCCCGACCAGCCTCAATTAAAATATCAGAGGCAAAATACCCTGCACAAAAACCGCTTAGCCCGCCTACCAGAGAAAGGCACGA
>JAEWMZ010000119.1 GCA_023392995.1 Bacillota bacterium
GTTAACATCACGTTGTCTAACATTTCTGTAAACGCTGTGCGGTTGGGTAATTCTGTTAAATAGTCCGTGTACGCTAGCTTTTTCATGCTTTCCTTGTTTTTATTCAGTTCTTCATACTTACCTGTCAGATCATTTAATGAAGAAAGAGACGATTGATATCTTTCTTCCAGAGTTGTAACCTTTTCCTTCCACTGCTCATTTTCCTGAACAGCTTTTTTCTGAAGGTTTCTCGCTTTGTTAAATCGAATGATGTAAAAAATGAATAATACTGTAACAATGACTAAGGCTGCAATCATGGCAATTCCGATTGATCGGTCAATCACAAAATATCCCATAAGTCCTCCAATACGTTTCCCCCTCACGTATCTCTTTCGTTATTTTGATTTTAAGTATTTATCAATTCCCACAGCTGCAGCTTTTCCTGCTCCCATGGCAAGAATTACGGTTGCTGCTCCTGTTACTGCATCACCACCAGCAAATACACCTTCTCTTGAGGTTAAACCAGTTTCTTCGTCCGCAATAATACATTTATGCTTATTGATTTCCAATCCGCCGGTAGTGGATGAAATCAATGGATTAGGGCTTGTTCCAAGTGACATAATGACGGTATCCAATTCTAAAACAAACTCAGAATCAGGCTTTTCCTGAGGTCTTCTTCTGCCAGATTCATCCGGCTCTCCAAGCTCCATCTCCACACATCGCATGCCAGAGACCCATCCGTTATCATTCACAAGAATCTCCTTCGGATTTGTTAACAGCTTAAAGATGATTCCTTCTTCCTTTGCATGATGCACTTCTTCCACACGGGCCGGTAATTCTTCTTCACCACGGCGATAAACAATATATACCTCTGCACCCAGTCTTAGTGCGGTACGGGCTGCATCCATGGCTACGTTACCGCCGCCTACAACACCAACTTTTTTGCCTGCGATAATAGGAGTATCATATTCCTTGTCAAAGGCCTTCATCAGATTGCTTCGTGTCAAATACTCATTTGCTGAAAATACTCCGTTCGCATTTTCTCCCGGGATACCCATGAACTTTGGCAGTCCTGCTCCTGAGCCGATAAATACGGCATCAAAGCCTTCGTCGTCCAGTAATTCATCAATTGTTGTTGATTTACCTATCACTACATTTGTTTCTATTTTAACACCTAAAGAAATTACATTCTCAATCTCTTTTTTCACCACAGTCTCTTTCGGCAGTCTGAATTCCGGAATTCCATATACGAGAACGCCGCCTGGCTCATGCAGTGCTTCAAATATTGTTACGTCGTAGCCTAGCTTCGCCAAATCTCCGGCGCATGTAAGTCCCGCAGGACCTGCTCCGATGACTGCTACCTTCTTACCGTTCTTTTCCTTTGGAGGCTCCGGTTTGATATTGTGTTCTCTGGCCCAATCAGCTACAAATCGTTCTAATTTACCAATAGAGACAGGATCACCCTTGATGCCGCGGATGCATCTTTGCTCACACTGAGATTCCTGCGGACATACTCTGCCACAAACAGCCGGTAAAGCAGAATATTTGCTGATTACCTGGAAGGCTGATTCTACATCATTTTCTGTAACTTCCTTAATAAAGCCTGGAATATCTATTGCTACAGGACATCCCTGGACGCATTTTGGATTCTTACATTGAATGCAGCGAGCTGCCTCTTCCATCGCTTCCTCTAAATTATAACCATAACAAACTTCCTCAAAGTTAGTCGCACGAACCTTTGGCTCTTGCTCTCTAACCGGAACCTTCTTTAAAACATCCATTCCTATTCCTCCTAAACCTTATGTAAAGCTTTTCGATTAGCACTAACAATCATTTTAGCCGTAAAGCTGTTCAATGTCAGTATGTGAATCATTCTTTTATTTAAAATAATGGTCATTCAACCGCTAGCCTGCTTATACAAGATGTTCTTTGCTTTATACTAACTGACGTTCATCCGCTAGGCTATTCAATTCCGTATATGAAATGCTCTGAATTTTACACTAACGGACATTCGAACTTTAGGTTGCTCAATGCCGGACGTGAAATGCTTTGCATTTTACACTATTTCTTCGTGACATTCGCAGCCAGGATGATGATGGGTTGCCCCTTCCTTTTGTCGCAGAATAACTTGTCCTTCTTCTGATTTATACATCTGCAGTCTCTTCATAGCTTCATCAAAGTTTACAAGATGCCCATCAAACTCTGGGCCGTCAACACATGCAAATTTAATTTCATTACCAATCGTTAATCGGCATGCTCCGCACATTCCGGTACCATCTACCATAACCGGATTCATACTTACAATCGTTTTAATTCCCAATTCTTTTGTAAGAAGACAGACAAACTTCATCATAATCATGGGTCCAATCGCGATGATTAAATCATACTGTTTCCCTTGATTATTTACCAAATCCTTAATGCAATCATTTACATTTCCTTTAAAACCATAGGAGCCGTCATCTGTAGCTATATATAGATTTTCTGCAAGCTCTTTCATTCTGTCTTCCAAAATAATGAGTTCTTTGTTTCTTGCTCCAATAATGCAATCAACCTTATAGCCATTCTCCTTCATCCACTTTACCTGAGGATATACTGGTGCTGCACCCACACCGCCTGCAACAAATAAAATCTTCTTCTCTGCTAATTCTTCGCTTGGCATATCAATCAATTCTGACTTATGTCCCAACGGTCCTGCAAAGTCTCGAAATGCTTCTCCGGCTTCATAGCTGGCCATCAATTGTGTTGATGATCCAAGTGCTTGAAATACAATTGTTACAGTACCGGCTTCCCTATCGTAATCACATATTGTTAAAGGAATTCTTTCACCCTTTTCATCCATTTTAACGATAACAAATTGTCCAGGATAACAGTTTTTAGCTACTCGCGGAGCTAATACATCCATTAGGTAAATAGCGTTTGAAAGCTGTTCTTTTTTTGTAATAGTATAACTATAATTTAATGCCATTATATTAACCTCTTCCTTTTCACGAATTCCTCATATAAAACTTCAATATTTTCTTTTCATTATACGGTACAAGTTATAAAAAATCCAGTGAATTTTTTGATAATACGTGGTTTCAAGCCTATTTCATCACATTTTTTCTTCTTTTTTACAACTCATAAAAGCTATTTCCTACATATTCGACAAGGAAGGGGCATATTCCAATGAAATAATTGTAATATTTTACACAAATGCCTTTCAATCACAACATTTGCATGTATAAATATACAACACCATTCGAATATACCCCGTTCCTTTAATTCATGTATTATTTTAGGTATTTGCGAAACAATATAGTTTTTACAATTGCATGCACAACAGATACCATTTCTTCGCTCCAACGCTTCCTTCGGGCTTAGCTTCCGCTGCGAAACAGTATCCGCTTTTTATACAATATCTTTAGTTAATGGGTTTCGCAATTACCTAATGTATGATTTTGCTTTCTTTCTTCCTGTTCTCAAGGATAGAATAAAACCTTTGATACTCCTCATTGACCGCCTCTCGGTCAGCTGCTGTACGGCCTAATCGATCACAAAGACCCAGCAATGCAATATCATGGATATTAACCTGAGCGATTAATCCCTTAATATCTCCAAATGGAAGTTTTTTTAAAACATATAGCATATGCATATGGTATTTTACCAGATGATATACCTCTGTTATTAATTCCTGCTCAGGTGTAATTGCCTGGAGAAACTTTTTTGCCAAGTCTGCTCCAATATTATCATGATTATAGGAGGTTATTTTTTCTCCCTTTATTCTGGTGGTATCCGGCTTTCCTACATCGTGAAGTAATGCTGCCCACATAAAAGCTTTTGGGTTACTGCTTTCACTTCGCACCTTTGCAGCTTCATCCACTACCAATAGGGTATGATTCCAGGCATTTCCTTCCGGGTGGTGAATTTTTGACTGTTTCGTCTCTTTTAACCGTTTTAACAATATATAGGGTTGCTGCCTGAATTCCTCTGTATCAATACTTCCCCTTAAATATTCTGATGGTATTTGATCTTCCAGCAGGTGCTTTGTCAGTATACTATATAATTCGGAATCTGTTTCCATACTTAACCCTTCGGCTCATGGTTAGGCTTTTCATAATGGTTGGCTCTTTGATGTCCTGCTTTTGCCTTACCTTGTATCTCCGGAACCGGAGGTGCATCATTCTTTGGTATATGCAACCGATCTGAACCTTCGGTTCCATGAGGCTCTTCTACGTTAGGTCTTCTCATTCCTGCTTTCGCCATTTTCTACTCTCCTCTATACGTCATTATGCTTTGTTGATTGCTTCTTGGATGTCTTGTTCTTATTCTTTACGGATTCATCCGTAATGGGTGTTTGACCGTTTGCTTTCTCTGTTCTTGCCCTCTTATTATCTGGCTGACTGTCTTTTGGCATCGGTATGTCATGCCTCCTTTCCATCTATCCTGGTTTATCTTCAATCACTGATAAAAAGATGATTTGCAATATATAGTTTAACCTTGTTTTTTCTGATCCATTCTATATTTTACTTTTATCCGTTTTACTTAAAATTATTATGCTTTAAACCTATTGTGCTTTCAACCTATTGTGCTTTGACCCATACGATTTTACGGCTAGTCTTCAGTCAGATAAGGATACTATATCTTTGCTGCTTGTTATCTGTTTATTTTTATCTTTATTTTTATCTTTATTTTTCAATCATAGTTCATTCAAAAAAGGGTTGTTGAATTTCGCACCTTCAACAACCCTGATTTGAACCATTTTGCCCTTAGCTAATTAATTATAACGTTAACTTTTATATATAATTATGCTAGATTCTGTTATTTTTTAATTGAATTTTTTAAGTTTCTTTTCATCAAAACTTCTCCGCTGACAGCAATACCTGCAAGAAGTAATAATACATTCCAGTGATCTGCTTCTCCGGTTTTTGGGAGATCTTCGTTAGACTCCGCCGACTTGGATGGTGTAGTAAACTCTATCGTGTCGGAATAAACCTTTCCATTCTCATCTGTTATTGTAACTTTTAGAGAATAGTCTGTATTTCCCTTAAAATTACTAAGCTTTATTAAAGTTTCCTTGTCTCCATGGAAACTCTCTTCGCTTAATTTAGTCCAAACCGGTTCTCCTTTTCTTCGATATTCTACTGTTACCGTATAGTTCCCCTTATATTGTATATAACCTGCTATTTCAATTCCACTCTTTGTAAATAGCGGTTTTTGAAGATTGATAACTTGGGAGCTTTCGGATTTAGCAGTATCCTTATTCATCTTTTTGGTTTCTTCACCGATAGACTTACTTTTGTTTGTAGACGCATCTTTATTTACAGTCTTGTCCTTGTTTGCAGACTTGTCCTTGCCTGTAGCTTTGTCCTTGCCTGTAGCTTTGTTTTTGTCTGCAGTTTTGTCCTTGCCTGTAGTTTTTTCTTTTCCTGTTGTCTTGCCCTTATCTGTACTCTTATCTTTGTTTACTGACTTGTCCTTATCTGTGGACTTGTCCTTGTCACCCTTTTTATCACTACCAACTCCTGGAATAGACGGATCGAGTGGTGCCGGATCTTCACTATCTGGTATACCATCATTATCATCATCCAAATCAAGATAATCTGGAATTCCATCTCCATCGCTGTCAGGTAGCGGTGTTCCAGGAGTACCTGAACCAGTGCCTGATCCAGAGCCTGGAATAGATGGATCGAGTGGTGCCGGGTCTTCACTATCCGGTATACCGTCGTTATCATCATCCGGATCCAAAGAATCCGGGATTCCATCTCCGTCAGTATCGATCGGTTTCGCATATCCAATTGCATAAGTTGAGAATCGTTTCACGTATAAACGTATATAGTTTCCATCGACAACACTGTATTCGCCAAATTGATTAGCATTACCACTTCCTACCGGGATGGCCTCCGCTATACCATCATGAATACGGTACACTGTTATCCCAGCTTTTCCTTTCATTTCTTCCGGTATCGGAATTGCTATTTCAATCAGGCTTGTGAGCTCAGTTAATCGTGTCCGTGATGCATCCGATGCTCCAGCTTCTGTCACGGTTTTAATGACACTTAAATCCATATACACAGTGATTTCGTTATTACCTGCAACTCGATTCAGCTTAGTAATGTCTGTTGCAGGCAAGGTGACAGCTTCCTTCCTATCGACTACCAGCTTAATTTCTATCTCACCGCCAGAAGCTGCAGTTATGCCATCCTCTGGAGTAAATAATTCATTAAGACCTCCTACTGCTACCTCAGGTGCACCTGCTTTAACTTCAACTTTACTAATCTTTTTACCTAAAACAACATGAACGATTCCATTTGAATTTTCCTTGTCTATGATAACTATGTTAGTAATTCTGAATTTTCCGTTATAAGCTACTACATTGTAGATTCCGTAAGGTAACTTTGTAAAACTGAAGGAAGCTCCGCCGCGAAGACCATCTTTACGTGCTATTTCAGTATTTCCTCGTTCAATAATGATACTAATGTCAGTATTTTCTCCTGTATCATCTTGTATATCGCCGCTGACAGTTCCACTACCAGGGATCGACGGATCTAGTGGAGCAGGATCTTCGCTATCTGGGATTCCATCATTATCATCGTCAGGATCCAGATAATCTGGTATTCCATCTCCATCTGTGTCAGGCCCAGGAATTGTTGGATCATTTGGTGCTGGGTCATCCTTGTCAGGGATACCATCTCCATCTGTATCATCTAAAATGTATCCAATTGCATAGGTAGAGAATTTTTTCACAAATAATCGAATATAGTTCCCTTCAATTATACTATATTCGCCATCTCCATTGGCATTCTCTATTCCTAACGGCAGTTCCTCGGCATTCTCATTATGAAGCCGGTATACCGTAATCCCCCTCTTGCCCTTAATGTCATTGGATATAGGAATTGCAATTTCAATTAGACTGGATAGATCCGTCAATTGAGTCTGTTCTCCTACGGATGCCCCGTCTTCCAATACGGTCTTGACTAAGCTGAAATCTAGAAATTGAACTATCTCTTTCCCATTTGTCATCGCTTTCAGCTTCTCCAGATCGGCTGCCGACATAGATGCTTTATTTTTTTTACTGGCAACCAATTTAATCTCAATCGCACCACCAGACACAGTAATTGCCTCACCAGATACTGTAATAGCTCCACCAGATACACTGATTGCACTACCTGTTACAGAAAGCGCACTGCGGTACACGGTCGCCGTGCTCTCCTCGAACAGTTCATTCAGACCTCCAACAGCTACCTTAGGTGCTCCTTGATTTATTACAACTTTACTGATTCTCTTACTTAAAACAATCGTATTTATTTCAACATTTCCGCTATTAATCTCGATAATATTTGTACTTACATACTTTCCGTTATCAGCCACCAGGTTATAGAAACCATAAGGCAGGTTTTCAAATACAACAATATCTCCGCCGTGATAACCATCCAGACGTGCTATTTCTGTATTTCCTCTTTCGATAGTAATACTGATTGGTGTGTTCATCTCAGTCTCATCGGTAATCCCACCATTTACACTACCTCTTCTCGGAATGTCTGGATTAAATGGTTCTGGATCATCAACATCCGGAACTCCGTCATTGTCAGTATCCGGAGCCTGAGGCTCATTTGGAGTAAAATACAAAACTGTAATTTCTCCTGCCGGAGCCGGAGCAGCCGCCTTCACTCTTACACGTACTGTTTTCTCTCCTTCAAAAGTAGGAATGTTATTGGCATTATAAGTTACCCAAGTCGTTCCTCCATCAATGGAATATTCCATCGTAGAATCGATTCCTCGTATTACATTTCTTTCATCATCTGCTTCCACATTCGGTGCTAGTGGCGGATTTGTATAAAAATGTAAGATTGCACTTTCTCCTGCTGGGATCGGATCAACCGCCTTAATTCTCACACGTACTGTTTTCTCTCCTTCAAATACAGGAATGTTGGAGCCATCATAGGATACCCAGGTCGTTCCTCCATCAATGGAATATTCCATCGTAGAATCAATTCCTCGTATTACGTTTCTTTCATCATCTGCCTGTACCTCAGGAGCCTTTGGCCGGTTTGGTGTAAAATGTAAAACCGCACTTTCTCCTGCCGGAACCGG
>JAEWMZ010000149.1 GCA_023392995.1 Bacillota bacterium
CTGGAATAGATGAAGATAAAAGGTTACGAGAAATATCCTTTTTAGAATATGAAGTAAATGAGATTAGGAATGCGGCACTAAAGCCGGAGGAAGACGAAGCATTATCATTAAGATATAAGAAGTTATCTAATGCCAATACGATTTCAGAGGGACTGCAGAATGCATATCGATATACCGGTTATGATCCGTCAGCTGCAGGAGATGCGGTTGGGCGAGCACTTCGTCAGCTATTGAAATTATCGGAGGTAGATCCTGCCATCGGAGGATTATTGAATCAGCTTTCAGAGATAGACGGACTCATGAATGATTTTAATCGTGACATATCACAGTACATATCTGATACGGAGAATCCGGAAGAAGAACTGGAAGAGGTTACGAAGCGGCTGGATCTGATTAATCATCTTAAATCAAAATATGGCAATTCCATGGAGCAAATACTTATTCATTGCAAAGAATGTGAAGAAAAGCTGGAGAGATATCGTGACTATGATTTATATATGGAGCAGCTGGAAAAAAGGCGAGCTGAGGCAGAAGAACGATTAATTTCATTATCCCAAGGGCTATCGGATATTCGCAGGCGAAAAGCAAAGGAACTCACCTTAAAAATCAAAGAGGCATTGGTTGCGCTAAATTTCCTGGATGTACAATTTGAGATGACCTTTGAACAGATGAAGAATTATACGGCTAATGGCTTTGATGATGCAGAATTTATTATATCAACGAATCCTGGAGAGGGACTAAAACCCTTATCGAAGGTAGCCTCCGGTGGTGAGCTGTCACGAATCATGCTGGGTATTAAATCAGTGTTGGCCGATAAGGATGAGATTGAGACTCTGATCTTTGATGAAATTGATGTGGGAATTAGCGGCAGAACCGCCCAGAAGGTATCAGAACAGCTATCAAGTATCTCCAACAATCATCAGATAATCTGTATTACACATTTAGCTCAAATAGCAGCTATGGCTGATTCTCACTATGTTATTGAAAAGCAGACGGATGGAGTATCAACACAAACCATGATCCGGGAACTGAAGGAGAAGGAAATGATTGATGAGCTCTCCAGAATACTGGGAGGAGCAGAAATAACAGAGCGTGTAAAAGAAAATGCAAAAGAAATGAAGGAATTGGCATATAATTCCAAAAAATATAAGCTTTAAAAATTAAAAAATAACGCATACTAACTGCAAGGATATACAATACTATTGTGGATATACAATCGTATTTGTATATCCTTTTGTTTATTACAAGATAAAGCAGACATTCAGATTCAGGATATAAGGCTAAAAGTGTGAGCTTTCAGATTCATAAAGTATAGCTGAAAGATAAGGTGAGCTTTTAGTTCATGATATATCACTGGAAGATAAGCAAACATTCAGGTTTATGATTAAAGCTGAAAGAGAAAAGTGGGCATCTGCATTCAGATTCATATAGAAAGCTGAGAGATAAAGACTTTACTTTGCTATATCAATCTGAAGGATATAACAGATTTATCTTGAATGATTTAAAAAACAGAAAAGGGCAAGCTCTTATTCTATGTGGCATGAGGTGAAAGGATGAGGAATAAGAAATTATTAAAGCGGTGCGGTTTTGGTTTATGCGGAGTAATGTTAATTTTACTTATATTTTATTTCTTTTATAATATAGAAAAAAGTTTACCAAACGAAATAAAGATTGTTGTCGATAAAGAAGAAAGCTTTGACTTTAATATGCCGATGGCAGGTAAAATTGAGACAGATAATGTAGGTGTTATCAGTGTCAATAATCTTAAGGTGCCATCAAATCAGATAAATATTGATTTAGCCGAGCCCTTTACCTTAGAATCATCCTCTACGGGCAAATATAAAATCAGTTTGAAATTATTTGGATTATTTAATTTTAAAAATATATCCTTGGATGTAATAGATACGAAGGAATTGATTCCCTGCGGCACGCCCATTGGTATCTATGTTGAAACCGATGGTATCTTAGTATTAGGAAGCGGACGCATTACCGGTGATGACGGTTTGAATTATGAACCAATCAATAATAAATTAAAATCAGGAGATTATATACTCTCCATTAATGGAATTAAGCTTAGCAAGAAAAGTGAAATGATCGATGAGATACAAAAGTGTGAGGGTAAAGATGTTACGCTGGTTGTAAGGAGAAATGATGAAGAAATCACAGTTCGTGTAACACCGGTTAAAACTTCAAGCGGAGATTACAAAATTGGTGCATGGATCCGTGATAATACCCAAGGCATCGGTACCTTGACCTTCATATCAAGTGATGGACAATTTGGAGCTCTTGGACATGGAATTACAGATATTGATACAGGACTTTTGATGGACGTCAAAGAAGGTTCCATCTATATGGCTGAGATCATGTCGATTATCAAAGGAAAAGAAGGGGAACCTGGAGAATTAATAGGGATGATCCGACAGAGTGATCGTTATCGTATTGGCAGAATTACCGAGAACACTTTTCAAGGTATCTTTGGCTCAGTGAACAGTGATTATGATGAAAATGCCAAGGTCAAGCCCTTGGAGATCGGTCTAAAGCAAGAAGTGAAAAAGGGAAAGGCAACGGTACGGTGCACAGTAGGAGATACAGTGGAGGATTACGAAATTGAAATTGAAAACATCGATATCAGCAATAGCAATCATAGCAAAGGTATTGTTTTGAAAATAACCGATCAAAGACTACTAAATCAGACAGGTGGGATCGTGCAAGGCATGAGCGGCAGCCCAATTATCCAAAATAACAAGATAATTGGTGCGGTTACGCATGTATTTATACAGGATTCAACGAAAGGTTACGGTACTTTCATCGAAAACATGGTAAATAATTTAGAATAAGGAATTCTTTTGTTACAATAAAAAATCGACAAATAATAGCATGGTAAAAAGGGGTTCCTCAGAATACAACAGCATATAAACTGTATAATTTTTACAATTACACAAAATCTTGTGGTTATCGCATTTTCCTTGATTTATAGCCTCGTTTCGCTGTCGAATGGTGCGGCAAGAAACAATTGATTAAAGGGTTATTTACAGATATAATTCACATGTGGTAAAAATTTACAGATGATGTTTCCATGAAATAAATGCTGTAAGATAAGACTTTTATGTAAAATTATAAGGATTCGTGTTGTATGGTGGTTCTTTGTGTAAAAAATCAATAAGGATTGTCATAAAAAAATATCGATATTTTAGTTATTATGCCAAATTGATAAATATTGACTCATAATTAGTCAAGTTGTATAATAGATTCATAAACAACATGAAACCAAAAAAGCTACGCTAAGATTCACAAAAAGAGAAGCGATATACAGACAACCTTAAAGACATCAATGAAATATACCATTTTGAGAAAACATGGAACACTGAGGTTTCAATCAGGGGTGCATAATAAGGGGATGCATACTGCTAAGGAACGCGGGAACACATCAAAGGAGAGAATAAAAAAATCGTATGGAGGTTGGAAAGTAAATGAGTAAAATTAATGTAGCTATTGTTGATGACAATGAGAGGATGGTTAATCTGCTGGAAGATATCCTCAAAGAGGATGCAGATATTGAGGTAGTAGGAAAATCAGAGAACGGAATTGATGCACTTGATATGATTAAAGAGAAAAAGCCGGATGTCGTATTATTAGATCTGATTATGCCGAAACTGGATGGACTCGGTGTTATGGAAAAGATAAGAAAAGATACAGAGATTAAGAAGAATCCTTCCTTTATTGTTATCACAGCCATTGGACAAGAAGGAATAACAGAGAATGCGTTTGAACTTGGAGCTAACTATTATATCATGAAGCCTTTCGATAATAATATGATTTTATCCAGAATCAAACAAATAAAGGGTGACAGCCATACAAAATTAATTGATAATCATAGAGTCAGCGCCTATGAGAACAAAAGTACTTATATGGAAAGAAACCTGGAATCAGATGTTACGAATATTATCCACGAAATTGGCGTTCCAGCACATATTAAAGGTTACCAGTACTTACGTGATGCGATCATGATGTCCGTAAATGATGCGGAAATGTTAAACTCCATCACAAAACTCCTTTATCCTTCCATCGCAAAACGTCATAAGACGACTCCTAGCAGAGTGGAGAGAGCAATTCGTCATGCAATTGAGGTTGCATGGAGCAGAGGTAAGATGGATACGATTGATGAATTATTCGGCTATACTGTTAGTAATGGCAAGGGGAAGCCTACTAACTCCGAATTTGTAGCTTTAATCGCAGATAAGATTCGTTTGGAATATAAGCTAAGAGCATAGTTAACTGAAGTGACCAAAAGGGAAGCAGTGTATTGCTATAACATGTAAATAAAAAGGCAGGGAATTAAAACAGGCAGTCCTATTGATTGTGATACGTTTTGATTCCCTGTTTTCACGGAATGTATCACGGATCATTCCTAATGAACATGGAGTTTATGGCAAGAAAGGGTCAATTATCTGCTGCTAAGATTACAATTTAAGTAATAACCCGTCGTACAATGAGCATAATAGTTTTATTGAAACTTGTCTATAAAAGTGGTAAAATATGAATTGCCATAATAAAACAGTGCTCCGGCACAGTGAATTATAAAATGCACAAAAAACAAATGCATTTGAATTAAATAATCATCATTTTCATCATATTGCTGAATTGGGAAAAGAAAGCCTTGATATTTTATTCATAATTAGGTAAAATAAAGCTGCATTGAGATTTTTTTGTCAATGTGTCCGGCACAATATGATTAATTACTGTCAAATGACAGTAAATAATTTACCATCATTTGATAGTAAATAATTTGCCATCATTTTACAGTAAATAATTTGCCATCATTTGATGGTAAATAATAAATTAAACATTTAGGAGGAATTAATCATGGCAGTAAAAGTAGCAATTAATGGTTTTGGACGTATCGGCCGTCTTGCATTTAGACAGATGTTCGGAGCAGAAGGTTACGAAGTTGTAGCTATCAACGACTTAACAGACGCAAAAATGTTAGCACATTTATTAAAATATGACACAGCACAGGGTAGATACCTTGGTCACACTGTTGAAGCAAAAGATAGCTCAATCGTGGTTGATGGTAAAGAAATCCAAATTTATGCTCAGAAGAACCCAGCTGATTTACCTTGGGGTGAATTAAAGGTTGACGTAGTTCTTGAGTGTACAGGCTTCTTCACATCCAAAGCTAAGGCTCAGGCACATATCGATGCAGGTGCTAAGAAGGTAGTTATCTCCGCTCCAGCTGGTGATGATCTTCCTACTGTTGTATTCAGCGTTAACGAGAATACATTAAAGGCTTCTGATACAATCATTTCCGCAGCTTCCTGTACAACAAACTGCTTAGCTCCTATGGCAGATACCTTAAATAAATTAGCACCAGTAGAAAAAGGCTTCATGACCACAATCCACGCTTACACAGGTGATCAGATGACTTTAGATGGTCCTCATCCAAAGGGTGATTTAAGAAGAGCACGTGCTGCAGCAGCAAACATCGTTCCTAACTCCACAGGTGCAGCTAAAGCAATCGGTCTTGTTATTCCTGCATTAGCTGGTAAATTAGATGGCGCTGCACAGAGAGTTCCTGTTCCTACAGGTTCCCTTACAGAGTTAGTAGCTGTTGTTAGCGGTAAAGTTTCAAAGGCTGATATCAATGCAGCTATGAAGGCAGCTTCCAGCGCATCCTTCGGTTACACCGAAGAAGAATTAGTATCTTCCGATATCGTTGGTATCACAGAAGGTTCTTTATTCGATGCTACTCAGACTAAGGTTACTGACCTTGGAGACAAGACTTTAGTTAAGGTTGTTTCCTGGTATGATAACGAGAATTCCTACACAAGCCAGATGGTTAGAACAATCAAATATTTCGCTGAGTTAGCATAAGAAAATATTTTTCTGGTATACGTGTTTTATTGATCCATCATGGGTCCGGTCTTTCAGGACCGGACCCTTTTTATTCATGATAAGTAAATCAGTACGTTAATTAGGAATTGATAAGGGGCTGATAATCAATGAAACTCCAGAATATGACTTATATGCAGATGGTTGTGCACTATTATACTTGGTAAGTCATAGCAAGAGAACTAGATTTTGCAACAGTCCTTTGTTTTTTTGTGAAGGTAAGTTTGGTGGCAGATTTATCTTCCTACATGGAAAAGTGAATCGAAAGACAGGTTCGTTTTGTATTGAAAGGAGAATTAAGCATATGTTAAATAAAAAATCAGTTGATGATATTAATGTAAAAGGTAAGAAAGTTTTAGTTCGCTGTGATTTCAACGTTCCTTTACAGGAGGGAAGAATTACAGATGAGAATCGTCTGGTAGCTGCACTTCCTACCATTAAGAAATTAATCAGTGACGGCGGAAAAGTAATTCTTTGCTCTCACTTAGGTAAACCAAAGGGCGAGCCTAAACCAGAATTATCTTTAGCTCCGGTAGCAGTAAGATTAGCTGAATTATTAGGACAAGAGGTAAAGTTTGCAAAAGATGATACTGTAGTTGGCGAGAATGCAAAGGCTGCTGTTGCAGCAATGCAGGATGGTGATGTGATTCTTCTTGAGAACACCCGTTATAGAGCAGAAGAGACAAAGAACGGTGAAGCCTTCAGCAAAGAATTAGCTTCTCTTTGTGATGTATTTGTAAATGATGCTTTTGGTACTGCTCACAGAGCACACTGCTCCAACGTTGGCGTTACTCAGTTTGTGGATACAGCTGTAGTTGGTTACTTAATGCAGAAGGAAATCGAATTCCTTGGCAATGCAGTAAATAATCCAAAGAGACCTTTTGTTGCAATCCTTGGCGGATCTAAGGTTTCCAGTAAAATCTCTGTAATCGAGAATCTGCTTGATAAGGTTGATACCTTAATCATCGGCGGTGGTATGGCTTATACCTTCTTAAAGGCAATGGGCAAAGAAACAGGTAAATCCTTATTAGAGCCTGATTACCTTGACTATGCTAAGAAAATGCTTGATAAAGCAGCAGAAAAGAACGTTAAGATGTTAATCCCTGTTGACAACGTAGTTGCAGCAGAATTTAGCAATGACGCACCTTTCAAGACAGTTGGCCAGGATATCGAAGAAGGCTACTTAGGACTTGATATCGGTGAAGAAACCAGCAAGCTCTATGCTGATGCAATCAAGGATGCCAAGACTGTTGTATGGAATGGACCTATGGGTGTATTCGAAATGTCCAACTTTGCAAAGGGTACTATCGCAATTGCGAAAGCATTATCAGAAATCGATGCAACAACCATTATTGGTGGTGGTGATTCTGCAGCAGCGGTTAATATCCTTGGCTTCGGCGATAAGATGACTCATATCTCAACCGGTGGCGGTGCATCCTTAGAGTTCCTTGAGGGTAAAGAGCTTCCAGGTGTAGCAGCAGCAAACGATAAATAGGAATAATAGAGGTGGCAAGCTTTTCTTAAGAGCTTTGGTTGATTTTTTAAGAAAAGCTTGCTACAATCAAGTATAAAAATATAGGAGGACTATCATGCGTAAGAAAATAATTGCAGGTAACTGGAAAATGAATAAAACTCCGGCGGAGACAGTTGCCTTAATCAATGAGTTAAAGCCTTTAGTTGTAACAGAGGAAGCAGATGTAGTATTTTGCGTACCGGCAATCAGCCTGACAACAGCATTAGAAGCTGCAAAGGGTTCCAATATAGAAATCGGTGCACAGAACATGTATTTCGAGGAAAGCGGTGCCTTTACCGGTGAAATCGCTCCTAACATGTTAACCAGTATTGGTATTAAATATGTTATCATCGGACACTCCGAGAGAAGAGAATATTTCGCAGAGTCTGATGTGACTGTGAATAAAAAGGTATTAAAGGCATTCGAGCATGGTATTACACCAATCATTTGCTGTGGAGAGTCATTAACTCAGAGAGAGCAGGGAATTACAATTGACTGGATTCGTCAGCAGATTAAGATTGCTTTCTTAAGTGTATCCGCAGATCAGGCTAAGACCGCAGTCATTGCCTATGAGCCAATCTGGGCAATTGGTACAGGCAAGGTTGCTACAACAGAGCAGGCAGAAGAGGTTTGCAAGGCAATCCGTGAATGCATCGCTGAGATTTATGATGAAGCAACTGCAGCAGCAATCCGTATTCAGTACGGTGGCAGTGTAACAGCAGCCAGTGCAGCTGAGTTATTCTCACAGGCAGATATCGACGGCGGATTAGTTGGTGGCGCAAGCTTAAAGGCTGACTTTGGTAAAATCGTAAATTATAAATAATGATACAAAGGTCAAACGATAGATTTACGTCGTGCGACAGTTAAACCAATGGATACAAACTACCTCAGATAGGGCGAATACCCCTGTCTGAGGCTTCGTGGAGCTACATATTCCACTGCAATGGTAACGAGTGTTTGCCGCCTGATCGCGGCTGAATGGAGGAATCGTATGAGTAAAAAACCTACAGTATTGATGATATTAGATGGTTTTGGATTAAATGAAAGAGTAGAAGCAAATGCAATTGCGGAAGCGAAGAAGCCAAACATTGATCGATTAATGAAAGAGTACCCTTTTGTGAAAGGCTATGCAAGCGGAATGGCAGTAGGCTTACCGGACGGACAAATGGGTAATTCTGAAGTTGGACATATTAACATGGGTGCCGGAAGAATTGTATATCAGGAGCTGACAAGAATTACGAAGGAAATCCAGGATGGAACCTTCTATAAGAATACTGCATTATTAGAAGCAATTGAAAATTGCAAGAAGAACGACTCCGATTTGCATTTATATGGCTTGCTTTCAGACGGTGGTGTTCACAGCCATATCACTCATCTTTATGCATTGTTAGAGCTGGCAAAGAGAGAAGAAATAAAGAACGTGTATGTTCATGCCTTCTTAGATGGCAGAGATACTCCTCCGGCTTCCGGTAAAGGTTTTGTTGAGCAGCTTCAGGAGCAGATGAAGGTAATTGGAGTTGGTAAAATAGCAACGGTAATGGGACGTTATTATGTAATGGATCGTGATAATCGCTG
The DNA here is from genome assembly GCA_023392995.1 of Bacillota bacterium. Taxonomy (GTDB): domain Bacteria; phylum Bacillota; class Clostridia; order Lachnospirales; family Lachnospiraceae; genus Mobilitalea. Next base: position 8,978 of record JAEWMZ010000149.1, read on the forward strand.
GGATCGTGTAGAAAAGGCGTACAAGGCTATGGCACTTGGAGAAGGAGAGACTGCAGAAAGTGCGACTACAGCAGTACAGAATTCTTATGATGCTGAGAAGTTTGATGAATTTGTTTTACCAACCGTAGTACTGGAGAATGGAAAGCCTGTTGCTACGATCAAAGAGAATGATTCTATCATTTTCTTCAATTTCAGACCGGACAGAGCAAGAGAAATCACTAGAGTATTCTGTGATGATGAGTTTACCGGCTTTGATCGTGCTAAGAGAGTGAACTTGACTTATGTTTGTTTCACAGAATATGACGTAACAATTTCCAATAAAATTGCAGCTTTCCATAAGATATCCCTGAATAATACCTTTGGAGAATTTCTTGCAGCGAATCATAAGACACAGCTTCGTTTGGCAGAGACAGAGAAGTATGCCCATGTAACCTTTTTCTTTAATGCAGGTGTTGAGGTTCCCAATGAAGGCGAAGAACGTATTCTTGTGAAATCACCAAAGGTAGCTACCTATGATCTACAGCCTGAAATGAGTGCTTTTGAAGTAGCGGATAACCTGGTGAATGCAATTAAATCAGATAAATATGATGTTATTGTAGTAAACTTTGCAAACCCTGATATGGTAGGGCATACAGGCATTGAAGATGCTGCAATTAAGGCAATTGAAGCAGTTGACAAATGTGTCGGTATGGCAGTTGAAGCACTTCTATCCGTTGATGGACAGATGTTCATCTGTGCAGATCATGGAAATGCAGAGCAGTTAGTAGATTATGAGACACATGAACCCTTTACCGCTCATACAACCAACCCGGTTCCATTTATCCTGGTTAACTATGATAAAGACTACACCTTAGCAGAAGGCGGATGCTTAGCGGATATTATTCCCACAATGATCCAGATGATGGGAATGGAAAAACCGGCTGAAATGACTGGTAAATCCCTGTTGATTAAAAAATAAGTTGAAATAATTTCTAATCTATGATAGAATTATGTTTAGTTTTGTAGGAGGTGTAGGACAAGATGGCAACCTTAAAGGTTATTTTACAGATTATTTATGTATTAGTGTGTATAGCACTGGTAATTATCGTGTTAAGACAAGAAGGTAAAACTGCTGGATTATCTGGTGCATTAACCGGTTCCGGCGAGACATATTGGTCAAAGAATAAAGGCCGTTCCATGGAAGGCAATTTAGAGAGAATAACAAAGTATTTGGCAGCTGGTTTTATGATACTTTCTGTTATTTTAAACCTGAATATCTGGCAATAAATAAAGATGAAAAAGAGCTGTGGCACCAGTTGCGAACCAACTGTGAGTGCGCAGCTCATTTTTTTCTTTTAACATATAGTAGAGGGGCTTTTTGAAACACATCCATTTCATTTACTAAAAATTTCGGGTCAACACATTTAAAACTGAAACTGACTTTTATACATGGATTCGATTAGATTACTATTATTGTCTGCTTGTGAATCAGTCACTAAATAAAGAATCATTGAAGATAATATCATTTTATAGATTTTATCACATTTGGATTAAACGCTACATAAGATAGGCAGAAAAAAGTGCTGTTACACGGATATATTAATTATCAGTGTAACAGCACTTTAATGTTATTTCTTTGCTTTTATAAATGTGGAAACGCTATCCCATAGAGCAATTATTATAATAACAAGAATAATGACAATGGATGTTCCACGATACCAATGCTCAATAATCTGGTTAGAAGAGGTATTCGTCAGGTCTGCAACCCGGCTGAAGAAGTTCTGGCTAAATAAGTGTCTGTCACTTAGAAGAACGATCATAAGGATACTAAAGGCAACATTCTGTATCAGATTGGCGATGGCCAGTGGAAGATTCCATTTGCCCTGAATAAACTTCCATACAATAAATCCTAATTGTAACAGAGTTATCAATAATATAGCGACAAGGTAATTAGCCAGCCGTTGCTCTGAAAATAAAGGAATGATCTCCGTAGAATGATTACCGGTAATATAAATTGCAATCAAATTAGGGTTAAAATATAGCACAGAAACGAATAACAGGGTAAAGAATAAAGAGAAGCCGGTCTCTGTACGAGATATCTTCTTACTTGGAGATACGACGTCTGTGGGCAGATCATCAACACTCCATTCTTTCTTGGAAAAAGGCATCTGGCCTTCGTTGACTCCGCTTCGCTCCAGAATAGCGTAAACAATGGTCACCCATAAGGCGGCTTGTATCGCGGCACTAATTGCATTCCCGATTACCTGGGTCATCAGGCTGGCGTAATTATTACTCTCAGGAAACTGGAAAGCCCAACCCAGCAAGGTAACTCCAAGAATTACAGCTGCTACAATGCCAGTAACAAGCTTAAGCAAGGAAATATAGCTGTCATAAAGAGCAGGCCCAATCAGGTATCTCTTTGAGGGATTATATTCATTAGCCAATTTTCTTGGATTTCCCAACTTCAACAAAACCTCTCTTATGTCCTTATCCGCCGGGTACTCCGGCAGCATATCTTCAATATTGGATCTCAGTTCATCAGCCACGTCCTTACGACTGTTAACAGGTAAATGCTCTGTTACTGCATAAACATAACGTTCTATCAAATTCATAAATCCTCATCCTCCTTTAATAATAACTCTAATTGCTCTGAGAGTGTTCTCCATTCTCTTTTTAAATGTTGATATACAGCCATTCCATCCTCACTTAATACATAGAATTTTCGAGGTCTGCTTTCGCTGGTGTCCCACTCGCTGGTAAGCAACCCCTGCTTTTCTAATCTGCGTAGGAGCGGATATAGCGTCCCGGCTTCGATCAAGGTGCTTTTTTCCTCTAACTTCTGAACCAGAGAATATCCGTATTCAGGATTTTTTAATTGACTTAGTACGGAAAGTACCAGCGTTCCCCGTTTTAGTTCTGTGATAAGTGAACTTATTAGTTCATTCTGATTCTCCAAATGATCACCTGCTATTCATGTATTAGGAATAAATTAGTTTTGCTATCCTTGAATGTATTATAGTGTATGACATACACTATTGTCAATATATTAATAATAAAAAATTAAAATTAATATTCATGGGATATTCATGTGATATTCCCAATAATAAGGATAATGTTTTAAATAATAAGGATAATGTTTGGATTTATTATTTTAAAATAGCAAAATTATGGTATACTATTATTAAATTGTCCTCTGCGTTAGGCAGTAGAAATGGAGGAAGCATTGAAAGAAAATGAATTATTCAAAGAAAAAATAGAAATGCTTGAGGAAATGTTCTCGAGTAAAGAATATAAACCAATGAGATTTAAGGATCTCCTTGTGTTGCTGCAGGTTCCAAGAGGAGCGAAGCACGAACTAAAGATGGTGTTAGATCAGCTGATCTCTAAGGGTACGATTGTTGTGGATACCCAGGGACGTTACCGGGTTCCAGGGGATGATATTAAGGTAGGAACCTTTTCAGGCACACAGAAGGGCTTTGGCTTTGTGATGTTGGAGGGTGAGGCTGAGGATATCTTCATACCGGGTGAGTCCACCAAAGGAGCGCTTCATGGAGATAAGGTTATGGTGGTTATTAAGAATGAACAGACCGGCAGGCGCAAGGAAGGTGCTATCGTTAATATTCTGGAGCGCGGGAAGGTTGAAATTGTTGGTACCTTTGAAAAAAGTAAGAATTTTGGCTTTGTCAGACCGGATAATCAAAAGTTTGGCAGGGACATTTTTATTCCAAAGGAGCATACCAAGGGCGCAGTAGATGGCCATAAGGTGGTAGCGAAGATTACGAATTATGGAGATGAAGCTCATAGCCCTGAGGGAAAAATTGTGGAAATTCTCGGACATGTGAATGATCCGGGGGTTGATATCATGTCAGTAATTAAAGCCTATGATCTACCAGTAGATTTTCCGGAAGAGGTAATGAGATCTCTCGATAAGGTACCGGAGGAAATTGATCCGTCGGAGATCGCAAGCAGAATGGATATCCGTGGAATGATGACGGTAACCATTGATGGTGAGGATGCAAAGGATTTGGATGACGCGATTACCCTTACTAAAGAGGGTGATATTTATCGTCTGGGTGTTCATATTGCGGATGTTTCACATTATGTCAGGGAGGGATCGGCACTGGATAAAGAAGCGTTGAACCGTGGAACCAGTGTTTATTTGGTAGACCGGGTAATTCCCATGCTGCCCCATAAGCTTTCCAATGGAATATGTTCCTTAAATCCGGAAGTAGATAGATTATCTTTAAGCTGCTTTATGGATATTGATTCGAAAGGAACGGTGATCGGACACAAGATTGCAGAAACGGTGATGCGTTCCGACCGGCGTATGACCTATACCAATGTAGCTAAAATCATTGAGGAGCAGGACGAGGATGTCAGGAAGGAATATGAAGAGTTTGTTCCTATGTTTCTGCTTATGCAGGAATTGGCGGAGGTATTAAAGGAAAGAAGGCATAAAAGAGGATCGATTAATTTTGATTTTCCGGAGAGCAAGATCATCGTCAATAAGCAGGGAAAGCCCATAGAGATAAAACCCTATGACAGAAATAAAGCAACCAAGATTATCGAGGAGTTCATGCTCATAGCCAATGAAACCATAGCGGAGGATTTTTTCTGGCAGGAGGTTCCATTTGTATATCGAACCCATGATAATCCGGACGAGGACAAGATTAGAAAATTAGCAGTGTTTATCAATAATTTCGGTTACAGTATTAAGGTTGGTCAGGAAGACATTCATCCCAAGGAGATTCAGAAGCTGCTGATTAAAGTCGAGGATACTCCTGAGGAGGCACTAATCAGCAGGTTAACCTTGCGTTCCATGAAACAGGCAAAGTATACGGTGGTCAATACCGGACATTTTGGATTATCTGCAAAATACTATTGCCATTTCACCTCTCCGATTCGTCGTTATCCGGATCTTCAGATTCACCGGATAATTAAGGAGAACTTGAACGGTAAGCTGGGAGAAAAACGAAGAGAGCACTATGAAAAGATCTTATTCTCAGTCAGTGATCACTCCAGTAAGACGGAGCGCCGGGCGGATGAGTCAGAGCGTGAGGTGCAGAAGCTTAAAAAAGTGGAGTATATGATGGAGCACATTGGTGAATGCTTTGAGGGCGTTATATCCGGTGTCACCAGTTGGGGTATGTATGTGGAGCTGCCCAATACCGTTGAAGGCATGATTCGTGTCAACGAGATGAACGATGATTACTATATTTATGACGAAGAGCACTACCAAATGGTAGGCGAACACACCAAGAAAGTATATAAGCTGGGGCAAAAGGTTACGGTAGAAGTAGTGAATGCCGATAAAATAATGCGTACCATTGATTTTGTTCTAGTGGAGGAAGAAGAACCTGAGGTATTGGAGGGCGAGCCTTACGATAGAGCAGAGGCAGAAGCTTTTATAAGAGCGGAGGCAGATACCACCCCAAAAGATGGGGGAAGAGCCACCAAAAGAACAGGAGGCAGAGCCGTTAAAAAGGACGGAGACAGAACTGCTAATAAGGGTGAAGGCAGAGTCACTAAAAAAGCTGGAAGCAAAGCCACCAAAAAGGACGGAGACAGAGCCACCAATAAAGATAGAAGCAGAGCTACCAAAAAGGACGGAGACAGAGCTACCAAAAAGGACAGTAGCAGATCCACCAAAAAGGATGGAGGCAATACCTCCAAAAAAGATGGAGGCAATGCCTCTAAAAAAGATGGAGGCAATGCCTCTAATAAAGATGGAGGCAATGCCTCTAATAAAGAGGAGGCATGAGAAATAAGTGGGGGAAAATTTTAAATTAATAGCCAATAATAAAAAGGCTTATTTTGACTATTTTATCGAGGAAAAGTATGAGGCGGGTATCGCATTGCATGGTACAGAGGTAAAATCCCTCCGTATGGGAAAATGCAGCTTAAAGGAATCCTTTCTCAGAATTGAAAAGGGAGAAGTGTTTATCTATAACATGCACATTAGCCCCTATGAAAAAGGGAATATATTTAATAAAGATCCATTGAGAGTTAAAAAATTATTAATGCATAAGTATGAGATAAATAAAATTGCAGGAAAAATTGTTCAAAAGGGTTATACTTTGGTGCCGCTACAAATTTACTTTAAGGGAAGTTTGGTTAAGGTGGAGATTGGCTTGGCAAGAGGTAAGAAGCTCTATGATAAGCGTGAGGATATTGCCAAGAAGGATCAGCGCAGGGAAGCGGAGAAGGATTTCAAGGTGAAGAACTTATATTAAGAATACATTATAAATGTTAAAAGAATAAAAAGATATAAGGATAATAAAGATATAAAAGATATAAAGATAAAAGAGAAAGAATGGAGAGGCTAACCTACTTGGACTCTCCATTTTTTTCTCTATAAGTGACTGTTAAAGTACTTGAGATGATAGATTAGCTTTATGCCTCAATCACGCAGGAAGCTCCCGATAATACGACATGATCCAATTTACTTCCCAGGTACGCCAGCTTCTTCATGAATTGGACAAACCACAATATCCCCGGAACGATCATGAACAATCAGTATATATTTCCCGTCATCTGTGATACAAAAATTTCTTGATCCTTTCCCAGAAGCTGGGATGATTGCCAATCCATTCGAGAGTACCATCTCCGGATTTTCAAAAAGAGCATTACATATCTTCTCTCTGAAAAAGGAGTAAAGACAATGGGTATTATAGCTATAATTGAATTTTTTAATTTGGAAAAGTTTCCCGAAATTGTTGAAATTGCTTATAATATAATTTATAATAGGTGAAAGGGTATTTTGAGTAAATGTAGTGCTTTATGCGTATATCTAGCGAATATAAAAAAGAATTTAGAGATTATTTTGTATTGGTAAGGAGACCAACTATGAAAAAAATTACTATATTAAGCGTTCTGTTTTTACTGGCTTTATTGGTAGGGTGTCAAACAAAACATAGAGATGAACAAAGTCAACCAGTAAGTACGGTGGAAATCACATTTGATTTCAATAGAATAGAAAAGGATTATGCTAATAATCAATTCGCTGTCTGGATAGAAGATTTAAAAGGTAATTTAGTAAAAACAATTTTTGTAACCCAGTTTACGGCAAAAAAAGGGTGGAAAGAAAGAGAAGAGGCTTTGCCTGTCTGGACTAAAAAAAGTGACATAGCGAGTCTTAAGAAAAAACAAGTAGATGCAATTTCCGGGGCAACTCCAACTGCTCAGACACTAACCTATGAGTGGAAAGGGGATAATGCAGAAGGTGACTACGTTGAAGCTGGAGAGTATAAATATTTTGTGGAAGCAAACTGTTTATGGGCAAATGAGGTAATATATAGTGGAAACATCCATATAGGAGAGAAAGAAAATTCAAGTATTGCTGAAGCATGGTATTCTTCAGATGAAGCAAGTAAATTCCAAATAATCGAGAATGTATCAGCTAAGTATATTCCTATAGATTCTAATGATTCGGTAAATTAATTTTACAGAGCAGATTGGAGACCATGCTTTACTGCCGCGTATTATGTAGGAATGTATGAATATCCCTCGGATGAACATAAGTATTATTCATACATCAAATATCCGTATGGAACCACATAAATATTAGTCTAAAGATATAAGTTAATTATAATTATAAAAGTTAAAATGATACAAGACGGAGAGGCAAACCTCTCCGTCTTGTATCTATAGATTTATACCAACTAAATTTTTTATGATACTAATAGGAAGCTAGAGGGTTTTATGCCTCAATCACGCAGGATGCTCCCGATAATACGACATGGTCCAATTTACCTCCCAGTACTCCAGTTTCTTCATGAATTGGACAAACTACAATATCTCCGGAACGATCATGAGCAATCAGTATGTATTTCCCGTCATCAGTGATACAAAAATTTCGTGGACTTTCCCCAAAGCTGGGATAAGTACCAACCCACTCGAGAGTACCCTCGGCAGTTATTTCAAAAAGAGCAATTACATTTTTCCCTCTGACAGAGGAGTAAAGATACTTACCATCCGGAGAAAGATGAATATCAGCGGCTGTATCATCTGACGTAAAACTTTCATTTAAAAGAGAGTAAGTTCCAGTCAAAATATAAGGCTCTCCGGGATTGGTAATACGATATTGAAGTACCTTCAAACCTAGTTCTGTTACTACATAAAGCCAGTTACCACTGGGATGAAAGACCATATGACGGGGGCCTTCACCAGGAGGGATATCAATGCATGGCTGTGTTTCATCCGAAAGAAGGATCCCAGTAGAGTAATCTATGCGGTAAATCATCAGTTTGTCCATTCCTAAATCAGCAACAATCAATCTTTCCCCAGATGGGTCCGGATTTACAGAGTGGGCGTGGGCTTTTTCCTGGCGGCTTGGATTTGTACTGGCGCCTGTATGAGAAATTTCAGAGCATATCGCTCCGAAGGAACCATCCGGCAGAAGCTGTACCCCAAAGATACTACCGCTGGAATAGTTGGCTGCGTAGAGGAGATTTCCCGTTACGGCAATCTGGCAAGTATGTATACCGGGAACACTTGCTTCTCCCATTAATGTAAGAAACCCATTTTCAGGATTTATGTTACACACGGATACAGCACCGTGCTCCTCTGTTTCATTAGCGGCATAGAGAACATTGCCGTGTTTGAGGAGAAAGGAGGGGCTTGCTCCACACCAGAAATCGGATATGACTTCCAGTTTTCTCTTCTCCGGGTCAAACTCCACTAAGGAAATTCCTTTATCAGTATCATTCTTTGTATAACGCCCTATGTAAAATCGATATTTACTCATGCTAATACATTCCTTTCCAAAATAATTTGCAGTTAAGTAGTAAATCTAATACGAAAAAAATGAGAATAAAATAAAAATATAGTTGAATATAAGAAAAATATTTATGCAACAAAAAACGGGAAAGCCTATTTCTAAGGTTTTCCCGTTCAATTCAATGATGGAGCTGAGGGGAGTTGAACCCCTGTCCGAAAGCCCATTCATTGCAGTTTCTCCCATTACAGTCGGTCTTTTATGTGAACCCGAAGTTCACTGTTCCCTCCACTAAGCGCCGACAGACAGGCTCTTAGCTTCAGTAGCTTCATAAATCTTTTACCTCCTCAAAGCTTTGAAGGTAAAGGGCCTCGCTAATTTGATGCCGAGGTCTTAAGCCGCGAGTTGCCTAAGGTCGACAAGCTGCATGCTTACGCTGCAGCTAATTCGTAATTATTGTTTGCGTTTAATTTTATTTCTAAGTTTTTGACGCAGTCCTAGTCTGCGAATGGCTTCCACAACTTCAAAACCCCCGTCGAAACCAGTACAACCCCGAAATGTAATCAGGAGTTATAACCAACGGTTATTAACGCATTCTTATCATAATATATTTTTGGTGCTTCGTCAAGGGAAGAACAATAAAAAGAATCTTGTTTTGAGTTCCATTTTTTCCAGATTCAGATTTCGAATACGATGATATACATTTTTAGAAAAATGTTGTAGTTGAAAATCACCTATAATACTTGTTATTTACTTGAAATTATTATGATATATGTGAATTATGTAAAAATAAATGAATTCACTAAGAATTTTATTTGATATTCAGCAAAACATTTCTTATAATACTGTTAAACCAATTGTAAATATCTGCAATTGAAGAATTATATTCAAAGGAGGCAAAGCAATGAAGATCAGTGCAAGAAACCAATTGAAAGGTAAGATCGTAAACATTCAACCAGGTACAGTAAACGCTATTGTAACTCTCGACATCGGAGGCGGCAATTATGTCAGCGCTACTATTTCTCTGGATGCAGTAAAGGAGCTTAATTTAACGGTAGGCTCCGAGGCTTATGCAATTGTAAAGGCTACTTCTGTTATGATAGGAATTGATGACTGATCGGTATATTTACGACAGGCGCATTCGAAGTTAACTGAGTAACCGGAGGGGGAAATCCTCTCCGGTTTTTCGTATATAATTTTTTACAGGATAAGCATTGATATCTGTTAGTACTATTACTATATCAGCAAATTAATTATATTCAAGTAACCAATCGGACGGTAATTATATTGGGAGTAATGATAATATTGAAAAAGAAATACTGAAAAGCGGAAATAAAGTAATTTGTTATATTTTGATAAATAGTTTATAATTAGATTGGTTTTAACGAGATGAAACACTATGTTCATTATTTTTATGAAAGATTTTAAAAGATTTTAAAAGTGACGAGCAGAATTATATTGATAAAAAGAGATGCCGTGGAGTAGGAGATAGATATGGTAAGAGCGATCGTAAAGGATGCGTTATTTTTGGGGCAGAAATCAGAATCAGCAACGACAGATGATAGGAAAGTGATCGATGATTTGATGGATACTCTGCAAGCGAATGCGGAGCATTGTGTCGGCCTGGCTGCCAACATGATAGGAATTAAGAAACGAATCATTGTATATAGTGTGGGAATGATTGGTGTTCCAATGATTAATCCTGTTATTATTAAGAAGTCGAAACCTTATGAAACGGAGGAAGGCTGCCTCTCACTCCTGGGTGTTAGAAAGACGACGCGATATGAAAGTATTGAAGTGGATTATCTTGATCAGAGTTTTAAAAAGCAGAGACGAACATTTACAGGGTGGACAGCACAGATAATTCAGCATGAGATTGATCACTGTGATGGGATAGTAATTTAGATAAATGATATGTAACATGGAGATAGTATCCTTTTTATTCTATATGCAGAGGGAAAGTTAGATAAAATCGGAGATAAGAAAGATATCTTTAAATGAAATATTATCAAATATCTGAGGAGCTTCCTTTGGCAGATCAAAATAAAGCCACGATAGCATTCTGGTGATATGTCAAGAGATATTTAGAAAAGATTTTGATATGGTTTCCTTAAAAAAGGGCGCACTTCACCATCGCTCATAAATCAATTTTTTGAAAATGAGCGTTATTCAGACTCAATATTTAGTTCGGCATCCAATTTTTCGCCGGTGTACAGTTGGTTTTTGACCAGCAAACCAAAAACGAGTCGTACGAATTTACGAGATGTAAGCGCGAGTGCTCTTTTGTGCTGATGTTTTGTTACCTCAGCGTATTTCTTTGCATAGAATTCAGCATATTCAGGTAAGTATCTTCTGACACTGTTTGTAGCTTCTCCAAGGTAATAACGGAGATAGGTATTTCCAGCTTTTGATATATGGTTATCTTCGGAAACGAAGTCGCCAGAATCGTTTTTAAGCCATGTTAAACCTGCGTATTTAGCTAATGCATCAGAGGAATGGAAAGCAGTTATATCACCTATTTCAGACAGCATACCAGCTGCCCATACAGGACCAATACCTGGAATGGATTTGAGAATTGTAAAGGCATTTGGGTTCATTCCGTTAATACAATTCGCAATTGCCTGATCAATCAGCTTCATTTCTTTCTGATAGGTGTGAATGCAGTTAAACGAGCTTGCTAATGAAACATTTAGTGGCTCATACATGCATTTATCCAACCGATAAGAATCTCTGGCAGCTTTCTTAAGCAAATCAGAGGTCTTAGATATATCTGCGATACGATTTCGGCTTTTTTTAGCCAGAAATTCAAGCAGTTCCTCTTCCGGAGTATCAATGATTTCCTGAAGAGACATAAACTCAGTAAGTACTGCAGAGGATGTAGAACCATATAGGTTGGAAAATGGCTGTTCATCACCTTCTAAAAGTTGAAGTTCACTAAATTTTAGATATAGGTTTGACACCATATATGTTTTTTCTCTGGTAATGCATTCTGCAAGATGAAGACGATGCCTTGTTAATCGCTTCAACGCGAGATACTGGGCGCCACGCCAAGGTTGACATTTTTTTGTACGACCAACCCTGGCAAAATCTGCAATGAGATAAGCATCCATTGCATCGGTCTTGTCCATACCAACATAGGATTTTCGATAGTTGGCAGTCATCTTTGGATTAACGCAGTACACATAAGGTTTATAAGGCATTAGGACTTCACAGGACGACAAAAAATTGGCTATATGAATGCTGTAAACAGAGGTAGATTCTAATGCAACAATAATGGTATTGAGATCAGGATGTTTTTGCATACATTCGAAAATCAATTCAGCAAGCTTATCAGCTCCAGGCTGGTTATTGCTGATGGATGAAGCAATATATTTGTTTTCATCAAAATCCATGGCGTATACGACATTGGACTTTGAACTTACATCAATACCAACGAATAAAGTGGATATGTAATTGATCTTAATCATGTTATCACGCTCCTTTCTGATCTGAATTTGTGAAGCCTAAAGTAGAGGGTTTATCCCGGATATCATACAGTGACCGCAACCTCGCGTAATGAGCATTCACCTAGCCAGCATTTTTTGCTGGTGCTAACGACTTGGGATGCAACTTCTGTGTAAGCGGAATGTGCTGTATGAGCCAGGCTGCATGCTTTCTGAGCAGTCACGGACAAAGCCGGCTGAAAGGAGAAAAAGCAGTGCCTTCGGACATCAGACTCTGCTGATATCATACCACAGGATTAACACATTGAAAAAGTAACTATTGACTATATAGATGGAAACAGGATGAGGGGAGTTCCTCTTAGATGACCATACATCTATATCATAAAAAATAATAAATTATAAGCTGATTTCTCTTGCTTATAAACTTATTATACGAGGAGA
>JAEWMZ010000260.1 GCA_023392995.1 Bacillota bacterium
TTCCATCCATATCCATTACCGGAGTTTCAAAAACTTCCGCTATATGATCAACGGATTGATCAACGATGCGAAGCAGTGCGGAATACATTCCGGCAGCCTCTAATTGTCCATATACAATAAAGGAGGAAATTATCATTAACAATGCATTCATCAGGCTCATCGTACCCTCCAAGCAAAACACAACGGACAGGGCAACCATGGATAGCGCAAATAATTTAAATACAATTGTCTGCCCGCACATCAATGGAATAAATCTTTTTTCTAAGGTGTAGCAGATATCGTTAGCCTCGTCGATACTTGCATCCACCTTTTTATTCGCCTGTTTTACTAAATTATAGGATTTCACAACCGTAATTCCCTGTACATATTCAAGAACGGCATCTACCAGTGCAATATCAGCACTTGTTTTCCTTGGCGAAATCTTAAGGGATACCTTCTGCATCTGACGATTCATGAGCAAAAATACCAGGATACCCCCAATCGCAACAAGCCCTATTCGCAGGTCAAAGAAAAGCAGCAGCACCGAAACTACTATTGTTGTAATCATTCCCTGCAAATACATTAATATAACTCGGGTAGCAATATCCTGCAGATTTTCACAGGTATTTGTAGTGATGGAGGCAATATGACCCAAATTATTATGATTAAAATATCCCATGGGCATATACTTCATTCGTTCCCCGATCTCCACCCTCTTATCCGCACACATCGTATATCCGGCAATTGTCTGCTGCAGGGTAGTCACATTCTTAGTCCAGGCACACCCAGCAATACTAACCAGCATAATTATTACGCTGGTCCAAATGGTATCCATCGTCATGCTATCCTCAATAATCGCCTGTAAAACTACGGCAATACCCAGAATCCGCAGCGCTTCAAAGATAGAATGCAGCACGGAAAATAATAAAGAAATATAAAAACGCTTCTTTTGCTTTCCTGAAAAATCAAAGAATTTCTTAAATATTTTTATCATGCCAATACCTCCCCGGAAACCCTCGCTTCCGAATGAATCTCTCTGAATTTTTTTGTTTCCGCATCCATCTTAACAGAACTTTTCACTTCTCTACGAACCTCTCCTGCATTTTTTGGTTTCGCATCTGTCTTAACAGAATTTTTTTCTTCCATACAAATCTCTCCAGAATCTTTTGCCTCCATATGCGCCTTCCACATATCCTGATACAATTTGCAGGTACTGAGTAATTGATTATGAGTGCCTTCCGCTTCGAGCCTTCCCTGATTCACTACAACGATTTTATCAGAATCCGTTATGGTAGATAATCTATGGGCAATAACCAATAGCGTCTTCCCCCTAATCAGTTTAGCTACTGCACTTTGAATCACCGCTTCATTTTCCGGATCGGTATAGGCAGTTGCCTCATCCAGTATTACAATGGAGGCATTCTTTAGCATAGCTCTGGCAATAGCAATCCGCTGTCTCTCTCCGCCTGATAAATGTCCTCCGGCTCCTCCCGCTATAGTTTCATACCCTTGTTCCAGCTGCAAGATAAATTCATGGCAGCCGCTTCTCTTCGCTGCCTCTTCTACCTCTTCATCCGTTGCAGATAAATTTCCCATACGAATATTATTTCTGACTGTGTCATTGAACAGATAATTGTCCTGTGAGACATAGGCAATCATAGAATTCAGCTGTTCCAGCGGTATGCGGCGTATATCCGTTCCGCCAATAAATACGGTTTTCTCCGGTACTTCCCATAAAGATGCAATCAGCTTAGCAATGGTTGATTTTCCACTTCCAGAGGGGCCAACGAAGGCTGTTACTGAATTTCCCGGAATAGATAAACTTACATTTTCTAAGACTTTTGTTGTCTTATAAGCAAAGGAAAGTTTATTTATTTTTATGTTATAATCTCTTAATTTCACCGGTATGTCCGGTCGTTTTAATTCCTCCTCCGAAAGTATTGAGGCAATGTCGCTAACAACCGTACTTATTTTCCCCAGATCATCTGAATAGGACATGGCTGTAATGAGCGGGGTCATAATTCCCAGAGCTAGAATAATTGTGAGAATAAAGGTCTCCACGGTCAGACTATCCTTCATATAAAAATAGGAGCCCACGGGCAGCACTCCTACTAAAACCGCTGGAAATACGGACATGGCTGCTGCAAAATAAAACTGTGTTCCCCTCATCCAGTTAATTGCTGAATTTGAGGCGTTCTTAGCAGCATCAGAAAATTTTTGGTAAGATGACGCACTCTGATTGAACGCTTTGATTACTTCAATACCGTTAATATATTCCACCGCAGTTGCATTCAGATGCTTATTGGCCTCTACGTAGTTTTTAAACTTCACTGCATAGTCCTTCATCATACCTGTATAGCAGAATAATCCGATGGGCACGGTAATGAGTGAAATCAATGCCATTCGCCAATCAACCGCAAAAAGGTAAATAATAATACAAATCGGCCCCAACAGATTCGCTGTCATCTCTGGGAGTATATGAGCCAAGGTGGGCTCTATGCTATCCACCTTCTCAACAATAATATTTTTTATGGTTCCTGAGGGTGTATCCATCAAATATCCCATAGGTAATCTTACAAGCTTACCTGTCAGCTGTTTTCTTACCTCCGCTATCACTGCAAAGGTTGATTTGTGGGATAAAGAAGTTGATATTCCGTGGAACAGATACCTGAAAATCCACAGAGTTCCACAGATACCAATCCAAAGAAAATAATAGTCGGGCTCCTTATTATCGTGAAGCAACCCCATTATGATTTTGGTTATTCCATAGTAAGGTGCAATTCCGCATAAAACACCAATGATAGCAAAAACCACGGATAAAATATATGTGTTTTTGTATGGTGCCGCCCACAGACGCAACCAATCTAAGGTACTCTTTTTGTTACTCATCCTTTTAACCTCCTAAATTAAATAATACCGGGTGAAGCTTATAGTTCTTATTTTTCTTCCTATTGAAGCCGATTCATCTTGAAGTTCACTATCCTTGCTCTATATGCACACATGCCTTAAAGAACTTAGGGTGCGTCTAAAACTACTTGTGACGGGATAAATGCTAAACTTTGTAGTAGACAAGATAAATTCCTAATGGTTAGTTCGCACTAACCTTTGGACATAAAAATACCATCTTATTTTCTAATAACCTTATCCTTCGAATAATTTCATCCAGCCAGCTGTATAAAACAAGCGAAGCTTTGTTACATAATCCTTGGCAGCTTCATAGCTCATATCATGTTTAAAGACTTCTATTACACCATTAAACAGCATACTGGCCAGATTATGGCTAAGCTGCTGGTCAATTTCAACCTGCAAAATTCCATTCTCTCTCATCACCTTCATAAATTGCTCAGTTGCAATCACTTCAATAGAAATATACTCTTCTAAATAATTCTCATATTTTGTTCCGCCTGCCCGGCAAAATAGCAATTTGAATTCATCATAATATTCATACATGTAATCCAGCATGTTCATCAGTATATCAGCGGGTTCCGCTCCGATACCATCAAATTGCTCCCTGGCCTCCTTCTTCATGTAGTTATCATGACTTTCCTTATAATAGCGAAGCATCTCCACTGCCGGCTCAGAGACAATCGCTTCGAACAAAGCCTCTTTCCCCTTAAAGTAACCATAAAAAGCACCTAAGGTTAACTCTAAGGTCTTGCAGATCTGGCGCAGAGAAGTCTCTTGGAAGCCTTTCTCTAAAAAAGCTTTTTTCCCTTCCTCTAAAAAACGTTGTCTTGTAATAATCTCTTCCACAGCCTCAGATACCTCCTGAATAAATAATGAAAACGAATCCCATAAAGCGGGGTTCACTTGTTATAAAGCATAATATAGCAGTGATATATATCACTGCTATATTATGCTTTATATGGTAGAAAGTCAATATTAACTATTGATAACCTTTATCAACTAAGCCAGCTTTATCAAAGCCCTACATCAATACCTCTGTGCATGCCTTTCGCTCGGATACAGTATTAGCCCGATAATCAGAAGGTGTAATCCCAATCCTTTGCTTAAATAATTTCGAAAAATAATCCACATCAAAATAACCCACTCTTTCAGAAATATCTGCAATGGAAAGTGTGGTATTTTTTAGCAGCTTCATTGCGTTTGACATTCTGATATCCAGCAAATACTCATTGAAGGATACTCCCATATTCTTTTTAAAAAGCCTGCCCAGATAGGCCGGATTAATATAAAAGCTGGCGGAGAGACTGCGAAGTGTTATTTTTTCTGAATAGTTCGTCTGAATCACTTGAATAATCTTCTGAAGAACTCTATTTTGCTGCGCCTTGTCCTGAAAATATACAGCACTATCATCTTCGCCTTGCACATTACAATTTAAAAAATCAACACAGCTATGGAACACCTCTCCAATACCTTCCATATTTTCTTGTGCCTTACTAACCAGCATACATCCTAAATGGATACCTGACTGAAACGCCTTTGTCATAAAGTCTCTGAAAATATGTTCATAGGATAAACTTTCTTTGTTATGCGCAGCCAGCACGATTACTATATAACCAGAATACTCCATCATATGACAATAATCAAAAACAACCAGGAAGGTATTTTCCGCCATAATATTTAAATCACTTATCTTATCCGTTTTCATTGTTTTGCTTTTTATAACCGCCAGCTGAAACCATTTATAGTTCCCATTAAGTCCAAATTTTGCAAATGATTTCCCGCTTATGGTATGCCCTGAAATCAAAAGCTTCAACATACTGCTTTCGATCAGCTCATTTTTCTCTTCTGTTTCGATCCGCACATCTTTTTGCATATCCAGCTCTTTTCTTATGTCCTTTAAAGCTGATACCAATTTCTCTTCCTGTACCGGCTTTAGCAAGTAGCGTTTCACACCATATTCCATAGCCGCTGTCGCATACTCAAAATCACTATAGCCGCTTAGAACGATGATATGAGGCTTGCTTTCATTTCTGCAGGTTTCCTGAATCAAGGATATTCCGTCCAGCTTTGGCATCCTGATATCTGTTATTAACAAATCAACATGATTTTCCTTTAGATAGTTTGCAGCCTCCGCCCCATCGTAGACTTTCGATATGATATGAAAACCATAGGAATTCCAGTTGATGAGCAGCTCCAAGCCATCGCAGATCGAAGGATCATCATCTGCAATCAGTATTGTATATAACATTGTTACCTCCTTGTCTTTGCGCTGCGAAATATAAGCCAGTAAATTTCATTAGAAAAAGTCCGAAAACAAAAGCTCATATGCTTTCGGCTGGAAGCAGGATCGTAACACAGGTTGAAGTTCCCTCCAAGCTGTCCACCTGAATGCCATATCTCTCTCCATATTTTAGCTTTAGCCTTACATGGACATTTCTTAGTGCAATCCTATCTCCAGTCGGTGAAGAGGTCACTTCGGTATTTTCCAGCAGGCTGCGTACCTGCGCTAAAGTCTCTTCATCCATTCCTAAGCCATCATCAATTACCTGAAGCTTCAACGTTCCATCTGCAATACTCCCCTTAATAACTACTGTTCCCACTCTTCCGGTGGGCTCTATCCCATGATAGATGGCATTTTCAACCAAGGGCTGCAATAGCAGCTTGGGAATCTTACACGATAATAGCTCATTTGGAACTTCATCCGTCAGGATAACCCTGCCACGGGTGCGGTACTGCTGGATTAGAAAATATTTATGCACCAGATTCAACTCATGCTCTACAGTGTGGTCTTCCGCTGGGGTTTCCAGACTTGCGCGAAAGCTCTCCGCAAAGAGCGAAACGATTTTTGCATTTCTCCTGTCACCATTCAAGATGAGATTCATGCGAATACTCTCCAAGGTGTTAAACAAATAGTGGGGATTGATTTGTTCACGCAAGGCGATTATCTCTGCATTTCTTTTTTCAACTTCTAATTTTTGATAGTTTATATTTGTCAGATACACTTCATTAATTAGACTGTTGGTTTGAAGCACCATCTCTTGAAAGGTTTTTTCTATTTTTCCTATTTCGTCTGTACCGGTAATAATTATTTCAGAAGCAGAGTAATTATTTTGCATAGCATATGAAATATTCTGATTGAATTTCTGAATTCTTCTGCAAAGATTTTGAGAGAACCACATGACCAGTGTTAGACATGCTGCCATGCAGATCAGCCACAAAAGAACACTTGATAACAGTATGCTTCTGACGGAGGAGGTAAATTGTTCCGAAGGTATGAGTTCTACCACATACCAGTCCTTCATATACAAATTTGGCTGTGAGATGTTCATGCTAGAAATGTAATAGGAATCACCGGATACTTTCCTTTTGCTGTGCATACCAGCTGAGCTGATATCATAGGAACTTAATCCAAGTTCTTCTATGTTCTTAAAAATCCAATCCGAACGCGTAGATGTGACAACATTTCCCCATTCATCCATAAGCAGAAGAATTTTATCATTTTTCGGTTCATCTGCCAGATACTGCCGCAATAGGTTCTCTTCAAAAAAGAATGCAATTACGGTATATTTTTGATCCGAGGAAGTTAACTTCTGATAGCAGCCGATATACCGAGAAGGGAGAGCACCAATAAGCTCTGTTGTATATTTCCAATAGTGTAAGCCATCCTTTTCTGTTTTATCAGGATAGTACCAATTCTGTTCAGCCAAATCATTGAAGCTGCAATTCATTTCTTTTGAAAAATAAATACTTTTATTATCTGAAAATACGCGAAACTCCAGATCCTGTGTAATAATCGAATTGTTTCGGATAATGGGCGCTATGCTCTCCTTGAAGGCTTGAATACTCTCATGCTCAGTTTCAAAATCAGTGTTAATGTACTGGAGCATTGTTTTATTGGTCAGCAAGGATTGGATCACTCTCTCATAGTCCTCAAATTTGTAAACAATATTATTCTTAATAAGAGAAAGATAGGCCTCCGAAGAGTTTTCATTGTTCTGCTTTGTTAGAGTAACCAATTTTGAACTTATAAATACCCCGACGATGGCGAAGGGAATTATGATGCCAATAATATATAAAACGATCAGTTTATTTTGAAGACCAATATTGTTTAACCGGAATTTCATAATTCCCTCCGTGGTTGCCGTCCCGTCCAACGGGCTGGCGCTTTTCATAGAGCTTTTTATAGGGCTTATATAATGCTAGACTAACCCTGTATACTGCTTTTTATCCTATTGCAAATTTCAAGATTTGTAGCAAAAAAGATATCGTTCTGCTGTGAGAGATAATTGCATAACCCTTCCAGGATAGTCCAGTTATTGTCTCCTTCAAATTCATAACTATGTCCCCAGACGGAGAAAATCTGTAGTTCAGTTGCCGGACTGGCGCAAAACTGTTCGGCCAGCTCCATTAACCGGCTGTCCTTATGATGGCAGGTAAAATGCCATTCCAGAAAATCCTCCGGAGGAGTAAATGTATGGGTGGATACTACCGTGCGGGCATAAGAAATACCGCAAGCCGCTGCGGCTTCTTTCACTGAGGGATTATAGGTTCCATAAGGATATGCCATACCTGTAACAGGCTGCTGAAACATCTTTTGCAAAATCGTCTTATCCTCTAAAATCTCCGCTATCATCTCTTCTTTTGAGAGCTCTTCCAGATGAGGATGCGTACAGGTATGTACGGCAATTTCATGCCCCTCATAGAGCGTCTGGGCATCTGCCTGATCCAAATAGGTTACCTTCAGACGGTTATAGTTCCACTGATTCGTACTGCCTATAAAGCTGGAATTAAGGTTAAAGGTGCATTTAATACCATATTTATTTATCATCTTTACAAATCGGGCATCCGTAGCAACACCGTCATCATAACTTAACGTAAACACTTTTTGCTTTTTATCAGAAAGCATGAGATTCCCCTTTCAAATCGGACTGTAGCAGTTCTTAGACTAAGGTGTATCAAAAAACTCATTGTAGTTTTCTGATACACCCAGTAACTTCTTTCAACATTGACCTTGCTTCTATTATACCAGAAGCAGCCTTATAATTCACTAACTATTGTATTGTGAAATGTTAAAGCAGGCTGCTGTGAAGCTTGACGGTTATTTTCCCTAGCTTTACTTTTCTTGTTTTTCAAGCCATTGTTTTCTTATGGTTTCATAGACCTCATCGGGAATCTCTTTATTGTCAAAGGAACAGAACGGGAACAGCTTTTCCCCTGCAATATCCGGGTTCGTACACCAGGTATGAGTTTTGTAGGCTTCTCTCTCAGCCTTATTTCTAAAATTTGGTATTGCAATCGGAATATTACCTCTGCATATGGATTCATATCCCAGGATACCCGGTATTGACATATCAAGTGCCTGATAAATATCAATACATTCGTCTCCGTCTTTATTCCCCTTAATTTTTTCAAGGAAATAGTGCATTGTATAAAAATCCCCTCCTCCATGGGTCGTAATGGAGTTAGAAAGCTCTGTATTCACCGGGGGTTTCGGATTGTAGGATAATTGGTTGCCAGTAAGGGGGTTCCCCTCCTGGAACAAATGAACCTGCTCAATTCCATTCTGCCATCTTCCCGATTCCATCATGCCTTGCTTTCCATAGATCGAATACCAAACAGAATGAGGCTCCCGTTTCAGGTAACCATGCAAGCTCTTTACGGTTGCTCCATTGTCCATCTGCATAACGAGCATACCCGAGGTTCCACCAGGAAAGCCTTTGCTACGCATATTCTCAACACTTGGTGTTTCGAATCCCACTACCTTTACCGGCCGGGTTCCGGTTATTGTAATGATTGGACCTAGACTATGGGTGCAATAATAGGTGGAATACAAACGATTTCTCCAGTGATTTCTTTCACCGTAGGTAATATCACCCCAGATACTTTCGCAATCATGGACATATTCTCCCTCACCATGCATAAATTCACCGATGTCTCCCAGGCGGTATCTCCGCTTCATTTCCTGGGTCGATGTAAAATAGCAGTAATTTTCTGCATAAGCATAGACCTTTTTACTCTTTTCCACAGCTTCAACAAGGTCTATCGCCTGCGACAAGGTTTCTACTGGCAAAACTTCACTGCATACGTGCCTGCCCGAATTCAACAGGCGGATTGCATAGGGCGCATGCTCATTTGCATAGTTTGCCAATACCACCGCATCCATATCATGATGAAAAAAAGAATCAAAATCTTCGTATAAGGTGATACTTGAATCCGTCTTCCTTGCCAGCTCCTCGCATTTTTTTAACAAGGGCTTGTATTTATCACAGATCGCAACCAATTCAGCATCGGGGTGTTTTGCCAGTACTTCAATCATCGTCATTCCCCGGTAGGCACCGAAAACACCTATTTTTATTTTTGACATTTCTGTAATCCTTCCTCTCTGTTCCATTCTATGTTCTCATTTCAGTGAGCATTATTTTTCCAGTTGCATGCTCTTTTTCAGTTAAGTGCTCTTTTTCAGTTACATTCCCATTTTCAGTTGAATACTCTTTTTTAGTTAAGCACTCTTTTTCATTGAGCCTTCCATGGATTATGCATATTGAGTGTTATCTTTTCAATTTAGATCTCTCTACGCCTTAACGGCTCCGACCAATAGTCCAGAAGCAAAATACTTTTGTAAAAAAGGATAGACAAACAGTATCGGCACAGTGGATATAACCGTAATTGCCATCTTCAGTGACTGCGTAGTCGTCACAGCCTTTTGCTGTATTGACATCGCTTCCTTTGAAGGTGCGGCGGCGGTCATATAGTTAAACAAGATATATTGCAAGGGATACAGCTCCCTGTTTCTAAAATTATATAACTGAGCATCCATATAAGCATTCCATTGCCCCACGCAGGAGTATAAGACTACTGCTGCCAGAATCGGAATACACAAGGGAAAAACTATGGTAAAGAAAGACCTTACCGTCCCTGCTCCGTCTATCTTGGCCGATTCTTCAAGACTCGGCGGCAAGCCTTCGATATAGGCTCTGATCAAAATAATATTAAATACATTTGCCATGGCAGGAATAATGTACACCCAGAAGCTATTCGTAAGCCCCAGTCTTCTGATCAGTATGTAGGTAGGTAGCAGACCTGCTGAAATATACATACTGAACAGAAAGAACTTTCGAATCAGCTTGATTCCAATCAGCTCATCCTTACTCAGTGCATATGCCGCCATGCTTGACACCAGCAACATAGCAGCGGGACCGATTGCTGCTCTTAGAACCGATATCACAAGTCCCCCTATAATCTCTTGATTATGAAAGCTCGCCTTATAGGCATCCAATGTAAATCCCTTGGGAAGAAACAGCAGCCCGCCGCCGGCTTCTCCCGGGCTGCTTAGGGAATACATGACAACATGCCACAAAGGATAGATCATTACTATGCCAATCACTAACATAATTAACCCATTGATAAGGTCAAATAAACCTATTTTATTTTTAGTAACCAATGTTATCTCCTCCCCGCTTAAAAAATAGATCGATCCGTTAACTTTTTACTTATCCTATTTACTACCACCAGCAATAGAATACTGATACCAGTTTTTATAATACCAACTGCCGTAGCATAAGAGTAATTACCCAGCTTAAGTCCAAAACGGTAGATATAGTAATCAAAAACATCCATTGATGCTATGTTCATACTATTGGTAAAGACAAAATACTGGTCAAGTGCGGAATTAAAGATCCAGCCCGAATTCATAATGATCAATACGGCAAGCGTAGGCATCAAATTTGGCAAGGTTACATACCTTATTTTTTGGAACCGGCCGGCACCATCAATCACCGCAGCTTCATACTGTTCGTCGGCTATTCCCGCAATGCCGGATATGAATATCACACTATTATAGCCAAGGGTATTCCATACGTTCACAGCAATAATTAAAACCCAGGAGTATGCGGGATTTCCCAATAAATCAATAGGCTTGCTGATGATTCCCCAAGATAAAAGTACATTATTTATCGCCCCGGAGGAATTAGAGAACAAAGCATAAACAACAGCATAAATTATGACCCAGGACATAAAGTATGGAAAAAACGTAACGGACTGTACTATATTCTGAAATCTTTTCCATCTGACCTCTTTGAGGAAAATTGCAAAGCACAGCGCAGCGCCCAAGCCAATCACCAAAGAACCTACATTCATTACAAGGGTATTTACAATGACTCGCTTCGCATCACCGCCGTCTGCAAAAAATTCTTTGAAATATTTTAGCCCCACCCATGGTGCATCAAACATAGCCGAGCCCAGGCGATAATCTGTAAAAGCCATGATCCAGCCGAAAATGGGAATATAATTAAAAATCAAAATGCATAGGAATGCTGGTGCAAGCATTAGATATAAGCCCTTTTGCTGCCAAATCTTTTTTTTCAACGATTGTTTGCCGCTTCTGTTTATGCACTTGACTGCCTTAACATTTGTCAAGATGGTGTCCTCCTTCATGGTACAGATTGTTCTTACGAAAGCTCCTGCTATTTCAAGTATTGCTCCAGATTTTTCTGATTCGTACTCAATACGTTGTTATATGCGTCGACAATCGTATCAAATTCATTTTTGTCATATTCCTCATTCAGCTGCTCCAGTGTTTTATCAAAGTCTTCCGCTGTTATCAGCTCAGCACCTGCAGCTGCACGCCATAATTTAAACTTCTCATTGAGCTTACCGATATCACTTTGGGTATCCAGGGAACAGGTCGGTGCAATTCCAGTCGGAGCTGCAACACCTTGCTCACTCCAAAAGGAAGTTGAATTTTTCCAGCCCAGCTTGCTATAAATCTTCTTCTCCCAATCGGATAAAAATATCTCATCCTTATAGTTTTTATCTAATTGAAAGTTATAAGCAACTCCGTCAGAACCTACAGAACGGGAGGCTCCCAACAAAAACAACTGTCCGTTCGCATATCCGAAGCCCTGTGTCTCAACATAATTAGCATCATTTACAATCCCGTCAATATATTCTTGGGTAGGAACACGCTTTCCATCTTCCACTGTATAATGTGTGCCTTCTATTCCACTTTGCAGCAGCACCTGCCCCTCTTCTGAGGCAATCCAATCAAGAAGTTCAAAAATCCGCTCCGGATGCTTGGCATTCTTTGTAATAGCTACACTGTCAAAGGGTCTGGTGGTTTCCAAACGGATCTGTCTTTTCTCACCGGAAGCCCATTGATCATTACTTACAATTGGCATCTGAATATATTGCATCTCCGGATGACCAGCCGCTGTAAGCGTAGGGTTTGCCGTAGTACCATTCCAGGTTGAATAGAATATTGCAATGGCTCTTCCCATATCTGCTTTTTCTTGTACCTGATCGTTCGTATCCGTGAAGCAGTCCGGATCAAGCAGACCAGCATTATATAATCGATTAAAGAAGCGATAATTTTGAATGGCATCTTTATTCTTCCAGGTCGCAACCCACTTTTGCTCCACCTGATTCCATAATACAGCATCGTTCGTTGCTTGGTCATTGCAATCACCGCCTTTTTCAACAAAAGCTGTTGCCAGAGCAGGTCCCCAGGATTCTGCCATGGCCATTGTCAGACCAACCGTATTCTGTCCGTTCGTCTTCGGATTATCCTCCATTGCCTTTTTTAAGAAATTAAACCAGTCATCCTCTGTAACCAAGGTGGGATACCCCTGCTGTTCCAATAGATCGCTTCGCACCATAATGTCATTCACTTCGAGCGCCGTGTCAACGGACTGTGGCAATGAGGTCTCATAATGATAAAGCTTTCCATCTGGACTAGCCGCTCTCCAGTAGGGAATCTGTTCTTCATAAAGCTTTTTAAAATTCGCAGAGTTTTCTATGTAATCATCCAGGCAAACCAACGCACCTGCTGAAGCGTATTTGTTTACCATATCATTTCCCTCTAGCCTCATGATCTCAGGATAATCTCCCGTCGCAAGAAGTAGACTTTGGTTCTCCTGTGCATCCCCTGAAAAAGGAATGTATTCAAACTCAATATTAAACTTATCAAGGATTACCTTTCCAATTGGAGTCTCACTGCTTTTCTTAATTACCTTTGTTGGAGAAACCATAACCTGAATGGTATATTTTTCATCCTTTTGCCCATCAGGGGTCTCCTTCTTGGTGCAAGCAAGCATACTCGTTACCATGGTTAGCATTAAGATGAAAGAACATGTACGCATCACTATTTTTTTCATTTTAAATCCCACCCTTTCCGTGTCCTGTCCATAAATTCGTATTCTCCCATATTAGGAAGGACAATCTTATAAATTATTGTTTAACAGTAGCGATATAAACATTATAACCTGATTTCTTTGTCGTAGTACCTTACTGACTGTACTTTATGACATGTCATCTTATACTTTCCTTTATTTTATATTGCAATATGACCAGTTTTTTCCTTTATAACAGTTATAAAATATACTTTATGACGTAACTGCCATGCCTTTACCACTTCATAGGCCTTACTTAATGACCTATTTTATGAACTTACTTTAAGACACACTTTACTATATGACTTACTTTATGACTTACTCTATCACTTACTTTATGCCCCCATAAGCTTTCCCTTCTCACTGATTGGTCACCAGAGCTGATGCTTGTGTAATCTATCCTGTTACATTGTACAGTATCTCGGGTACGTAACTATCGATAACTACACTATAATTAATTTGATGGCATAATGGTTATGCCATCAAATACGAATCATATGCTTAGGATGGTGCCTTATGTATACTTTACTTATTTTAATTGCTATTCTTTTATATACCCTGCAAATAGTAGCCTTAAAAAAACTGAATGCGAAGACTTTATATTCTACACTGATTGTCACATCCTCTTTTTCTGCCCTGATTGCTGTCTTTCTTTTTCTCGTCAATCTTAATGGGGGAATTAAGGTAAGCAGCCAAACGATCCTCTGGGGCATTGCCTTTGGGGCAGTATCTATTGCCACCCTATGCTGTGAGAATATGGCTTTGCAGACCGGTTCCATGTCTTATACCGTCTTTTTTACGTCGGCAAGTATGATAATTCCTACCCTGGGCGGTATCATCCTATGGAAGGAACCATTGACAATCAATATTGCAGCTGGAATCCTATTATTTCTGACCTCCTTTTACCTTATTTTAGTAGCTGGAAAGAAAGAAGATGAAAGAGGAAACCTAAGATGGATGCTCTTCTGCTTGATCACCTGGCTGCTAAACGGCTGCTCTTCCCTTATTACAAAGGCTCACCAGACTATTATGGACGGAAAAGAGTCTTCCGAGCTAATGATGATAGGTTTTGCTGCCGCAGCCCTCATTTCCTTCTCTGCCACATTCTTCATTAAGAGATTATACAGTACAGACAATATACCGACAGTAAAGCCAATCTTTTCGTCAAAATTCATTGCTCTGCTACTCCTTACTGCGATCGGCAGCGGAGGCGGAAATGTCTTGACAACGATGCTTGCCAGTAAGGTCGCCGCTTCCATACTGTTTCCTTTCTTGCTCGGCGGAATGACAGTCGCTGCCACTCTTTACTCAGTGATCTTTGAAAAGGCAAAGATCAGCATTTGGGGAAAGGTTGGTCTACTGGTTGGGATTATCGCTATTACAGTCATTAATATAGCGTAGTTTCTAAGTTGGCTCTTTATTTCTTTGTTGTATTTTTATATTTCCTTTTCTATTTCTGCTACTTCACCCAAAGAAAGAAGATCTCTCATGATGCTTCGTGAGATGGTTAATTTTCTCCTTAGTTATCCAATATTAATCAAAGGGGTAGTCGCAAAGTATAGCCTTCGAGATATGACTTATCTCCCATACAGGTTGACAGACATCGGATATGTATAACAACCTGTACATCATAGAAAACCATCTCCCCAGTTGTACCTTACGACTCTCCCCTTTGTTAATAAATGCTCTGGTACCCTACTTTTTCCAGAACATAAAAAAGCACCCTATCAGGTAAATCTCATTTTATCAAAAAGCTTCATTCCTAATCGAGTCCTCTCACTCTGTGAGCATGCACACCTAAATTTCTACAAAAAAAGCCTACCAACCGGATTTATAGTTGGTAGGTAAATTAATTATTTCCCCATTAATATAGTATTCCACCTTAAATATGATTACCTAATGAATCTATCGTGAATATCAAGAAACAAGCAACCGCTGGTAAGTCTCAGCCCACTTTATAAATCACATTTGACAGAGCATTATCACTCTACTATAATCGAATTATAAACTATATTTTTTACTTTAAGCATAAATATAGTTTTCACTCTATTTAAATCAAGTCTATTTGCTCTTTGATAATATAATATGCTTATCAAGGCAGCCGGTAGGGCGGTCATGCCATCCGTTTCGAGTCTTGCGAAAGGGGTGGTTCTTATGTACATTACATATAGTGATCTGTTCACTTTTGTAATTATGATAGTAGCTATAATAACCCTTGTCAGAAATGACAAGCACAAAAAATAGCCGCCCTGCTCTCTGCAAAAGTTAGGGCGACTACTTTGTTAGTAAACTGATTTTCCGCCGAGACGGATAGGTATGAGCTATCCTCCGGCTGTCTTGTTAAGTATATTATACATCTCTATGGATACCATGTCAAATGTTAAAAACCGCCCCTGCTACTAACAGCAATAAAAAAAGCACCCTTTCAGATGCATCTCATTTAACGAAATCTTCAAACCCTTGATTTTACTGGGTTTCATATAAGCTGTTGAGCGGACTTGAACCGCCGACCTCTTCATTACCAATGAAGTGCTCTACCATCTGAGCTACAACAGCAAGTATGTGTTCTACATACATGTATGTGTAATTCGACTAAGTGATATCTATTACACCGTAAGGCTTATCACCACCAAAGCAATTAACTAATCACTTTGAGTACCTGGTTGAGCTTTGTCTTAATTCTGGTCAATGCATTATCGATTGCTTTGGGTTCTTTGTTTAGTACCTCTGCAATCTGGACATATTTTAAGTCCTGCATATACAAGTTAAGGACTTGTTTCTCTAGCTCACTCAGACGCCTTACAAGTTCATATTCTATCATACTTGTATTCTCTTTGTCAATAACTAATTCTTCAGGATTTGACACATTTTTTTGGTGAATTATGTCAACCAATTCTTCCTTGTCCTCTGCCTCACTATTTTCACTGTAAGCAGGGGTATAAATCGATATATAATGATTCAGCGGAAGGTTCTTTTTACGGTTGGAGGCTTTGATAGCACTATAGATCTGTCTGGAGACACAAAGATCAGCAAAATTAAAAAAGGAGTTGTCCTTATTCGGCTGATAGTCACGGATAGCCTTATATAAGCCGATCATACCTTCCTGAATTAGATCATCCTTATCTCCACCGATAAGAAATAAAGCCTTCGCTTTACTTCTTACCAGATATTTATACTTCTCCATCAGATAGTCAATAGCAGGCTGCTCACCCTGATGAATCCTGCTTACAATTTCTTCATCTGATATGGCATCATATTTCACTATGGATTTCATTCCATCCTCCACCCTACTATTTAGATTTATTTACATCGCTCTATTCTAATGGAACACCATGGAACATCTTAGTTTCATGATACAAATAACTTATTGGGTCATTTTCTTAAATGAATACTTTATGGTTCTTTCGCTTAATGATTAATTATATGAATGGATTAATTAGCTAAATGAGTCTGTTATCTATCTTAATAAATATTATATAAGGTCAAACAGAATTCATAAGCCAATGGTCTTATGAATAATTAATACTAATCCAATCATCATCTTATTGCAAGTATTATCTTAGTTCAATCTTTGACGCACAATTTCATATGCCATAATTCCCATTGCTACAGAAGCATTTAAGGAATCCACCTGACCAAACATCGGAATCTTTGCTGTAAAATCACATTTTTCTTTTACAAGCCTGCCGACTCCCTCTCCTTCGCTTCCAATCACAAGGCCGATCGGTCCCTTTAGGTTCACGCGGTACATCAGTTCTCCGCCCATATCAGCGCATACGAACCAAAGACCTTTTTCCTTTAGCTCTTCAATTGTAACAGCAAGATTTGTAACTTTAGCCACCGGAAGATAATTTAATGCACCGGCAGATACCTTTGCTACGGTTGCTGTAAGTCCGACTGCCCTACGCTTCGGTATAATTACACCATGTGCCCCGGCTTGATGAGCGGTACGTATAATAGCACCCAGGTTATGGGGGTCTTCAATACTATCTAATAGCACGATAAAAGGTGGTTCACCCTTTTCTTCGGCTGCCTTTAAGATATCTTCCACTTCGGCATATTCATATGCAGCAGCATATGCCATGACTCCTTGGTGCTTCCCTGTCTCTGATAACTGGTCCAGACGTTCTTTCTTCACATAGGTCACGATACAATCCGTTTTCTTTGCCTCACGGACAATGGATTTCACCGGTCCATCCTGACAGCCGTCAAGTACAAACAGTCTGTCAATGGTCTTCCCTGCACGAAATGCCTCCATAACAGCATTACGGCCTTCTATTGTAAATTCTTCATATCTCATTGTAACACGAAACCTTTCCACCATAGGAGCATTAACTCTAAACTATAGTGTCCCTTCCTTCTTCAAATTAATCTGCTTCCTCGCGCTACCGCAATTTAGAGCACTCACTTTTATAATTCACTTTCCGACTGCGGCACTAAACTTATCCACTGGGTATATCAAACATTCTTTTTCTGTGTTCTAATCAGACCACTTGCTTTAGTTACTTAATAATAATTATTCATCCTATCTAAAATACACTAACCCTCATTGCTCCACAGGACACCCAATGCCAATGCAGGATGTGAAAGCTCTGCATTTCACACGAAACGATACGATTATCCTCTGATTAAGTATTTTGATCAGCCAAGAGTTCCTGCATATACTCCTGAAGCGCTACCCGCCATTCCTTCATACTATAACCATGGCGTTCACGCAACGCCTTATTATCCAATACCGAATACATCGGACGCGTTGCCGCCACCTTATATTCAGAGGTTGGAATAGCTTCTACTTCTACAGTTTTCCCCGCCTCTTCAAATATAGTCTTTGCAAATTCATACCAGCTTGCACTGCCTTCTCCGGTAGCATGATAAATCCCATAACTCTCAGTATTCATTAGATAAACGATGACACGAGCTAATTCCAGCGCACTGGTAGGTGTTCCATACTGATCTGCAACGACTCTTATTTTGTTATTATTTTCTGCTAAACGAAGCATGGTTTTTACAAAGTTTTTGCCCTCTCCATATACCCAAGCTGTCCTTAAAATAAAATATTTCTCACAACTGGCCTGAACAAACTCATCTCCGGCCAGCTTTGTCTTACCATAGACACTCAAGGGGTTCGGTGCTGCCTCTTCGGTATAGGGTTCCTTCCCCAGTCCATCATACACATAGTCGGTTGAGACATGAACTAGCTTTGCTCCGATTTGCTCAGCTTCCATTGCCAGATATTTGGGTCCTAACGCATTGATGCGGTAAGCCATCTCTTGCTCTGACTCACACAGATCCACCGCCGTCATGGCTGCACAATTAAGAATGATGTCAGGCTTATGTGCCTGAATATATTCCTTGACCGCAGCTTCTTCTGTGATGTCCAGCGCTGTTACCGCGCTGTCCTCACTTGCAAATGCATTCGTCCTCAGTAATTCATATGCAGCGTTATCGTGCAATAAACGATACAAGGCCAGACCCAACTGACCTGACGCACCTGTTATCATCACTTTTTTCATAATATTCTCCAATCGCTTCTTCCATTTCCCACCGGGATTGATCATAATATCTTATTACGATGTTTGCAAAATGTGAAAGGTTGTATATCTAGAAAGAAAATCCACTCTCCTTCAAGGTTGGCAAAATCCCATCCTTTTCAGATACCAGCGGGGTCATATTATCCTCCAAAGGCCACTCGATCCCCAGTTCAGGATCATTCCAAAAAATTCCTCCCTCATCCTCCGGATGATACAAATCAGTACATTTATAGGAAAATACCGCTGTATCAGACAACACCAAGAAGCCATGTGCAAAGCCTTCCGGAACATAAAACATTCTCTTATTCTCCTCCGACAGAATCACTCCATAGCTTTTTCCATAAGTAGGTGAATTTTTACGCAAATCCACGGCTACATCATAGACTGTGCCGGAAAATACTCGAACCAGCTTTCCTTGTGGATGTGTTTTTTGAAAATGAAGACCGCGTAATACTCCTTTTCTTGATAAGCTCTGGTTATCTTGAACGAATTTGGCGGTTATTCCTGCCTTTTCAAACTCCTCTTGATGGTAGGTTTCCATAAAATAACCACGCTCATCCCCATATAATTTCGTATCAATAATATATAAACCATCAATCTCACATTTACCAAACGTGAAATTACCCATCTCAATTACCTCCCCATTCCTAATAGACTTCTTCTAAGGATTTCCTTTTCCTATGATTTTCTTTCTATAGTATAATCAATTGAATTATAAAATACAATCTTTTTTGCTCCAAAGACATAAAGAGGGCTGCTGAATTCTTACTCAGCAGCCCTTTCCTTGCATTAGCTGATCATACCACCCAGCATACCACTCATACTGCATACAAGAAATACAGTAAGGTAGCTACCTAACGGCAGTTGGGAAATACTATTCATCCCCAAAGAAACTAAGATTAGTATTACAAAATAGCAAACCCCTAACACCAGTCCCCAGATAAACTTCTTCTGCTCCAGCTTTCTTCCTGTAAAAAATCCTCCGACAAAAATAGAGATGATATACGTTAAATAGATTCCCGCACTGATTACTACACTGGGCAAATCCATTTTTAACATCAGAAAGGAAAGAAGAACCAATATTAATGCTGTGATTACATAAGAGATTAACAATGCTTTAATCATAACCACAAGCTTTGTATTTTGATGAATAACTCTATCCACTTTCACACCTCCAGCTTGTTTAAGCTTACTTATATAAAAGTATATTATCCTTGGCCGAAATATATTCACGTGTGAAGCATAGAAGTTAGTAACTCCTGTTTTTTCTGTTTTGCAGGATGAAAGCTTGCTCGGGTTTATTCCAAACTTACTCCCGTGCCTTTCATTTTTTGATGACCTTTTTCAGAAGCGAATATATTCGTTTTGTGAATAGGTCTTAATGAATAGTTTGAAAGTTATTTTATTCCAAACTTCCCGACATGCTACCATAGGCACCACAAACATAGGGCGAAGAACGCTGTATTTACGTTCTTCCAAGTGTGAAGCATAGAAGTTCTTAGTCGGCGTACTTTGGCGCCTTAGAATTTTCTTCACACTTTTTACCTCATCTAAAAAAAACTAGATCAGCAGCTGATTATGTATCTTATAAAAAACCTCGACGATATCCGGATCATATAAGGTTCCGGCTGCCTGATGAATTTCTTTTACCTGCTCCGATCTGGAAATACTAAGCGGATCGGCTTCATCCCTATGCAGCATGGTATACCTGTGAACCACAGCCACAATTCTTGCACTCAGGGGAATGTTCGTATAGGAAAGCCCAAGGGGATATCCGGTTCCATCCCAATTCTCATGATAATACTTGGCTATCTCCAGAGACATTCTTAGAAATTCATTATTCTCATTCTGCTTATAGATATCCTCCAAAAGCTCTATACCTAGGATTACCTGTTTCTTTATCACCTCTTCACAATGCTTCTGGGATACTTCCGGTTCTTTATTAGGATTATTATGATCATATAGTAGCTTTCCGATGTCATACAGCGGAGCAGCAAGTTCAATTGCTTCGATAAAACTATTGGTAATCTGATCTCTGAATTTTGGTGACATTTGAAGACTTAAGGCCAGAACACGACTATTCTTACCCACCAATTCCATGGTCTTAGCAAGACTTTCGTGTCCTCCCGAGGCTAGCTTTATTAAAGCAGTCATTGTATTCTTCTGCTCATCGAATAATTTATAGATCTGCTCATTAATAATTCCATTCAGCTTCTTATTATACAGCTCCAGCTCCTGCTGCGTTTTATACACCTTAAGGTGATGTTCAATGCGAAGAATAAGCTCCTCCGGGTCAAAGGGCTTTGTTATGTAATCCACTGCACCAACTTTTAATCCTTTAATCCTGTCCTGAGGCGCTTCCAGCGCCGACACGAAGATCACCGGAATATCTCTTGTTACTGCACTTTTCTTTAGCATAGAGCAAAACACATATCCATCAATCTCCGGCATTGAAATATCCATTACAATTAAATCAGGGATCAAGGTCTCAATTGCATTCACCGCTTGCCTGGCACTGGATACGGGTCTCGCTATATAACCGGCGTTATGTATTGTATTGGTGAGCATAACCAAGTTAAAATTAACATCATCAACAATCAATATATTTGCTTGTGAAAAGGTTGGTTTCAACACCTTATGCCTCCTTCTGGATACATTCCTTTAGCTTATGTAATAAGGACAGGGATTGTTCACGATCTTCTTTTCTGATAACCAGCAGCAGCCGGAAGACTTCTTTTGATAGAGCCACATGCTCCTGCGGCATTCTTTGCTTTATGTTGAAAACCATCTCCTCCGCCAGTTCCCAGTTTTCTATGGCAATACAGATAAACAGTTTTTCAATGACCTCTGATAACTCTTGTAAAATTTGGTGCAAGGGTTCTTGAACAACTGCTTCTTTTCCATCCATAGAATGACTTTCTTTCAAACGCATTCGTATATAATCAAACTCAGATTGCTTTGACTTATCATAAGGCCTTATATTCTTGCTTAAGCTGCCTTCAGAACTTTTCTGATGTTTCTTTCCTTCCTCTAATCCTTCTGCGCGTTCTTCCGGTACGGAAGGCAGACCTAATTGTATTGAGAAGGTGAATACACTCCCTTTATTTTTCTCACTTTCCACTTGAATTGTACCATTCATGGCCTCTACAAGACGTTTACTAATAGACAATCCCAAACCGGTACCGCCAAATCTTCTTGATATGGAGCTGTCTACTTGAGAAAAGCTTTTAAAAAGCTTATCCTTCTCCTCCGTACTAACCCCAATGCCGGTGTCAATCACCATAAAAAACAACTCTATCTTATGATCTGTTTGATTAATTTTTGTTACTTTCAGTCCAATATGCCCTACAGAGGTAAACTTGATTGCATTGGAAAAGAGATTATTGATAATCTGTGACAATCGCAGCTCATCACCAATGACTACCTCCGGAATATCACTCGAGATATCTACCATCAGCTTTAGCCCCTTGTCATTGATCTGAACCGAATTCACTTCAATAATTTGATGAATTAATTCTCTGAAATTAAACTCCCGGTGCTCCAAGGACAATTTATTGTTTGCTATCTTGGAAAAATCCAAGATGTCTCCGATAATCGTGTTCATATTGTCACAGCATTTTTTAATAATCTTAAGATCCTCAAACTGCTCCGGATTCAAATGTGTCTCCAGCAGATTATTACTAAAGCCCATAATTCCATTAATCGGTGTTCTAAGCTCATGCGTAACATTTGCAAATAAATCAGCCAGAAGCTGTCCCTGGTTCATTAAATCTTCCTCCAGATGCTGAATCTCCCGCTCCCCTTCCTTTTTATCCGAAATATTAACTGCAATACATAACCCCTGATACAAGCTGCCTCTTCTTGCTGTGACTACTTTAAGCTCTACAGGAAAGCAGGTTTGATTTTTACGATATGCAATTGTTTCTTCCGGATGAATTTTGTATTTTGGATATAATTTAAGCTTCCTATCTTCATAATAAAACGCTTTTTTGAATATTTCACAAATTGGAAGATTAATAATATCATTACCATATCCCAATTCCTTTAACGCTTGCTTATTACAATCCGTTACATACCCCTTCTGATTAAAAAAGATCAATATTTCCAGGGTTTGATTCATAACTAAATCAAATTTTTGAAGAAACTTGCTTATATTTATCATCCCGCCCTCATGACCAGTTACGGATTAGTGAGCTAAATGAAACGCTCCTTTTTCACATAACCCATTATTAAACTTATTAACCGATTCTATAGGTCATTTTTCATAATTACATCTTATTTTTAAATTCTTCTTTTGTCAAATGCTATTTACATTTTTCAACAAAAAACTATCATTTTACTCATTGACATTACTAATTTTCTCAATATATAATATTTTTAGTAAGATATTCACGAATCATAAAGTTTAAATATAAGGATGGGCGACATATGAATTTTAATGTTCGATTAAAGCATTTGCGGCAAAAAAATAAACTAACCCAAGGTGAGTTGGCCGAAATACTTGGTCTTAAGTCAACAGCTATATCAAATTATGAATCCGAACGGAATGAGCCCTCTTTTGATAAGCTGATTGCTTTATCAAAATATTTTGATGTATCCTGTGATTATCTGCTGGGTATGACAGATTCTTATCTTCCTGTTGGGGGAGAAGTACTGGATAAGGAAATTGTAGAGTTTTTTGATCTGTATAAGCAATTATCAGATCAGCATGTTCGTGAAATTAAAGAATATGCGAAATACTTGTTATATAAACAGAGTCATCTGTCGTAAGCCTTCCGTTTGTATTTGGCCGTGCTTTGAGGTCTGTATAAAAACAGCTCCGTTCCCTCTACCGAATCCTAGGATTCTATCTTGAGAACAGAGCTGTTTTTTGGTTTTATATTTGCAATTTTATATTTACACTTTTATATTTACTTCAGAATTAATTTATTTTCTGTTGTATTAATTCTTTCCGCAGCAATGCTTGTACTTCTTACCGCTGCCGCAAGGACATGGATCGTTTCTTCCAACCTTCTTTTCTTTAATGATTGTTCCAGAATTTCTGGATTCGCGATATAATTCTTTTCT
>JAEWMZ010000276.1 GCA_023392995.1 Bacillota bacterium
GCATCTGCAAGAGCAAGTACCTGGTTGTGTGCGAAACCACCAACGATTTCACCCTTCTCTAACTCAATCGGAGCTTCACAGGTCTTAGCTAATTCAATGATCTGAGAGAAATCCTTAATGCCATTCTCATCTTTTTCAATGTGTGCGCAGCCAGCTACACCGGTAGCACCTGTAGTAAACAATCTGTCTTTGTAAGAAGCAGCAGGAGGAACTACGCAGTTTGTAGTCATTAAGATCGGACCGCGGAAGGCTTCGAATTCTTCCTTTTGTTTCCACCATGCATTACCATAGTTACCAACAAAGTTATCATATTTCTTGAAAGCAGGATAGTAGTGAGCAGGTAGCATCTCGGAGTGAGTATACACATCAATGCCGGTTCCCTTTGTCTGCTCTAATAACTGCTCTAAATCTCTTAAGTCATGTCCGGAGATTAAGATACCAGGTTTTGTTCCAACGCCGATATTAACCTTTGTAATCTCTGGGTTACCATAAGTGCTTGTGTTTGCGGTATCAAGAAGAGCCATACCGTCAACACCGAATTTACCGGTTTCCAGAGTAAGTGCGATTAAGTCATTAGCGCTTAAGCTGTCATCAAGAGTAGCTGCAAGAGCTTTTTGCATAAATGCAGCAACTTCTTCGTTGTCATGCTTTAATTCATTTGCATGCTTTAAGTAAGCAGCAAGACCCTTTAAGCCGTAGATAATCAGCTCACGAAGACTTCTTACGTCTTCATTCTCAGTAGCCAAAACACCAACAGTCGCGGATTTTGCATCCATTTCTTCTCTGGAGGTGGTTGTCCATAAGGCAGCTTCTGCAAGACCAGCGGTATCCTTTACTCCTGCAAGTAATTTATTTTTGATCTCAAGAGTTTCAGCAACTCTCTTATAGAAGATCTCATCGTCAAAGTTTGCATTTGTGATCGTTGTAAATAAGTTGATGGTAACATAGTGATTCACTTCTGCTGAAATGGTATCCCCCTGTGCTCGAAGAGCAGTTGTTACAGCACTCAGTCCCTTTGTGGTGTAGATTAATAAATCCTGAATCTTTGATAACTCTGGGGATTTACCACAGACACCAACCTTGGTGCAGCCTGTGCAGCCTGCAGTTTCCTGACATTGATAGCAAAACATTTTGTTTTCCATATCCATTCTCCTTATAATTTAAATTTTATTGTTCTATATTTTAATAATAATTGATAGTTCCAAGTGAAGATTTTGAAGCTCTTTCGTTGTTGACTTCTTGGGAACAAGATGAGTATAATACAGATATACGAATTAAAGTGTAGCTACAGCTACAAAGTGAAAAAAGAAATTTCGGATCGTTTTATGGATATAGATTTACTTTTCGAATAGGATGTCAATAAGTGAAAGGCACGGGTATAGGTATGGAACTAAACTATGAGGTTCTTAAGAACTGCGCGTTATTTCGCAGAATGAATGACCGGGAAATTGAATCCCTGATGCAATGTCTGGGAATACAGGTGAAAAGCTTTAAAGCAGATGAATATATATTTTTCTCCGGAGATCAGGTGAATCATGTGGGGATTGTGTTGTCCGGTATGGTTGAGGTAATGAAGGAGAATCTAGCGGGAAATAAGCATATTGTGGCAATTCTAGGTGCTTCCGACATGTTCGCAGAGGGTATTGTATGTACGGCGAATCGCATTTCTCCGGTTACAGTGAGAGTGAAGGAGGAAGGAAGAGTTCTGTTCATTCCTTATGAGAAGATTATAAAATCCTGCGGCAACAGCTGCACCTTCCATGTGGAGTTGATTCAGAATATGATGGTTGTGCTTGGAGAGAAGAATGTTAACCTAAACCGTAAACTAGAGCTTTTAACCTTGAAGGGGATGCGGGAGAAGATATCCAGCTTTTTATTAAATGAAGCCAATGAGAAAAGCAGCAGCATGTTCCAAATTATGTTAAATCGTACAGAAATGGCAGATTACCTGAATGTGTCCCGTACCTCCATGTGTCGTGAGCTGGCGCGTATGAAGGAAGAAGGCTTAATTGATTTTTATGGAAATAGCTTTAAACTGGTTAATAAGCAGGAGTTAGCTCATTTTCTAGAATAAAATCAGAATAAAGGAATAAAAAGAAAATGTAAGAAGAATAGTGTGAAATGCAGATTATTTCAAGCTCACAACCCACGACCTAAAGGTTGAATGTCCATTAGAAGGGAGAATAAATCATGTTTGAATGGATTATGGTAGGCTGTATGTTAATTATCTTAATCGTACTTTATGCACAGTACCAAGGTGCGGCAGGGGTACGAGGAAATATGAGGCTGAGCGTAACACTTCCCGAGGCTTATGTTACACATCCGGAGGTTGATGCTATTCTAAAAAGTTACCGAACTCGTAATAACTATTTATTACTCGCTTCTATTATTACGATAATACCGGTTTTTTGGATTAGTTATGTATCCTTTATTCTTCTTTATGTAACGCTTTGGATTGTATTGCTGATGGTGATTAGTAATCGGCTCTTTTGCAGCTATAATAACCGGTTGCTCTTGATAAAAAGCAAAAACCGTTGGTTTGATTCGGAAGCGGACTTCCACTTAATAAAAAGAGAAGAGATATCGAAAGGGGACAGTGGCTTCATGAAACTGCTTCATAAGGCGCTGCCAACTCCTCTTGATAAATTACTGCACCTGACTACGGAGTCGATCTATGTAGATGAGGATGAACATTGGATTAACGGGTATTATTATAATCCGTCAGATCCTAGAAGAATGGTTGATAAAAGAGTTGGAGCCGGGATGACTTCCAATTTAGCGAAAAGCGGGAAAGCAGCTGGGATTGGAGCTGTCTTCCTGACACTAATGCTGGTAGGTATGTTTGTTTTGTTTCTGAGGATGGACTTTGCTACCTTTCATATGGAAGTTACTGATTCAAGGGTTTCGATTGATGCTCCTTTTTATAGCTATGATTTTACCATAGCGGATATTCAAAATGTTACGCTAACAGAAGCACTTCCAACGAAAGGAATTCGTACCAATGGTGCGGCTATGGAGGATTATTTGCTGGGTAACTTTCGATACGATGAATACGGAAAAGTTAAGATGTATGTCTATCGAGGGTATCCGCCTTATCTTGTGATAACGTTACCTGGTCAAACCGTCATCTATAATTCAAAATCTGAGCAGGAGACGAAGGCTTTCTATGAGGATTTACTGGAAAGGACAGGAGAGTAATAATAGATCTAGGATAGAAGTGATTTAACAGAGGCATTGCACATAGAAGCATTACAATAGAGATACTACATCAACAATAGAGATGGATCAGCAGTCAAAGACTGTAAATCCATCTCTATTGTACGTTTATACTGTATCTAAAAGGTGTCTGAGGAGAATGTCTATTACTTAAAGTAGGAGGGGAGTGCTTTTTATATTTATGAAGGCATTTTAGCCTCTAAAGTTTGTTAACTTAAATTATGAACAGAAGCTCAAGGGATCTGAGAATTACGGCACCAGGTTCCTAGGAAGTATGGCTCCAGATTCCTTTTAGTATAGCTCCAGATTACTAAGAATTATGACTCCAGAATCCCAAGAGTTATGGCTTCGATTTCCTGAGAATTATTAGGATAAAGCTGCAAGTATAGCCTCTTCTAAAATCTGAAGCCCAGTCTCCAACTGCTCATCCGTTATAACTAAGGGACTTAAGAAACGAATAACATTGGAGTAGATACCGGCATTTTCAATAATCAAGCCATGCATAGCTGCGTAGGCTACAATTTCACTAACAAGCTTGGGATTCGGAGTTTTGCTGGCTTTATCGGTGACAAATTCAATTCCCATCATACAGCCGATGCCGCGGACATCTCCGATCACTTCATATTTATCCTTCCACTGATGAAAGCGGGTGGTACATTTTTCTGCAATGTCAAGAGAACGGTCGCAGAGCTTCTCCTTCTCAATGATCTCAATTACCTTTAAGGCAGAGGCACAGGCCAAGGGGTTGCCGCCATAGGTACCGCCGATAATACCGGGGGTGATACCGTCCATGATCTCTGCACTGGCGGTGATGGCGCTTAGGGGTACGCCTCCGGCAATGGACTTTGCGGTGGCGATGATGTCGGGAGCGCAGCCTTCCTCAGCCCAATAATTTGATACGAACATCTTACCGGAGCGGGCAAAGCCGGTTTGAACCTCATCGGCAATCATCAGGATTCCAAATTTATCACAGATCTCTCTTACTGCCTTTACCCAAGGGATGGGTGCAGGTATAAAGCCGCCTTCTCCCTGAACCGGTTCCAGGACGATAGCAGCCACATAATCTGCCGGAGAAGCTTCTTCAAATACCTTATAGAGCTTATCAATATAATACGCAATTAATTCCTCCTCTGTATAGCCCTTTGGTGAGCGGTAGAGATAGGGAAATTCCGCACGATAGATACCATCAGGGAAGGGACCGATTCCAGAGGAGTAGGCTTTCTTGGAGGTCATGCTGGCAGCCAGCAGAGTTCTGCCATGAAAGGCACCGGAAAATACAATGATATTTGGTCTTTTCGTATAGGATTTTGCAATTTTTACTGCATTTTCGTCTGCCTCAGCCCCGGAATTCGCGAACATGGTTTTTCTCTTATCGCCTCTCACAGGAACAATCTCATTCATTTTCTCGGCAAGGGCGATATAGCCTTCATGGGTGACGATATTCATCATGGCATGAAAGTATTGTTCTGCTTGGTTTTTCACAGCCTCCACTAGTTCCGGATGGCTGTAGCCCACATTAAGTACACCGACTCCCCCAACCCAGTCCAGGAAGAGGTTGCCATCGACATCTTCCAGTATGGCGCCTTCTCCGCGCTTAATAACACAGGGATAGACACTTTTAATCGCTCCCGGGATAGCTGCGGCTCTTCGTTCCAGGATCTCTTTCGCCTTTGGTCCCGGTAATGGTGTAGTTATTTTAGGTAATGCATTTTTAAGCATAATTGATTCTCCGTTCCGTTTTATATTTTTTATCTCTAAATTAATCAGCCTTTCATGGACTAGCCTCTTAATTGGCTGCTCTTAATTGGAGCTGATTGAAGGAATAACCCAATTCCAGTCTTTGAATTGGGTTGTTCCTTTCTTAACTTATTGATTGCAAATGCAAGCTTCTTACTTACTTTACATTCGTGGTTTTTCCATCCTCTATGCCAACGAAATAATCCTCCGTCAGACCATAGCCTTTTAAAATCTTGAGTAAGGTGCCATCCTCCTTCATTGCATTCAGTGCAGTGTTTACCTCTGCTATGAAAGCTTCATCATCAAAGCGGACAGCAGAACCAATCTGACCGCTGGCCTCTGCAGTGTAGGGTGCTAACAGCTTAAGCTTCAGAGAGCTGTCGCTGGACAGGGTATAGCCTGCTACGATACCATCAGTAACAACAGCGTCTACCTTCCCCATATTCGCAGCGGTCATAAGAGTTGCCTGATTGTCGTAGGCGGTGAGATTACCGATTTTACCTGCATCCAGCCATACCTGAGCGGTGTCATAGAAGGTAGTTCCGGGCTGAGCACCGATATTTTTACCTGCCAGATCTTCTTTTGAGGCAATAGCAGAGTCACTGGGAATAACAACAGCTTCACCTTCCTGATACCATTTATCGGAAAAGGCCGCAATTTGAAGGCGCTCATCCTTAACATACATACCATCCACGACCATATCGATGCTGCCATTATTCAGCTCCACCAAGAGATTGGAGAAATCAATCACTTTTAACTGAATGTCCGGAATGCCTAGACGACTGCAGATTTCCCGAAGGATTTCAATGTCAATTCCCTTTAATTCATTGGTATCCACATCCTGGTAACAAAAGGGAGCATCATTGGAGGAACCAATGGTAATATAGCCCTTTTCTTTGATTTTTTTCAGGAGGTCGGATTCACCGGAAGCGGTACTTGTATCGGCTGCTGCACTAGGAGCAGCTGTTGTGGTGTCGGTAACTGCTTCTTTGGAGCCAGAGGCTCCGGTATCCGATTTTGCGCACCCGGTTAACAGGGTGAAAAGCATTACCATAACAAAGCTTAGGGATAACAGGGTTCTTGATTTTTTGATTTTCATAAGCATTCTCCTTTAAAGATGATTTTTTATTTGACAAGTGGCAATTAGGTGCTTTAACTTGTTGTAGCTGATGGAATTGAAACATAATCGGAAGGAAAAAATATGTTCTTTCGTAAGCTGACTACTTAACCTGCTTTAACCTGCGTTCTATAATCTTGGTTAATTGAGAGAGCAGGATACTGAGTAAAAGGTATACGAGTGCCAGTATGGTGTAAGCCTCTACCGTCAGGAAGGTCTGGGAGGCAAAGGTCTTGGTGCGCAGCAGTAGTTCCTGCACGGATATCATGGCCAGCAGGGAAGTGTCCTTAATCATCATCACCAGATAATTACCGTAGACCGGGATCGTATTGCGAAGTGCCGGTGGTATGATGAAATGAAGCATTACCTGCTTTTCGTCAAAACCGAGAGCTAAACCGGCTTCCCGTTGTCCTGAATCAATGGACAGAATCGCCGCTCTGACTACCTCGGACATATAACAGCCGTAGTTGATGGCAAAGCCGATGATACCGCAGGTAGAAGCCTTCAGTTGAAGATTTAGGTCATATCCCAACATTTTTGCAACTCCGTTGACCAGCATCGGGATTACAAAGTAGATATAGAAGAACTGTACCAGAAGGGGTGTTCCGCGAATTAACTCGATAAACAAGGTGAGAATCCAGCTGAGCACCTTGTTTTTGGAAAGCTTACCAATGGCGAGCAGCAGTGCTGCGGCTAAGGAGAGCAGAAAACCGATCAGGGTAACATAGATTACGACTCCGATTCCATCCAATAAGCTGGGACCTAAGGTGTCAAATGCTTTTATAAAGTTAAGTTCCATAGAGCGCCTCCAATCACAATACTCTGGATAAGAAGGAACGGGTTCGTTCCTGCTTTGGGTTGGTAAAGATATTATAAGGAGTATCATCCTCAATGATATAGCCCCCATCCATGAAGATGACACGGTCAGCTACATCCTTTGCAAAGCCCATCTCATGGGTTACCACCAGCATGGTCATGCCTTCTTTTGCCAGCTGCTTCATAACCTCTAGTACATCACCGACTAATTCAGGATCAAGTGCCGAGGTGGGTTCATCAAAGAGCAGGATCTCCGGTTGCATGGCTAAGGCCCGCGCAATTGCAACTCGCTGCTGTTGTCCTCCGGATAGGGAAGACGGGTATACATGAAGCTTACTTTCCAGGCCTACCTTTCTCAAAAGCTCAATTGCTTGATTTTCCGCTTCCTTTTTTGGCGTTTTCTTAAGCTTAACCGGAGCAAACATGACATTTTCCAATACGGTCTTTAAAGGAAAGAGATTAAAACGCTGGAATACCATACCCACATGGTTGCGATATTCCGTGACCTTCTTGCCTAACTTTGTTATATCATTATCCTGATAAAGGATTTCACCGCCGGTAGGCTGCTCCAGTAGATTGACACAGCGCAGCATTGTGCTTTTTCCAGAGCCGGAGGGTCCGATGATTACGACTACCTCTCCCTGATTTACAGATAGATTCACATCACAGAGTACCTCCAGATCACCAAAGGATTTGGAAAGATTCTTGATCTCAAGTAAAGCCATAGAGCACCTTCTTTCTTAATAATTTCGTAGATGAAAATAGTAGCCTTATAAGATTAATTCTAAAGAGGAATAACAAAAAACGGAGCCGTTCAAAAGCTGAAGGCTCCGTTGCACTGTTTAGGCTATTGTGTTA
This sequence comes from Bacillota bacterium, assembly GCA_023392995.1. GTDB lineage: Bacteria > Bacillota > Clostridia > Lachnospirales > Lachnospiraceae > Mobilitalea. The sequence goes on from JAEWMZ010000276.1 coordinate 7,745, forward strand.
AGTTAAAGAAAATCGTTTTCGAATGAGTTCCGCCAGAACCTCACAGGTTCCGTCGATACCAAGCAGGCTGGAATCAATCATAATATGCTTGTAATCCTTATCCGACATGGAGTAGCCGCAATAATGCCGGTGATAGGATTCTCTTGCCTTATCGACATCTGAAATCATCTTTCTGGCTTCATCCGGCTGCATACTTAATCGTTCTACGCAGTTTTTTAAGCGCTCAGTATAAGGGGCATAAATGAATATATTTATAATGTTCTTATGATCCTTCAATATATGGTCAGCGCAGCGGCCAACAATGATACAGGATTCCTTCTCTGCAAGATCCATAATTACTTTTTTCTGTGTGGTGAAAATAGAATCCTGAATAGCAGTGGTACCCATACCCAGAGGATAACTCATATTGAAGAAGGCTGATTTTGCACTTTCTTCATAATCACTGATCGTGGATACAGGAAGGTTTAACTTCTTTGCCGCTATGTCGACAATATCCCGGTCATAATATTCGATTCCAAGCATCTCGCTGACGGTACGTGCAATCGGTCTGCCAAGACTTCCAAATTGCCGGGCTATGGTTACAACAAATTTATCGTCCATATCGATACCCTCTTTCTGATTTTATTTTGACCGCCGTTTTTAAGTTCGCAGTCAACTGGGATAAATAAATTTGAACTACTTGTGTATGTATGAGTATAGAACAGATTATATACACTGCAGGATGAATTGGCAATGTATTTAGATTCCAAAGAATTTGAATAACAGTTGTATTTTGAGTACAATCGGAAGGGACATGCATATGGAATGCATGTGATTTTGATGGATTTAACCAAGATATATAATTGAAAGATTGTGCTTTTCATACAAAGTGAGATATGATATAGTGAAATCAAGTTAGGAGGTGGAAGGCATGAAGACACAGGTTAAGGTCTTATACGAATATGCTGAGAATAAATATCATCTCACCTTTCATTCGGGAGAAAAGGGTCTTAGTAATACAGTCTCCTGGGTTTATCTGGCGGAGGATATTCAGAATATAGAATTTTTAAAGGGCGGAGAATTTATTATTACAACAGGATTATTTATGGGCAATGGCATAGGTCTTCTGGAGTTTATTCGAGCCTTTGCGATGAAGAATTGCAGCGCAGTCCTGATTAACGTGGGCAAATATATTCACGAAGAGGATATTACGCCTGAGATTCTGGAATTTTGTGAGAAGAATAAGCTGCCCCTGTTTACTATGCCCTGGGAAGTGCATCTGGTGGAAATAATGCAGGACTATTGCCGTCTCTTGCTGCTTGATAATCAAAGAGAGGATATCCTGAGTGCAGCATTTCAAAGTGCTCTTTATCAGTCAGAGGTTCCTGTAAATATTCTCAGCACCTTGAATCAGTATGGCTTTGCCACGAATGCGAATTACCGTATGATTGTAATTCGTAATCTTCATGACGCTACGATGATCACTTCTCCCCTGAACAGCTATGGGCTGAAGTATCATAGTTTTTCTTATAACAATTTACAAATTTTAATTTACCAAACCGATCAGGAGCAGATACCTTTGAATAAAATGATTGATCTGCTCTGTTATTGTGACAGCATAATCATTGGTGTCAGTGATACCATTCACTCTCTTGCTCAGGTAGGGCAATGCTGTAAACGGGCTTGCTTTGCTTTGGCAGCAGCAGAATTCTGGAAACGAACGAATGTTATCTTTGATGAGATGGGAATCTTCCAGCTGCTCTTTCACAATACGGATACAGAACTGCTACGTAACATGTATAAACGCAGTCTGGGGGTGTTGGAGCAGTATGATGGTGAGCATGCTACAGACTATCTGAATACGCTTCGAGTCTTCCTGCTGTCTGACTGCAACTTAATCGATACTGCTGCAAGACTTTACACACACCGCAATACCATTGTTTATCGCATCCGTAAGGTTAAGGACTTATTAGGCACTGAGCTGGATAATTCCGCGGTCAAATTTGAATTATTAATGGCCTTCTATATCAAAGAGTATCTTGCGATTTAGAGTGCCTATTAAAACATCCTTTGCATCAGAGTACCACTTCATGTACTGTAATCTCGGTATCGCCCACGGATAATGCCTGTAGCTTTGGAAGGATTGTCTTAAAATGATTTGTCTGCATATGAGCATCCAGGCTTTCTTTGCTTTCCCATTTTTCAACGAAGGCAAATAAGCTTTTGCTCTCGGTGCCCCGTACCAATTCATAACTAATGTTACCGGGCTCTTTTCTGGTTTCTTCGATTAATTCTCTTGCACATGCCAGGAACTGATCCGCATTTTTCTCTACTACAATACATTTTGCATAAATAGCTAACATAAGAATTCTCCTTTTGAATGAAATAATGGTAGGCAATTGCGAAACAATATAGATTTATAATTGTATACCCAACAGATACTATTTTAATAAAGAAAAACAAAAAGTACAAGCTGAAACCTTAATAGATAGAATGAAATCAGTCCCGTGAGGCGATGGGTTTCTTACTGTCGGACAAGATAAAGGCCAGACCCATAGTTACAAAAACAACTCCCATAAGCTTTCCGAAGGAAAAACTATTTGTAAGCAAGGCATCCAGGAGGAGAGCAGCTACCATTTGCCCTATGAACAACAGGAGAGTCATATTGATGGAGGAAATCTTCACAACTACTACATTAAGGAGAAAAACAACCGCTACACTCATAATACCACCAAGCAGCATCCACCCCTTAATTGCAGAGAACTGATGATAGAAACGAAAGGTACCTGTAACAAATAAGAGCAGACAGGAAGTAATCAACCCAAAGGTAAAGTTATAAACCGTACTTCGCATCGAACCAACCTTTTCAGAGAGCTCCGCGTTGATTGATCTGGAGACAACCTTAGTGACTCCGGTTAAAAAAGCAAAGAAAATAGCAAGATACATAAAAAACTCCTTTCAAAATTAGATTGCCTTTAGGTAATTGCGAAACAATATAGTTCTTGTAATTGTAAACACGACATAGACTATTTCTACGCTCCAACGCTTCCTTCGGGCTTAGCTCCCGCTTCGAAACAGTATATGTTGTGTATACAATGGCTAAAGTTTCTGAGTTCCGCAATTGCCTATTAGAGTGTCTTAGTAATGGGCTAATGAGCACCTAAAGAATCATTACGACGATACCTGCAATAATGCAGATCAGTCCAAGTATTTTCTTTGTATTTATCTTTTGAACTGCTGAGCCAAATAGACCATACTGATCTATGAATAAGGAAGAGACGCTTTCTCCAAGTAAGCTTAGAGCCAGGATCGCTGAGATACTAATGGCACCAAAGGCGAGATTGGTGAACAGCGTAGTGCCCACACCAACAACACCGCCCAGATATAAGGCAAATGGGACTTTTGCTGTTAAAGGTCTTTTCTCGCGTTTGATAAACAGAAGAACAATACTGATAGATAGGCCGATAATATGGATGATAACGGTTGCTGGATAGCTCCCGATGGCAGCAGAAAGTTCGCCGTTAAATAACACCATGGCAGCAATTAATGCGCCGATAAAGGCAGAGACTAAGTTAAACATGATAAAATCCTCCCCGGTAAAGTAAATGGAATACCGTTTTATTCTGTGATAATTCAATTCTATAGAAGGGCGTTGAAAAAAAATATGACATATGTCATACTTGATATAAAAATTTGAAGAGGAGGGACCAGGTTGAGATTATTAAAGCTGAAGAAAGAGCATACGACTTTTCTTGCCACGAATGGGCTGGAGTTTGTTGATACGGAATATATTTATCTTCGTGCTTATGAAAAAGGAGAGTATTTGTTTCGTCAAAGAGAGGAGATCGGAGGCATCTATCTCTTATATAATGGAAAGGTGAATGTCAGCGTCACAGCAAATAACGGCAAGACCTTACTGCTGTCAGTCTGTACAAATCCCACCTTACTGGGCGAGATTGAGTTTTTTACCGACGGCTTGGCTACCACCAATGCTCAGGCGATCAACCATACTCTGCTGTTCGTTATTCCCTTTGTTCAGATACGAAATGTAGCAGGAAATGAGCGCTTCTTAACTTTCCTGGGCTTGTCTCTGGCAAAAAAATTAACACGCAGCGTTCATAATACTACGATGAATATCTTGAATTCGGCAGATACAAAGGTGTCCTCCTATATCCTGCTCAGTAATGTGGAGGGGCGCTTCCAGGCAAATTTAACCCAGGTAGCCGAGCTGTTAGGCATCAGCTACCGGCATCTTTTAAGAACTCTGGAGAGTTTATGCAAAGACGGGATTCTAAAGAAGGATAATCACACTTATGTGATACGGGATATGCAAGGTCTTAAGGTGCTCGGTCAGGAGTGTTATGAGCCGATGGAATTAAATTGAGTAGGAACTAATAAATAGCCGGGCGAACAACCCAAGAATATAATTTAAATAAATCGTTCCTGATGCATCATGGAGAAGCCGCCGCTCTTAACATCGGTAATATCCAGTATCGTATCCTTAACCTCCACAGGGCTTAGTTTTTTAACAGCACCATAGGGAGTCTTTAAAGAAAGGCCTTCCCCTCGCCCGGAGATGATCCATAGGATCTGATATCCGCGGGGGATTACGCTAAGCCTATCCTCACCCTTACCATCCGTAAAATAGATCAGTAAATTCACTTTATGCTGATTGGCATATTCAATTACCGGACTGAATTTTGTACCACCTTTTTTATGAAGCCGGTCTTTCAAATCCTTCACAGACGTAACCGGATAAGCCCTACGAATCTCATTGTCGCATTCCAGAATAGTGATTTCGTGCTTGTAATTCTTAACGATACCCAGAACCTCCTTCAGCGCCTGCTTAAATTCCTCATCGCTGATACTTCCGCTGATATCAAGGGCAACGGCAATATTAGCCTTATGACTTCTTAGCTCTCCTCTCAAATCCAATCGGTCGGGCTGCCTTCTGTTTCTCCTGGTAATTGTCTTCTTTGGGGTACTTTCCACGGTTCCCATTAGCCGGTTCAGATAAAGATTCCAGGGTAATTCTTCTTTACTGCTTTTCAGAGAGTCGATTAAGACCTTTACATGAGCAGGAATTTCACCCTTCACGGAAAACTGAAGTATCTTTTCCGTAAATTCAAGCTGTGTTTTCTCATCAATAAGATCAGATTCGTCCCAAATATCGTGGGTTTTTCCAGCCTCGTATTCCGTTTTTATAGGATTATCTGCTGCTTGCTTCTCTGAAGAAGCCTTGCTTTCCTCCTTAGGAAAGTCAAGAGAGGAGTTAAGCGCTTCTACATAATACTCAAAAGGCTGATAGGGGGCAAGATTTAGAGAATATGCCTTATTCACCCGCTCCAGAGTAGTTGCATAAGGTGGAAGCTGCTCCAAATAGACATTGACAACAATGTCCATAGCCAGCTCAATCGCTAAGCTATGGTAACGGCCTTTCAGCTGCCTGGCTCTGATCAAATGAAGAGAGAGGATATGATATATTTCATGCTGAATAGAGCTTTGCATTTGTTTCGTATTTAGTTTTAAGAACAGGAGGGGGTTAAAGTATATAACATAGTGAGCTTCCTTAAAATTAACAGCGGTAGGGCTGCTAAGATCAAATCGAATCTCTTTGGACATTTGAAATAGGAAATATCCATAGAAGTTATTCTCATCCTCCATTAGGCTAAGATTCACCTGATTCACCAAATCAAAAAATTCCTTTTGAAAAGCCTCCGGCATCGTTATCATGAATTTTTCTGCCTGGTTACTTGCTTTTGAGAAGGTCTGAATTAATTTGTCATACTTCTCCCGCAGCTCCTTAACGCGTTGTTCCAAATAATGCTCCATATTGTTTACCCCTCGGTGAAGCCATAGGCTTCGTAATACAAATTAACAAATGATTCCTGCTCTATGGCAGCTTTATAAATAACCGGATAGCTCTTTTTGAGCTCCTTCATAATACCGATCTTTAAATCTGCCGGATAAAGACTTAAGAACTCCACCAGACGCTTTATATAAAAGTCAGATTCCGGATCAGTTCCTTCTAATGCTAATGATAAGTCCTTTATTGCAATCGTTAAGCCTTTTAAAATATTCTTAGCCAGGAGATAGAGCCGTGTATGATTCTCCTGCTGAATACATTGAATTACTGCCTCCGGGAGAATTGTCTCTGAAAAGATATCTTCATAGGTGAGCAGCGGATTATGGTTTGATTCGATAAAGCTTAAAAACTCCTGGGCTATTAGTGTACCAACATTTCCGGTAATCACATTTAAAAAGACAGACTTTGGAATGGAAGATCTTCGTTCCTTATAAATGGTGTAAGCCTTGGAAATTCGTTCATAGCTTCTTGGAGTGGCTCGGATACTGTCTTCGTTTCTCTTATGTAAATACTCGGGAAAAGTCTGAATGAATTCAATTACCTTTTGCTCCAGACCGGTATCAATGGCCCATTCCAGCCACTGTAAGTAATCCGGCTCCATGGAAAGCCACACGAATCTGTTCTCCTGTGCAGCATCCATATCCACTACCTGATAATCAAAATCCGAGCCATATTTAGCGGAAGGATTCATGGCAGCAATTATTTTCACACTTTTATTTAACCGATAGCCGTTGATTTCCCGGTTTAAGATCAGGTTCATCAGCTCCTGCTGTACGGTATGCTCGCAGCGGTTGATTTCATCAATGAATAATAAAACGGTATTTCCCTTCGCGGTCTCTTCCTCCAGCTCTCTCAACTTGTGATGAACTGCATATACCGTAGTTTTACGCGGCAATCCCTCGCCATTATCACCTGTCTCAGTGTAGGCCTCAATGGTTGGAAGACCACCAATTTCACCTTCCTTTAGAAGGTTTCCGTCAATTACAACCAGACTCCAATTGTTTTCTTTTGCAAGCTCCTTGGCCAGAGCTGTCTTTCCGATACCGCTTTCGCCAACAATTAATGGTACTTCATCGGTTAAGAGTACCAGTTCAACACTTTTTAATGTATCTGTAAAATTCATTCTAACACCCGTACCTTTCGATTTTTAAAAGCTATATTAATATAGGATAGGTCTTAATAGAAAGCCTAAAATTGTTCTTTTTTTAACCTAACAGTCATACGTCCGCTAGGACGTAAGGGCAATATCCTCCACGACAATTCTGCATAAGCCTGTTTTACTAGTGATACTATAGCAATGTGAGCTTTTCATCCACCGCAATTTTTTTCGCTTTCTTACTTCCGTATCTATATATAAAAAACATTTTATCCATATCCTTGATGTCACTGTGCTCAAGGGTATTATAGTTTAGAAAATCCCTTATATATTTTTCTTCAACATCTTCCTTTGATAATACTTCTTTTAGTACATCTTCCAGCTCTGTTTTTGTTAGCTCCTTCATTACATATTTAATGACGAGAAAATTAACCTTTAAGAAGGCTAAGATCTTATTCTTATCCAAATCAGTAAGAAAGCGCACTGCACTTTCGTTGCTCTTAACTGCAATTAATTCTGCTTTGCTGCAAGGAGAAGTGATAAATCGCAGCGCTTCGTAATTGATGCTTACAGCTTCTTCCTGAACACTTTCGAAGGGCTCCTTGATAAATTTTATGGAGTCGTAATTTTTTCTTACTGCTAATAGCTGAAGCTCCTCACTGGGATTGTCAATATAGCGGATCGCCCAGCCGGCCTGCGCCAGAGCCAAACGTATCATATCTTCGGTAGGATTTTTTAAGTACTCTAAATTAGTCCAGCCGCTTTTGATGGCTTTGATCATCATAGCTTCGGAAGGATTTTGAATAAATTTGATTGCCCTAATATTATTATCAAATGCTATTTCCTGCATTTCCTGCGTAGGGTTTTCCATATATTCCAGCAGAAGTCCATTTCTTTTCAATGCAATTAACTTAAGTTCCTCAGAGGGGGAGGGAAGGGTTCTGATGGCGTTCGGATTATTTCGTATCATTTCAATAAGCTGCGATTGTTCCATGGAGTTTTCTTATCCTTATTATCGTTATTTTTAATTTTGGCAATTGCGAAACAATATAGTCATTGCAATTGTATACACAGCAAATACTATTTTTTCGCTCCAACGCTTCCTTCGGGCTTAGCTTCCGCTTCGAAACAGTATTTGCTATGTATACAATACCCTCAGTTAATGAGTTTAGCAATTACCTAGTTATGATTAGGGTGTCAAAAGGTCATCCCCTAAAATAAATTGATATTTGTACCTTGAAAATTTAACACATACATAAATCATCGCGATTATCTGGTATAATTGTATTATCAAATAACCAAAGACGAGGTATTAACAATGGCTTTTTCCCCAAACGACTATAACCAGTTTTCCATAGACGATAGTACATTTTCCCTGACAGAAAGAGAACGTAAATTTCTCGAAAAATCCTGGGCAATTCCTTTTGCAGATAAGATATTTCCAGCGATTAACGAAGGGGACTTCTCAGTTCTTTATAGCGATTCAGCTTCCAGACCGAATACTCCTGTGAACATCATAATAGGTGCTCTCATTTTAAAAGAATGGCTAGGTCTCACTGATGAAGAAATCGTTGAATCCCTGATGTTTGATATTCGCTTTCAGGTTGCGCTCCATACAACCAGCTTCAAAGAGCAACCACTGAGTGACCGTAGCCTGAGTCGTTTTCGTGAAAGATGTACTACCTATGAGACTATGACCAATACGGATTTGATTCGAAACTGTATGAATAGTCTTGCATCTAAAATAGCTGAATTCATGGGGCTCTCATCCAAGATGAACCGCATGGATAGTATGATGATAGCTTCAAATATCAAAAAGCTCTCTCGTTTGGAATTACTCTATACCTGTGTTGCAAATCTAGTGAAGCATATGCAAAAAAATCAGGGCATTATACCAGAATCCATGAGACATTATTATGAGCCAGAGGATTATAACAGGGTTATTTATCATATGCGTAGCACAGATGCCGAAACACGCATGAAAACGGTATTATCAGATGCAGCCATGTTATCTCAGATATGCAGAGATAACTATGATGAGTCCAGTGAATACCAACTTTTATTACGAGTTATTCGTGAACAGACATCTACTAAGGAAGATGGAAGCCTTCATTTGAAAGATAAGAAAGATTCCATGGATTCCGAAGTACTGTTAAATCCGTCTGATCCGGATGCAACTTTTCGTCATAAGGCTGGAGTAGAACACAGAGGGTATGTTGCCAATCTAACAGAATCTACTTTTGAAAATGGCAGTATCATTACCGACTACGCTTATGAGCAAAATATATATAGTGACAGCCAGTTCCTCAAAGATTATCTTTACAGTCATGATTTACCCGAAGATAGTACGATTGTTGCAGATGGAGCATACAGTGGTGAAAGAAATGTCCTTCTTGCAAAAGAACAAAATGCAACACTTGTGACTACAAATTTTACTGGTAGAAAACCGGAAGACGTCTATGCAGACTTTCTTTTCAGCAAAGACGGAAAATCTATACTAAAGTGCGCAAACGGACATGAACCATTAACCAATAAGTATGATCGTACAAATGATCGTACCAGAATAACCATGAATAAAGAGATCTGTAATCAGTGCCCGTATAAAGAGCAATGCAAACCAAAGTTCTTTAAGAGCAAATCTGCTTTAGAGATTTCATGGAAAACAGTCAATCGTGCAAAGCAACTCCGCTACATGAAAAGTGATGAATTTAAAGACTATTCTCATTACCGGAATGGAGTAGAATCACTTCCATCAATTCTGCGTCGGAGATATCAAGTGGATAAGATGCCCGTACGCGGAAGGTTGAGAACGAAACTGTATTTTGGATTTAAGGTAGCAGCTTTAAATTTCGGCAAAC
>JAEWMZ010000346.1 GCA_023392995.1 Bacillota bacterium
AGTTCATTTTAATTCACCGTCCTTAATTTAACTAAACACTTGTATTGTATAGTCATTCTTAATGTAATAAAATGTCATATATAAACAGTTAGACTATACAATTAAAATTTTGGATAAAAAAGTGCAAATTTTCTCCTGCCACTTTACAGGACATTATCTTGTACTTTCTATTAGACTTTCATCATAAGCTTGATTATTCAGCGTATTCCAACATCACCTGCTCAACCAATGCTTATACTTAATTGAAAAAGAAAAAACCAGAAGTTTCCTTAGACAATGAGGCATGCTCCTCAAGATAGACTTTCCTGTATCAGTTTACTAAATGTTTCAATTTGTTGCTATATACGCGATTGGATTTATTATCCTCAATTGTATTCATATTATTACCATATTGTTTATTCTGATGCTCACATTTATCATATTCCCTCCCGTCCTTCCTACCCACTCCACAACAAACACCTCCATTACTTTCCATACTAACCGATATTCGATCATTCGAACGCGTGGCGCAGAATATAAAACCTCTCTGCATTAATCAATAACTCGTAAAACCTATAAATATAACAAACGGCATGCCGGGAAGATGATAAAAATCTCAATTCCTGACATGCCATTTTCTTTCACTGATTGACTTTCATATCGAAGTATTGGTAATGATAAATTTCCTGTTTTGATATAGCCTTCTATCTATGAGTTACAATTAACACTCAACATGCGTTTAAAGCTAAATCCGAACAGTTTATCACTTCCTGCTGCTCAGTTTCATGTGCTCAACACCCCATAAATTCATTGAATCCAAAATTGGCTTCAAGGAATCTCCAAGCTCCGTCAAGGAATACTCTACCCTGGGAGGTACCTCCGGATAGACCATTCGATTAATGATACCATCCGCCTCCAGCTGTTTCAGCTGTTGCGTCAGCATCTTCTGACTAATTCCATTTATTCCTCTGCTAAGTTCAGAGAACCTTTGTGTCCCCTTATTCAGCAGATTTCTGATGATTAGAACCTTCCATTTATGGCCAATCAGATTCACTGTGTGTTCAATTGGACAGGATTTATCACAGGGCATGGTACTTCCTCCACTCTCTTTTTCATACTTACCATTTCGTCAGTATTACACTAAAAAGTGCCTTCTTGCAAAAAGAAAGCAACTATTCTATGATGATTTTACAGTAAGTTATATACGAATTCAAGCGCTTGAAGCTATTTAACATTATTGTGCTCATAAAAACTATTTTCTTATCCTTTTCGTTACAAAGAACTTTAAAAATATAATTAAACATTAGAAATTAAGGAGTATTCGACATGAAAAAAGCTCATATTGAAGATATTTTAGAATTTTCAGCTATGAAAAGTGCCCGCAAAGAGATATTCAAGGAAGGTCAGCTAGATACAGGTCTTCTGCTCTATGCCCCGGGACAAACCACACCCGATCATAAACATTCCGATATTGATGAGGTATTTTATGTAGTTTCAGGTGAGGGTACTATTACCATAAACAATGAAATAATACCTGTAAAGGAAAAGGATATTATCTTTTCCCCTCATGGAGAAACACATGGCTTCCAAAATACAACCTCTTCCAATTGGGTCGTTTTGCAAATTAAGATTACCATACCAAATACAAATTTAGTATGAAGGATATAACATCCATCAAGAAACGGAGGCTTTAAGAAATGTTTACACACATTGACCATATTGCAATTTCAGTAAAGGATAGAAAAAGATCAATAGATTTTTATGAAAAACACTTTGGTTTTCATAAGTATTTCGAACATGATGTTCCGAGTGTTCCAGAAATTGAGAAAGTTGTATATCTTAAGCTGGGCAATACCATCTTGGAACTGGAGCATTGGATCAGTCACAAAGTAAATTCCGGATACCATTTCTGTCTGATCAGCGATGATTTTGATGCCGATTATAATCGGCTGATAAAAGCGGGCGTAACGGTACTATCCGCACCCCATGATCCAAGTCCCAGAGTCCCAGGAGAAAAAGGCTGGAAAAGAGTCGTCTTCCAGGGTCCAGATGGTGAAGCCATTGAATTTCGCGGCTAAAACCAGGTGAGCGATCCAACGATTCCCAGCGCTGTTGTTAGGATTCCTATGCGCATTGACAAAGAAGGTGCCGTCGCAAAAGCAGTCTAATACCTACCGCTTAATTACGATAGCACCGCTCTTCGTCAATTATTATCCTGTTTGCAATATCTATGATATTAATGAAAGCATATGTTCCTGTCTTTTCAACGAAAAGATTGAGTATAACGCTTTTAGCCAACAGGATTCGCTCTGTCAGAGGCAAGTCTCGAATAAACGATTAGGTCAACCACACCGATTCCCTTCCAAAACTGAGATTGCCTTAGTATTCCTTCCTTGGCAAAATTGTTTTTCTCTAATACCCTTTGTGATCTTTCATTTTCCGGCATTACAAATGCCTGTATTCGATTTACTCCAACCGTTTGAAACAGATAATGAATCATCGCCTCCACAGTGTGCGCTGCGATTCCTTTCCCCCAATCATCTTCCTTCAGCCGGTAACCGATCGTTATCATATTTACCTTGTCATCATAATCAAACATCTCAGCCACACCAACAATCCTATCAGGTGCCTCCGGCAAATAAATCCCTAAAAATATCATTTTATGCTTATTAAAATCTCGCTCGAAATGACCAATCATATTTTGGACTGTGTCTTTCTTCTTTTTTACATCTCCTGGTATGTAAGTAAATACCCTTTCGTTGCTATAGATTGCAAACAAACCTTCCGTATCTGCCTCTACAATTTTTCGCAATATTACTTTATCCGTGATTATCTCAGGAAATTTTGAATATAGATTACCCATTTTTGTCTTCCCCCAGAATTTCAGTAAATTATAAATCTAGTAATTTAAATTTTCATAATTATTCTTTAAAGCATTCATTACAAAACCTTTTTACAAGGCATTTGCCAGTCAAGAATAACTTGCTCTGCACCCTGTTCCAGAGGCTCGCAAAATCTGCTGAGCGTATAACATTCCAGCCAGTAGAAATTCTCATAATCCAGGACATAGCCGTTTTTCTGAACCATATCCGAAATCAGAAGATAGGCATTGCCAATTATATCATCCAGCGTTTTTGCTTTGATTTGCGCCTTAGCCACGGTTCCTCCTTTGATGATCCTTCCTGTCATTCCCTCCGGAATCGGAGTCCAAGGTAAAAAGTACTTTCCAACCATGTAGGTCTCCCCCAGTCCCGACTCTGAAGTAAAATCAGTCATATAGCCCAGACCAATACAATCCTCCATACCAACCTGATATTCTCTGAGTTCATATAACTTTTTATCAAACGCCCTTTCCCAAAATATCTTCCATAATTCTTTTGTAGTTACTCCATAATTCTTACTGCTGATGCCGATGAAAAGCATGTCCTCCGGCATTACATACTCCAGCCTAACAATCTCAGCCATAATTCGCCTTCCTTTCAAAACATAATAAGTATCCTCGTCAATGAAAGAAATGGGAAGAAACGCTTTTGCATGATATATCTCTTGTGTAATCAATGCCGGTGAAACCAAGAACTGCTCCTTAAAGGCTCTTGCAAAGGCAGAGCTGCTTTCATAGCCACACTCAATTGCTGCCTCAATAACACTTTTTCTTTTTAAAAGGAGCTGCTCAGCCGCTAAGGTAAGCTTTCTCTTCCTCACATATCCCGCCAGCGATATATTGCATATATATGTAAAAATGCGTTGGTATAACCCCAATGGAATGCCTGTATGCTTTGCAATAAGATCATAGTCTGCGTTCATAATATCAGCTTCCAGTAAATCGATAACCTGTTGTGTCTGATTCAATACTTCCACTGTCATTCCCCCTTTCCACTTTATTATGCTCTTTATTATGCTGTTTTGCTCCACATTTTCTGTACAAATAATGTTTACTTCTAATAACCCAGGGTTTTTCCTACGATGATTACCTTGATTCTGTCCTTCACAAATTGTCCTGTTATGGTTACAAAATCATTACATATTCGACTTGGACTTTTACAGTCCACACACTGCCCCAGCTTGGTACAAGGAGTATCCTTATTTAGTCTTTTCGCATCAATTGGAGCCACATAATTTCTAACCCTTCGTTCCGCCTCCGCGAGATTACTGACAAGCTTATTGATTCCGGCTATTATAATGACTTGTTTTGGTCCATAGAGCATTGGTGCCACTCTGCTCCCATTTCCGTCAATATTATACAGTTCACCCTCTTGTGTCAGGGCATTGGTGCTGCACAGGAAGGTATCAGCAGCGAAGTTTTGCAGGTAAATCTGTCTCTTCTCCTCACGGGTCAGTCCCTCCCTATATTTATCCAGGAAATGATAATTGCCCCTGCGTAGAAAGTCCAGGACACCCGTCTCCAGCAATGTGACCGAATCACCTACTCCAACAACGGAACCAACCTCAATCAAGCTTTGCAATACCACTGTTAGCTCCGCTTCATTTTTCACATAAATACCTTTCATATTGCGCTTTTCTAAATTACTTAGCACCTTTTCTATCTGCTTCTCAATATACCAGGAAATATTCTGATCCATATTCTGACCCCTTTATTTGTTCTTTTATTTATTCTTTTTTATTTATTTCGTTGTTTGTTTCTTTGTTATATCGATGTTGTCTATCGGGAAAGTAATTGTTAGTAGATACTTTTCCTGTAACTACTGCAAGCCTGATGAACCGCTACTAAGTGTTAAAAGTGCATAGCTGCTTTCTTATCCAATCATAAAAAAGACCGATTCCTATTGCTAAGCTACCACCTACTATCTCTTACAACCAGCAGGATTACCTCTTTATATCATTGTATCATATATTTATTCAGTAAAACACTACCTTTCTTAATCTCAATGATCCTTAAAGTGTACCCATTACAACCATAGAAAAGAAAGCAGGGAGCACCTGATCAAAGATTATATGAAAAATCCCTCTGCTAAAAAAAGAAAAGCAGAGGGTTCCTAAAGATCGTTTGATCCATTATTATCGTCATTATTACCTTCATTATTACCTTACTACCTGCTCATCTCAGACTCTGGTCATTCTGAAAAAAGTCCAGCCAGGGATCATAGCCGCTGCTTCTGATCAAGGCCTCCTCCATGGTAATTCCATCCGGTGCTACGCTGTCAAGCTCTTCCCAGGAGATTGGCATGGAGACCTTTGCTCCTTCTCTTGCCCGGATGGAATAAGGTGCAATGCTGGTGGCTCCTCTGCCATTTCGTATCCAGTCAATAAATATCTTGTCCTTACGTTTCGCTTTTCTTACATTACTGGTGTACCTGTCAGGCCATTTCTGCTCCATCACCTCTGCAACACGTTTCGCAAAATCATGGAATACCTCCCAAGTAACTGTGGGTTTTAAAGGCACCACAACATGATAGCCTTTTCCCCCGCTGGTCTTAAGATAGGATTTTAGTGATAGCTCGGCGAGAATGCTTTTGATGTCCAGAACGCCCTGACGTACCCTGCTAAGCTCCATACCCTCATCCGGGTCCAAATCAAACACCATGATATCGGGCTTTTCCAGCGCCTCCACCCGGCTGCCCCAGGTATGAAATTCCAGGGTACCCATCTGCACTTCTGTTACCAGACCGGGTACATTCTCTATATAGAAATATTCCTCTGTCTCTCCCTCACTGTTTGTAACGGGAATTGTTACTATCCCTTTGCTGTCCGGTCCCGGATGCTTCTTAAAGAAGCAGTTCTGTGAAATCCCCTTCGGACAGCGCACAATGCTGAGAACCCTATGCTCCACATAGGGCAGCATCCGCTGAGAAATCTTTGCGTAATAACGAACTACTTCTTCCTTTGTGACCTCCGGGTTTTCAAATACCACTTTATCCGGCTTTGATATTTTTACTCCTTCAATGATGACACTACTTGTATCGGCTTCCATTGTCTGCTCCATTTCTTCCATAGGGAGCTCGGACTCTATCTCCTCCTTCTCCCGTTTAATATCCTTTGGATCCTTGTCTGT
>JAEWMZ010000356.1 GCA_023392995.1 Bacillota bacterium
ATATGGAAAAGATGAAAAACAAAAAACATAAAATTGCATATGAATCTTTAGAGTTGGCGTTTGCCTTAATGGAACTGGATAAAAAGACGCGTTACTATGGGACGGATGTGCCAATTTTTCACTCTGAAATACATGTAATAAAAGCAATAGCAGAGCACCCCTGCATTCATGTAGGCGGACTGGCTGATATTCTGGGAGTGACAAAAGGGGCTGTTTCTGAAATTCTCAAAAAGCTAGAGAGAAAGGCTTTAGTTAAAAAGGAAGTTGATGAGTCGAATTTATCTAGATATTCACTGAGTTTAACGAAAAAAGGGGAAAAAGCCCATAAAAGTCATATGTACTACCATGATGTTTTAAATGGTATGATGGAAGATGAACTACAGAACGCGACTGAAGTGGAACTAGAATTTTTGTTAAGTTTCTTTTCAACCATGATAAGCCGAATTGAAAATTTTGATGAAAATATAGTTGAATAAAAATTTTAAATAAGTGTATGGCAGCCATACACATTTTTTACACAACAGAGTTAGGAGGTACTAACATGAAAAAGAAAAATATAGAACATCGTATTTATGATAATAGTGAGGCTTGTGAAAGGGAGTATCTACATAAGCTTAAAGTCGACCAAAGTATACTGCAAATGTTTTTTAATTCATTTTCCCAATATTTCTGTGTTCCATTTTATCCATATATTTATACGTTATTTTCTCAAACAGATAGATTTGTCAATCAATTGGAGGTCAACGAGCATAAAAGGGATAATGAGAATAATGAAGATAAAGAGGATTTAAAACAGGAAAGCAAGTAATTGCATCAAAGAGTATGGTAACCATACACATTTCATTAAAGATTAAACAGACAGTCAGTTGTGCAGCTGTTTACTTGACAACAAATTTTTATGATTTTATGAAATGACCTCTGCGTAGGTAATATTCTACTACAGAAGGTCATTTCATCATTGTCATTTTTCCTTGGATCTGTTCATTGTTTCGTAATGAAACGTTCTGCTTCGTAAAGTCGTGGTGTCTTTATTCCGTACTTTCTGGCATCTGCAATAACTTCTTGTACAGCATAGCCCACTTTAAAGTGGTTATGCACTATAAGTGCATAGGACATGCTTTTCGGGGAAAAAACAACGTGACTCATAAGAAATCCAACAACTCTCGGCGGCAGGCTGCTCAACACTTTTGTCATAACATCCAGCTTCGAGCTCTTAGCTTTTAAAACAGGGATCATTTCTTTCAAGTTCTGGCCTAATCCATCGAGCGCTTCCCGTGAAGAAATTACCTTTGCAAAACTGCCGCTTTTTAATACTTCGGCTTCCATTGCAGCGTTGAACGCGAAATGATTCCAGAGCCAACTTTTTACATCCTTTTGAACCATTATTTTGAAACCTGCCTGAGCAAAAAGCTTACGAACCGCTAAATCCCTTTTGGTAGGTGCGGATTCAAATGTTCCAAACTGAACCGTCTTGTAAAGCCCGCCGTAAAGAGTGTTTCCTTCAAATCCTCCGCCGGCACCTGGGAAGCCATAAACTATTTGACTGCACGGAATCGGCTGAACAGCCAATCGAGGGTCTTGCCAGATGTTACTGAAAAAAAGGACTGTTGCATTTCCAACGCGCGGTGCCAGGTACTTAATCGCACTTGGTACTTGTTCGGGGTTGACGCTCATAATAATAAGATCATAGTCGTGATTATCCTTTATATCTTCGTGCATTACAATAGGCCATTTTTCTTTGACTATCCGATCTTTTTTGCTTTGCCTTGCATCCCATAGTTCCAGGTTTACATAGGAGCCGTAGGGTGCCTTCCTGCCTTCTCGAACGTAGAACTCAACGGTGTGGCCTGCGTTTTCGAAAGCCCAGGCGTACTGTGTTCCTATCACACCGCGGCCAAAAATTAGTATTTTCATAGAATATCCTCCGAAATGATCACTTGTTGACTTTTCAACACGTGTTTGATATTCTGAGTATACTGTTTGTGGAGAGAAAATCAATAGTTACAATTGTTCCAACTGTTGATAACTCAACACATTGCCCTAATTTGTTGAATATATGGAGGAGAACGCTGTGGATAGAAGAATAAAAAAAACAAGGCAGTTGATTATGGATACCTTCCTTGACCTGTTGGCCGAAAAAGGATTTGAGAAAATCACCATCAATGACATTGCCGAACGAGCAGACATAAACCGTGGGACTGTTTATCTGCATTATGTGGATAAATTCGATTTACTTGACAAGTGCATTGAAAAATATGTTGATCTGCTGCTAAATCATTGTGCTAATAGTACTGATACTACTCTGAATGCAAGTGCATTCCAAAGTGTATTTGAATATTTGGAGGAAAATTTCACAATTTACAAGTTACTTCTTAACAATGAGGGATTCGGATTTTTTCGTAGCCGCTTATATGCCATTATTGAGCAAACAGTAACCGAGGTTATTGGGGGAAAGTCAGAAAATAAGGCATTTTCAAATGATGTCACTACTCATTTTTTAACTTCCGGGTTTATTGGAGTTTTGGAATGGTGGATCAATAATTCTATGCCTTGCAATGTACAGGAAGTTACGGAACAACTTATATTTTTACTAGAACCATACACCAACTGACAATCGTGGGCAGGACGCTAATGCTTAGTGTGAAATGCTCTGCATTTTAACTAAGCATCTTGTATAACTCTCACCAAATTTGCAAATGCGCTGCTTCAACCAAGGATATCGGAGGGGGTGTGGCATCTTTTTTGAACGTTCAAGGCATGTT
Organism: Bacillota bacterium; assembly: GCA_023392995.1. Classification (GTDB taxonomy): domain Bacteria; phylum Bacillota; class Clostridia; order Lachnospirales; family Lachnospiraceae; genus Mobilitalea. Next base: position 2,763 of record JAEWMZ010000356.1, read on the forward strand.
AAGATTGTTTGTTTGCTGAATAAAGCAGAATAGAATAATAGATATGATGTATTAACGAACTTGCTAGCATTTATTGATGAGTAAGGTTTATCAAGAAAAGCGATGAGCTATGATCTATTCGATGTAGTATATGGAACCTTGGAAGCTTACGCAATTATGGTTGGTTCATAAATACGATAAACAAGAATGGTATCTCAAGCCTCTAATTCCTCTATTTTAGAGATGGTGTCAATATCTATTTCTTTTCCGAATTTTAAAAGAACCTTTGAATCAGAAAAGGACTGGATAATAACATCTTGATAATCATCGTTGCGAAAGTCAAAAAATCCTTTAATAAACCCTTCTTTTGAAGCTAATTCAACTAAAACATGTTTTTTACAAAAATAATTTTTATCAATGGTCTTAATATCTTCTTGTGCAAGGTTAGATTGTCTTGATGCTTCTACTGATGTAATATATTTCTTCCCAATTAGTCCGAATACAGTTTTCTTTTTTAATGACTTTTGGTAAAAAAGAAAATCTTCATCCTCGCAAATAATGAGAACATCGTCTACCCCATTATTCCATCCATTTAGTTCGATATCATAATAGTTACCTGCATACTCCGAACAAGCTGAAGTTTTTTCATTCTTAGCAGCCGTTTTGCTAATCTCTTTTGTATCATATACCAAATCATCAACACTGATATTAAATATGTTTGATATCAGTTTAAGATTACTAATTTCTGGAACTCCATTATCCGCTTCCCATTTTGCAATAGCAGAACGAGATACATTTAATTCTTCTGCCAGTGACTCCTGTGTAATTCCCTTTTCAGATCTTAAATGCTTTAGTTTCTCTCCTAAGGTCATACCAATATCCTCTTTTCTTAACGTTTTTTTAAGCATACAGCTAATGACCAAATTAGTCCATATACAAATCGTAACCAAACTGTCACTTATCATAACAAAGCTACGTTTTGCTTCTAAAACGAATGCAAGAATAATCAAAATCGTAACTTTTTTGACAATTCTTGCAATCGTTTTTATATATAAGTTTTAACCATTTTAAATGGTTTCTATGCAGAAAATATTATCATATCCAGTATGCAACAAGAGGCATAATTTCTATATTTGTAGTATGTCTTTGTACTCATAAACTGCAGATGGGTAACGGTATCCTCCAACAGACCAATGTATCTAGGGTAATTACGAAAGAGTAACCATTCCCTTTGTTTCTGTTGCCAGTTTAATTGTCATGAGGGTCTCTAAGGTTTTAACATTATCTTCCGGTGTGACAATAGGCTCTTCCTTCTTAAGAATTACTTGAATGAAATGTTTTAACTGCATTTTATGCGGTAATTGCGGATCTACCGGGTTGATATCTAATTTCAGAGGCTTATGCCAGGAGGGCTCTCCGTTATAGGCAAAATGATGAAGACGGGGCAGAGAAAGAGAACCCTTTGTACCGCCAATAAAATAGGCATCCGCATCAAAGGGGCGATATTGTGCATCTTCGCGGGCAGTTGCCTCCCAATTCCAGGGAGAAGCAGTGGCATCTGAAAGTGTCATGGAAGCTAAGGCACCGGATTTAAAATGGACATTTACTACAGCCGAATCTTCTGTTTCAAAGCCGCGTGCCGAAGAGGAGCTTAGAGCTTGTACTGCATCCACTTCACCGATTAAGTAACGGAGTAAATCAACATCATGTACCAGATTCACGAGAATCGGGCCGGCACCTTTCTTTCGGCGCCATTCCACATCAAAATAGTTATCTTCTTTGTAAATCATGTAATGGAAGGAAGCTACCGTTAATTTTCCCAATTCGCCCTTATCAATGATCTGTTTTGCTGCATTTACATAAGGATTGTAGCGACGATGCTGGCCAACTAATACGGGCACATTCGCTGCTTTGGATTCTTTGGCAAACCTTTTGGCATCATCTAAATCATCAGAGATTGGCTTTTCCACCAATACAGGAATTCCTCTTTTGATTGCTTCACGGGCAATGGGAAGATGTAAGTGATTGGGGGTCACAATGATGATACCATCAGGCTTCACTTCCTCCATCATTTTGGTAGAGTCCTGATAAAAAGGAACTCCTGCTTTTTCAGCAATTTTCTTGGCTCCTTCAAAGGCATCGACAATCGCAACTAATTCTGATCCGATTTCTTCTTGAATAAAGCGGATATGATTCTGCCCCATTGCTCCCGCACCGACAACGGCTATATTTACTGGCTTATTGGTCATAGATTTGTCCTTCTTTCTGTTAAGATATATATGTACATTTCTTCATAGGAGTGTTCTGTTCTCTTATTTATGGCTCATGGCATATGCTTTGCGGCCGCCGGGCTTTGCAATTTGATCGCCCATCATGATACCCAAGCCGCCTTCAACAGTCAGTTCACCGCCGTTTGTGTATTCCGAACGGTCGCTGGCCAAATATAGAACCGCATTAGCAATATCATCTAGAGTACCAATTCGTTTACTTGCAGTTATTCTTTCTCTTTCCTTTAAGACCTCCGGATCAGAATAAAAATCTTTGGATAGTGGTGTTTTAACCAGGGACGGAAGAATGCAATTACTGCGAACCCCATATTGCCCCCATTCTGCAGCCATTTGCTTTGAAAGCATATTCACCCCAGCTTTTGAAACGCTGTAAGCTCCGCTATAGGTTTCAGGAAATTTGGATAACATCGTAGAGATGTGAATCAGTGTCCCCTTGCCCTGTTTTATCATAACACGTCCAAAATGCTGAGACATCAGGAAGTAACCGGTCAAATTAATATTTAATGTTTTTTGCCAATCGGCCAGAGACAGCTCTTCAAAAAGGGAAGAGCGAAGAATTGCAGCCGTATTTATTAAGATATCAACCCTGTCAAACTGTTTAACGACTGTCTGTACAGCCATTTCTACATCGCCTTCATTTGAGGTATCACAATAAAGGGCTATTATTTTAACAGAATATTTCTCACTTATTTCTTGCGCAAAGGCTTCGACTTTATCCTTTTGAATGTCAACTAACGCAATATTTACGCCTTGCTTTGCCAGCTCTTCCGTGATTTTTGCTCCCATACCTCCGGCGGCGCCTGTGACAACGGCAACTTTCCCCTTAAGATCTAACCATGAATCTTCAACTATCATTTTAGCATCCCTTCCATAAATAATCTAAAAATTGTTATTTATTAAACAATCTCTCCTAGAATAGTTTAAAGAACACTTTATGCAACGTCCAATATATATTTTTGTTTATATATAGATAAATTCTATTGATAAAAAAGAGAGGAAGGCTTACAACAGCTTGAATAGCACTTGTTATTGGTTGAAATCTCCGTAGGGCTTTACTAACTTACAGAAGGACTTGATTTTTTTTAGTTCTTTATTTTGAGTTAAATAGGCAAGATAGACCGTGTGGAATATTTTTTCTTCATTCAGCGGGAGGGAGGGCAAATCAAATTGCTTTAATAAAGAGGTTTTGGCTACAACAGCTATACTGGGATTGACAGAAACAAAACCGCCAATGGAGGTTTCATCATCAAATTCTTCAATGATATTTGGTTGTTTCGTATAATCTTTAATTAGTTGTTGCGCACTTTTTCCCACAGGAAGATTTTTTCGATAGGTAACCAAAGGCATCTCAAACCATTTTTCTTGTATATCCGGATGCTGTTCATAAAGAGCCCGATTGATGAATAAAACAAAGGGCTGTTTCTTGATGGGAATAAACGTTAGGCTTGGTTCCTCTTGTTTGGCGCATAGTCCGATGTCATAGATACCTTGCTTTAATTTTTTTATAATATCCGAAGTGTGCCCATGGAAAATCTGAGTATTCTCCGGTAAGAAGCCATTTTTTTTCGCTTTATGCATGATTTCAGGCAAGAAGTTACTTGCTAAAGTCGGAATTATGCCAACAGCAATGGTATCACTTTCTTTTTTGTATTGCTTCTGGATCCGATCGATGGTCTGAGTAAGTGAACCTAAAGATACTTCGATTGTTTGATGCAATTCCTTTCCATAAGCAGTCAATATGACATTGCGTCCTTTTTTTTCAAATAAAGGAATCTCTAAATCGGTTTCAAGCTTTTTTATGGCATAACTAAGAGAGGGCTGACTAATCATTAACTGACGGGCAGCCTCGGTATAATTTTCAGTTTCCGCAAGAACGCTAAAATAAAAAAGATGGTTTAAATTCATGATAGTACTTCCTTTTCTTTCGTTTTCTTTTCATTCAGTATAACAAGATATATAGATATTTTCTATTGATTACCCAAAAAAAGTATTGGTTTTCCATAAATAATTTTTAAATGATGTATGTGAAAAATTAAACAAAGAAGGAAGGCATATTATGGACTATGTAGAAAAAAACGGAATGAATCAACGGAAGATTGTCATTGCAGCTGCATTTTTTGTTATTTTTGTATGCTCAGCATCCGCTGCATTCTCAGTATTCTCGATACCACTTCAGAAAGCAACCGGAGGAGATGCTTCACAAGTCGTATTAACGTTAACAATTTATCAATTTTTTATGTCACTTTTTGGAATTATTTCCGGTCGGGTCGTGGATAAATCGGGACCTAAAAAGTTAATGTACATAGGGGGACTGGTTTTTGGTCTGGGTTGGTTTACGACTGCATTTGTGACAAGTATTCCGTTATTATACTTAACTTGCGGTGTAATTGCAGGAGCGGGAAATGGCTTACTATACAATCCATCACTTAATGTAGCTTTAAGGTGGTATCCTGAAAAACGTGGAACTATATCAGGTGCATTGTTATGTGCTGCATCCGTAGGCCCTTTAATAACGGCCAAAGCAGGGGCAATTTTATGTGATCAATTCGGTATTCATGGGTTGATATACTTAGGAGTGGCTTACTTAGTTATTATTTGGTTAGTTGGATGGATAATGAAAGTCCCGGAAAAGGGTTGGATGCCAGATGGATTTTCGAAAACGGAGCAAGGTGCGGCAGCTGCTCAAATAGCTTATTCGCCAAAAGAAATGCTATCTACTAAAATATTCTGGCTGTTACTTTTGCTTTTTTCAATCGCATGTACAGCAGGTATTATGATGATTAGCTCCTTATCCTCGATTGGACAAACACAATTAGAGATGACTCCAATCGCAGCAGCTAATCTTGTTGCGGTGAACCTGCTTTCTAATTTATGCGGCCGCTTAGTGATTGGAAAGCTATGTGATAAATTAGGAGAGTTAGAAACACTGGCACTTATTTTTATTCTAACGGTTATTGCTTTAATTGGATTAAGTTTTTCATATACATTACCAATTTTTATTTTCTTCTTAATTATTTTAGGAGCATCCTTCGGCGGTGTGTTAGTTGTATTTCCCCCATTAACGAGTAAGACCTTTGGAATGAAGCATTCGGGTATTAATTATGGAATCATGTTTTTTGGTTACTCCATAGGTGCTTTTTTAGGACCTCAGATTGCTGCACGCTTTGTGAATAAAGCAGACGGAATCCAAGCCTATCATCTGCCTTTTATTATTGCAACAGTAGTAGCAATTCTAGGGCTGATATTGACTGTTGTTATGAGAAAAATAATGAAAAAACCTTCCTTGTCGTAATGCGTGTTCTGTGAAAAATAAAAGTGGCTTTATAAAAATGTCAGGGTAATCATTAAGAATGGTTTCCTGGCATTTTTGTGAAAACTCCTTAAGCTCGTGAAGCACCTTTCTATATAATCTTGATCTTTATTCTTTTCCCTGCATCCTGCTGCGATATTCTGATGGGGTGCAGTGCTCCCTCTTTTTAAAAAATACAATAAAATAATTATTGTTTGGAATTCCTACCATCTGCCCAATCTGAGAGATGTTGTATTCGGAATGACACAAAAGGGTCTTGGCACGTTCGATTCGCAGATCCAGAAGATACTGGTTAGGGGCGACACCGATATGACGCTTGAATTCTCTTGAGAGATGATATTTACTTAAGTGAAAGGATTCGGACAGGGAATCCATGCTTATGGGATCGCAATAATGATTATGCAGGTAGTCCTTTATTTTACGGATATTCTCTGGTATTTTCTTAAAGTTTGGAAGTTCTTCTTCTGATACGGGAGTCAACATAGCGGTCAGTATATTCGTAAGATAATAGTTGTTTTTCAAAGGTTCCGGCTCAGTTTGGTTCATATGAAGTTCAAACAATTCCATAAGACTCTTTCGAAAGGGGCTCTTTTCACCAAAAGTGAATTTTATAGAGCCTCTATCCTTTAATTGCTGCAAAAACCAGGGCATAGAGATTCCCTCCAGATGGATCACTGCATAGCTCCAGCCCTCTGTTGAAGCAGCATAGTATTCGTGATAATCTTTGCAATCAATTAGAAATCCATCGTCAGGATTTACTTCATAGATTTTATTATCATAATTGAGAATGCCTTTACCGGCTATAGTATAGAGAAGCATATAGGTATTAAAGTTTTCCCGACGGGTGTAATAGTTCTTCGGAAATTCCAGAACAGCAATACCCAGCGGCTGTAACAGATAGGATTGGAGATCCGGTACTTGCTTTAATACCTTGGTATAGCGGGAAAGTTCACCCTCCAAATTGGAATCACCCCGGATTGTTTTAATCATTGGCGAATTATTCTTAGGAAGCAATACCTGTGGTGTCGTATGTGTATTAAGAAATGGTTCCGGAAGAAAGAGCTTTTCAATAATTTGATCCATATAGCCTCCTGTTAATAGCACGAAATGATGATAATCTGGCATGATAATATATTTTTATTTTATAAAGATATTATATAATAAAAATACAAAATAGCAAAATAATTTGTACATTGTCTATAAGGAATACAAGTTATATTGCTTTTCAAAAGGATATGTATTATTAAAGGTATCTGATATGCAGCATGAATATAAGGTGAAGATGGATAGCAGATACTAAAAAAGTGGAGGGCATTTATGGATAAAATTAAGAAACAAAAGATTGGATATCTTGACGGTATTGCATTTGGTTGCGGAGCAATCCCCGGTGTTTTGGCGAGTACGATTATTGGTTCATTTTTAACGGTCTATCTTACGGATATTGCCGGCATTTCCGCTGCAGTGATTGGTACAATTATTTTGGTACTTCGAATTACGGACGGCTTTAGTGATTTATTTATGGGATATGTGATCGACCATACCAGTTCAAGGTTTGGAAAGGCACGCCCCTGGCTAATTGTAGGGGCAGTGGGTATTGCAATAACATTATATATGCTGTTCAATGTGCCGCTGCACCTTAGTTTGACAGGAAAAATTATTTATTTTGCAGTCATGTATTTTATGGTTATGACAGTGTTTGTTACAATCAGTGGGATATCAATTACGACCATGCTTCCCCTGGTTACTGACGATATTAAGAAGAGAAATATGTTGGGAGCTGCTGAGATGGGAGGCACCATAATCGGAGGAATTCTGGCAACCACAGTAACTGCCGTTATGCTCAGCAGCTTTGGGTATTCGCCGCTGGGGTATCAGAAAATGACATTAATCTATGGAATTATCATTCTTTTCACCGGAGTAGCCAGCTTTTTACGCCTGCGGGAAAAGGACAGTGAGAACCCGAAGGTAGGGGCTGTAAAGAAGAAAGAGGTAACCATAAAGGAGGCTGCCAGAGCATTAAAGAAAAACAAGTATTTCTTCTATGCAACTATAGCAGGACTTATGGTAAATCTGACTAACACAATAATCAGCGGTATGGGCATTTATTTCTGCCGTGATTTTCTTGGAAATGTTGATTTGTTTTCTGCCTTTACCCTTGCATTTTTACTACCTATCGTTCTTGGGATCGCACCTGCTTGTGCTTTAGCGAACCGCTTTGGCAAGCATGCCGTGCTAACCGGTGGAATGCTAATCGGTTTAGTGGGCACCACTGTAGCGGCTATTGCAGTGTTTTTGCCGACACCCAATCTTTATTTGTTTTTTGGCGGTTATATTTTAGCGGGATTCGGAAATTCTGGATTTTCCGCCTGTTTTCAATCGCTGCTTGCCGATATCTGTGATTTTGGTACCTGGAAGACCGGGGTTAAAATGGAAGGAATCATCTTTAGTGCCACCAGTGTGGGTAATAAGGCAGGCTCCGGATTTGGCTCTGCAATATTAGGCTGGTTATTGACTTTTGCAGCGTATAATGGAGCCCTTCAGGTTCAGTCTGCCTATACCATCTCCATGGAGCGGATGATACAGGCGGTAACCCCAATCATCTGCTATGTAATAGTCTTTCTTTGTTTAAAGCTATGTAATCTTGATAAATTAACTCCGGTGATAAGAAAAGAACTTGATGCACAAAACCATCCGATTACAGAGGAGTAATCATAATGGAATGGAGTAATCATAAGAATAAGGGAGCTTGGAATGCAGATTAGTGATTTGAAAGTTGAAAATATGGTTCAACCATTGGGGATTGATACGCCACAGCCGGTGTTTAGTTACATCTTATTATCAGAGAAGAGAAATACGGCTCAGGTGAGCTATACCATATGTGTAGAAGATGAAGATGGGCATGGAATGTGGAATTCAGGTACGGTGTGGTCAGACCAGACTCATTTTATCACCTATGAAGGAAATCCTTTGAAATCCATCACCAGATATAGAGTAAGAATTACATCAGCAGATAATTATGGTGAAGCGGCATCTGCCGATACCTGGTTTGAGACCGCCTTTATGAATTCCGGTGAATGGCGTGGGAAATGGGTGGTACCTCAGCAGCTTCCTGCATATACGGAGGTACAGGATGAGGAAGAAAGGTTAAAGCGTGATCGCAGACCGCTGGATTCCATCATAATGCGTCCAGCCCAGTATCTGCGCCAGAGCTTTCAGCTATCAGGAGAAACACAAAGGGCTCGTGCTTATGTAACGGCTCATGGAGTATATTCTCTTTATCTGAACGGTCAAAGAGTGGGTGATCAGGAATTAGCCCCTGGCTATACCTCATATCCACAGTTTCATCTATATCAAATCTATGATATCACACAGTATTTATTACCAGGTGAAAATGTTCTGGGGATGATAATCGGTGACGGGTGGTATCTTGGCAAGGTCGGATTAACGGGAGACAGCTGTCAATTTGGCACACTGCTGGCCGGTTTGTTTGAATTACATGTTGTCAACCTGGATGGAACCGAGCAGATAATCTGCTCTGGTGAAGCGTGTACCTCTTCTACGGGTGCTATTATAAGTTCTGATCTATTCGTAGGTGAAAAATATGATGCAAGGTTAGAACAAAGAGAATTTTCACTGTCTGCATTTCAGGCGTCAGGCTGGCTCCCGGTTCAGACGAAAGACTTTGGCTATCGCAATCTTCGTTCACAGTACACGGATGCGGTAAAGATTGTTAAGCGTTTTCCTCCGGCTGCCATAGTAACAACACCAGCAGGGGAAACAGTACTTGATACAGGGCAGGTACTGGCAGGAAGAGTGCAGTTTAAAGTAAGTGGTTCCCGTGGAAGTGTAATTGTTTTGGAGCATTCTGAGACTTTGGATCAAGCCGGTAATTTTATCAATAATATATATGGCAAGTTTTCGCAGCAAACGGATGTCTATATCCTGAAGGGAGAGGGTGAAGAGGTATATTCCCCTTCCTTTACGTACCATGGTTTTCGCTATGTGCGCATTACGGGGTGGAATAAAACTCCATCCATTGAGGATTTTGAAATTCAAGTGATCAGCTCTGCTATGGATACCACAATAGAATTTGAGTGCTCAGATCAACGCTTGAATCGGTTACAGCAAAATGTAATGTGGAGCCAGCTCAGTAACATGGTATCCATCCCCACCGACTGCCCTCAGCGGGAGAAGTCCGGTTGGACAGGAGATGTGTCCATCTTTAGTCCAACCGCCTGTATGAATATGGATTCCTTGAATTTTTTCAAACGCTGGTTGGTGAATGTCAGGGCAGAGCAGCTACCCGATGGGCAAATTCCGCTGGTAGTACCAAACTGTCCTTCCTATGATTTGGAAAAGCTGCATCCTGGGGCAGGAGCCCAGTGCAGCGCCGGATGGGGTGATGTTATCATTACCCTGCCCTTGAATCTTTATTATGCTTATGGAGATATCGGTCTACTAAAAAGCAATTACCCGGCAATGAAGCACTGGATGCAATATGTTCGTAAGACAGCCGAAGAAGGTCTGCCGGAGAACTTGGAAGGTGAATTGACAACGGAGCGCCTTGAATGGCAAAAATATCTCTGGAATACGAATTTCCATTATGGGGACTGGCTGACACCAAGTCTGCTGGTGAATACGCAGTCGAAGCAATTAGATGTATATCAGAGTGCCAGATTAACGAAGGATATCGTACCCACTTGCTTTTATGCCTATTCCACCAAGTTAATCAGTGATATCGCCCAGCTTCTTGGGTATTCGAAGGATGCACAGGAGTATCAGGAATTAAACAGAAAGATTAAGGATGCTTTTCAGAAAGAATTTCTGAATCAGGACGGAAGCTTGAAGACAAATCGGCAAGGGATTTATGTACTAGCATTAGCATTTCATCTGTTACCTGAAGCAGCAGAGCGGCCTGCTTTTCATAAATTAGTGGAGCTTATTGAAAAAAACGGAAACCGGCTGGATACGGGATTTTTATCGGTGCCATTTTTACTTCCTGTATTACATAATTACGGGCGAACGGATTTGGCCTATGAGCTGCTGTTCCAAGAGGAATGTCCTTCCTGGCTTTATGAAGTGAGAATGGGAGCTACAACAATTTGGGAAGCCTGGCAGAATGTTTTCCCGGATGGAACACCAATACCGATTTCTTATAACCATTATGCCTTCGGTTGCGTTGCAGAATGGATGTACCGTAACATCGGAGGTATCCGCTACGCGCAGGCAGGCTATAAGAAAATCTGTATAGCACCCATACCGGAGCAGCGCATTACCAGTGCCAGAACCGCCTATAAAAGCATCCAGGGAGAGATTGTATGTGATTGGAGGGTGGAGGCAAATAGAATGTTTATGAAGGTCATCCTTCCGGCAAATACTTCGGCAGAAATTATTTTACCGGGGGCAGCAGGAAAAGAGGTGTTGGAATCCGGCAGGAGCGTGGTTTGTAACAGCGTTGGCAGGGATGGGGTTCTGGCAGTCGGTTCAGGAAGGTACGATTTTAGTTATCCGTATTCACAGGATAGGAATTGATGAGGAAGAGGTATGCAATTGAAAATTTATGAGCTTAAGGTAAATAGACAAATTAATCCCATCGGAATTGATCAGAAGGAGCTGCAGTTTTCTTTCAAGGTAACGGGAGGTACTTCCTTCCTGGTCAATATTTACGAGGGGTATGAACAAAGGAAAATATTCAGTAAAAAAATTGTTCTTAGTAAGATAGAGTGTTTTTATCTCTCCTATTCTTTTGAAACGGGACAAAAATATTACTGGGATGTTACCTGCAATGGAATCACTAGCGAGCGAGCTTCCTTTGAAACAGCGTTACCCTTGGACTCTGATTTTATTACTCCCAGGGAAACCATAGTCTGTCCAATCCTTTGGAAAGAATTTGACCTGGGAAAGGTAGTACAGGCAAGGCTATATATGACAGGCCTAGGATTATACAGAGCCTTTATCAACGGCACACGAATTGGAGACAACTATCTTACTCCGCTCTTTAATGATTATGATGCATATCTTAGATATCAGACTTATGACATTACGTCTCTTTTGAAGGAGCATAACAAAATAGAAGTTTTTCTGGGGGATGGATGGTATAAAGGAAGGTTTGGAGCCGGACAAAATATCTATGGGGATAACTATTTACTATGTGCAAAGCTAGTGGTAGAGCTTGAGGACGGAGGGAAATGTATTATCCAAACGGATGAAACTTGGAAAGCATCCGATTCCTTCCTATTGGATACCTCGATCTATCATGGAGAAACCAGGGACGATTGTAAAAATCCATCGATTTTGACAACTTGTAAAAAAGAGAAGGTAACCTATAGGCTGATTCCTGATACAACCGTGCCGGTAATCAATAAACTGGAATTACATCCCTCAATTTTTGTCTCTCCCAAAGGAGAGCAGATTCTTGATTTTGGACAAAATATGGTGGGCTTTTGTAAATACATCTGCCGTGAAGAAAGAGGAACCCAAATACATCTTCAATATGGAGAAGTGCTGCAGCAGGAATGCTTTTATAATGGTAATTACAGATCGGCAAAGGCGGAATATAACTATACCTCGGATGGGTGTGTCAAAGAAGTGGAGCCCTTCTTTACCTTCTATGGTTTTCGTTATGTCAAGGTTTCTGGCATCAGTAAGGTTGATCCCAGGGATTTTATCGGAGTGGTCTTGTATTCTGACCTGCAACAAACCTTGCAGGTTAATACGGATCATATAAAATTAAACCGGCTGATGCAAAATTCCTTATGGGGGCAGAGGGGAAATTTTGTTGATATACCAACGGATTGTCCCCAACGGGATGAGCGACTAGGCTGGACGGCAGATGCTCAGGTTTTTGTAAATACCGCCTGCTATCATATGGACTGTTACAGTTTTTATAAGAAATATCTAAATGATTTGCGCTATGATCAAACGGAATATTACGAGGGTGATATTCCGATGTATTCCCCATCCTTAAAAAAAACGGCTGGCAGTGGCGGAGCAGTATGGGCAGATGCGGGAACCATAATTCCCTGGAATTTATATCAGGCCTATGGAGATGAAAGGCTGCTGAATGAGAATTATAGTATGATGAAGGAGTATACCGATACGGTAATTGCGGTAGATAAAAAAGATGGAAATCATCATAGGATAACCTCGGGATTTACCTACGGGGACTGGCTGGCGCAGGATGGAGTATGTCCTCAGGCTCTGCTGGGTGGAACCGATGAGAATTTTATTAAGAGTATCTATTATAAGAATAGTCTGGACTTAACGGCTAAGGCTGCCAAAGTGTTATGCAAAAAGGAAGATGCAAAATATTACGCATCACGCTCAAAGAAAGTAAGAAAGGCGATTTTGAAAGAATACTTTACACCGGTTGGCAGGCTGGCGGTTGATACACAGACGGCCTACGTTCTATCCCTTTATTATCAGGTGTTTATTGATAAAGAAAAGGTGATAGAAGGCTTGAAGACCAGATTGAAGAAAGATCTCTACAGGATTAAGAGTGGCTTTACCGGTACCCCTCTGATGCTGCCGGTGCTGTTTGAAAACGGAATGGAGGAGGAAGCTTACCGGATACTTTTTAATGAAGAATTCCCGGGCTGGCTCTATGCTGTGAACCTTGGTGCAACAACAATATGGGAAAGGTGGAATTCTATGCTGCCGGATGGAAAGGTGAATGGAATGAACATGAATTCTTTCAATCATTATGCATATGGTTCCGTATGTGAAGCAATCTATCAATATATAGCTGGTCTAAAGTTTACGAAGGCCGGATGTAAGCGCGCACTCATCGCTCCGAGGCTGAATTATAGGCTGAAGCACATGGAGCTTGCTTTTGAATCCCCCTTAGGTAAGTATCGAATAGAATGGGTCATACAAGAAGACGGAGTTTTTCAAATGGATGTCATGATACCTTATGGTGCAACGGCCGAGATCATATTGCCCAGCCATAAGGACAAAAGGATCGATGAGGTGACTTCAGGAGAATATCATTATTGTTATATGCCTGTCACAGATTATAACTATCCCTTCAGTGAATTCTCGGTCGTGTTGGATCTCCTTAACAATAAGGAGGCAAACCGAATTTTTCGTGAAAAGCTGCCAAGAATATATGTGATGGTAACCGGAGAAGACGAAGAGTTCCTGGCAATGAACCTAATTGCTTTTGGTTATCATACTATGTTTGGTACATCTTTGGATGAAATAGCAGAAGCAGGAAAAGTATTAAGGACAATAAAGATTTCATCGTAAATATATTAATGAAGAGAAATGTCAACTCCGCTCAATTCCGCACTTACACAGCTTTGAAAGGTAAATATTTTTCGCACTAATTGATCTGAAATCTGTGGACCTTTTTACTCTGATATGATAAAATTAGAAAAACTTTTTCGCAAAGGGGTATTTTATCATGTCAAGAGCGACCAGAAGAGAAATCAAGAAAACATTCCAGAAAGATATTCTGGAGTTCCT